>JAGWAZ010000132.1:2413-3392 GCA_021296135.1 Chlorobiota bacterium | reverse complement strand
GCCACTTCGACCGACCCCCCCTCCAGCACCATTGACAGAAGGACCCCGACCGGAATTCAGGCTATCAGGGACTATCCCCGCCCCCTCCCCCTTCGTTCCACTTTTATTCTCAGATGGGTCGTAGATGTAGGAAAACAAATTTGAATCAATATTATCGGCACTTTTTGATCCACCAACAAACCCCTTACCATCGACTGAAATATCAGCGTTTAATGTCACCGTACCACTTGCCTCAAATACAAGCACTCCACCAGTATTCGTAGAATTGTTCCATGCCATAGCAGTTAATGGATCACTGGACTGAGGGGAATTAGGTCCGTTCGTTACTCTCACATCCCCATACTGAGGAACCTTTATGAGCTGAGCAGCGCCTGCTTGATAGTAGTGAACAGTTGGCGATTCGAAAACCACTTTATCGGAGATAACCGCGTCAATTGTCACGAATTCAAAAGCGCCACAGGAACTGTAATACTCAACCTGACCGAAGTTACGATCATCACCATCATAGTAATGGCACCCCTTCATCTGGATCAGAAGAGCGCGATCCCCAGGAGAAAAACCGGATGCGTCCATAAGAACGACATATTGGCCACAATCATCGTGCGTCGCTACTTGTGCGTATGTGTTGATAATTCCATAAAGGTCCTGTTGTTGAGCAAAAAGCTCGACTTTGCCTATCATCAACATGATGAAGGATATGATGACATAGAGAATAATATGGTGTTTCATGATGGGCTTTTATAGATTTACTATGTTTTATCTAACTATTAAGAGCGTTGTTGTACGCACTTCATCTTCGGTTTTTAGAATACAGAAGTACCCTCCAGGAGTAAGTTCTCATCTTTGTCCACTTGGTTTACGTTATCAACGCATTATGAACTATCTATTCGAAATACCGAATTCGACGAACAGAAAGGTTGCTTCTCCACTCTGTCCGAGAGCAAGACAACGCCGGAGTCGATCTGATCGACGGCAATGA
>JAGWAZ010000132.1:1328-2371 GCA_021296135.1 Chlorobiota bacterium | reverse complement strand
TCTGGAGGGTGATCGGCTCGATCAGATCACGCTCAAGAACCGGAGCAGGGACTCCTCCCTCGTGACCAAAGATCCGCAGACGAGCCTTACCATCCGCCGAGGTTCCACCGAGAGCAACCGAAATCTCCTTGATATGAATCTCCTTGATATGTCCGGGAGCAGGATTAACGAATCGAGCAGCCTGCAGCACAACATCGGGATTGTGGAAATAGACGTAACCGGAACCAGATTGATAGAACGATAGCGTGTCGCGGACCTGTGCAGGAAGGTCGGCAACGAGGATCGTTGAGAGGAAAACCCCACAAAAAATGTATGAGATGCACTGCCTGAGGTCAGGCGCAAGGCTTCCAGGACACATTCTTAAGGCTCCGGGTTAAGATAATTGTCTCTATGGGTTAAACATATAGATAGAAATTCTCTTTATCGATTTTAAGCCTATATTAAACATAACAAACTGCTCACTATAATGCAAGAGCTTCCCAAAAAAATTTTGTTTTCAATGAAAAAGATAGACCTGTGAACGTCAACTCATCTTTTCATTCCCCTATTAAGACAATCTACAAGCCAAATCTTCTCACTTGAAGCTGTATCAGGGTGTAACGTCTGTATTTTTCGGCTGGGACGATACACTGATAAAGACTGATGGAACAGACTCTTGACTCTTCGATGTCAGAACCTCGATTAGCGATCGTATGATGTCAAAATATCAGTGTTCGATTTCAGATTTGCGATGTTCGATTTACGATGTCAGAACACTGATAAACACTGATGGAACAGACTCTGGACTCTCGACCCTTCGACATCTATGATTTCAGATTAACGATTAACGATGTTCGATCTAAAGACCCTCGACGCCAGTCTCCTTGTCTCCTTGTCTCCTTGTCTCCTTGTCTGCGAGTCTCCTTGTCTCCTTGTCTTCCCGTCTGCCAGTCTCCTTGTCTTCCCCCTCGACCCTTCAACCCTAGACTCCTCGACTCCTCGACATCAGAAAAGTAAAAAAAGCACGGGAACGGCCTCGGCCGTTCCCGTGCACGACGACATAG
>JAGWAZ010000132.1:0-994 GCA_021296135.1 Chlorobiota bacterium | reverse complement strand
GAACGGCCTCGGCCGTTCCCGTGCACGACGACATAGCATATACTACCTACTCCTCTGTCTGGTTAGAAATCAGTATGGCCGATTTCGTACCAGGAGTTGTGTATCCAGATCAAGATGAGATTATCCTTGTATTGCAGTGTTTTGTCAGAGCTAAAGGTGTGGGAGGAGGGCGTCGGCGTCGAAAGAGAAGAAAATGGGCCGTTGCCGCCGAACAGCTCGATTCCATTTGCAATGATGGGATTCAAAGTACTATCAATACCTGTCGCTATGCACTGAATAACCAGAATCTGTCCTGTTTCTTTTCCATTAGCAAGTATGATGGTCCTGTTTGCAGGACGGGCATCCGAATCAATTAGCAGGAATGACCTATCGCCCGGATCGACCGTTACGTTGTCCTGGGTGATGGTGATCACGGCGGCTGGCGGCCGTATCGCAAAACCTCCATCAACATCGAGCGACACGGAGCGTTCGTTCCAATACCTACATCGCCATCTGTATCGACCCTGATTCTTTCGGTCGCATTTGTTGCGATGACAAGATCGGTAGCGTCTGAGGTTCCAAGATAGTTCCCTCCCTCTTCTATACCAGGAGTTGTTTCCTCATTACCACTGAGGCCCCAGGCTGCGCTACTCATATCATCCCATTCAGGTGTTGCGCCCCCTCCCTTACTTACCAGAACCTGACCACTTGTTCCTGCACTATTGTTCAACAGAAGAGCCGACGCAGTGTCCACAAGGTTAAAAGATCCCGTCACTGAGGAGTTACCCGTGATCGCTGCACCACCGGCCGAAACTTCCAGCCCTCCCGCAGTTACCGTCGCACCGCTATCTACTGTGAGCGTGCCATCTATATCAGTGTTGCCCGTGAAGGTGACCTCTGTCGTTGTGATATTCATCGACGTCGTGCCGTTCACACTGATCGTGCCAGTCGTCGTGCCGTCGTATCCCAGAACCATCTCATCATCGTTAGCATCGCCGTTAGCATCGCCGATGTG
>JAGWAZ010000001.1 GCA_021296135.1 Chlorobiota bacterium | reverse complement strand
CATTTAAGTTTCATGTAACTGGTAGAGTCACTGATACAGCACAATAAAGAGATAGTACATTCTGAAGGGAAGGGGAGTCATAAGACTCCCCTTTGATATTTGTGCCGATGGGCAAAGCAGTGAAATTGGAGACTCGCCCCGGCCGTAAACGGCTGGGCTATGATACATCGTAAATCTGACATCGAACATCGTTAATCGAGGTTCTGACATCGAATACCGACATTCTGACATCATACACCGACATTCTGACATCATGCATCGACATTCTGACATCATACGATCGTTAATCGAGGTTCTGAAATCGAAGAGTCAAGAGTCTGTTTCATCAGTCTTTATTAGTCTTTTGTTTTAGCATCAGTCTTTATCAGTGTATCTTCCCAGCCGTAAAACGCTGCGCAATCTTTACCCTCATCCTCCCGGCCGTAAAGGGCTGGCTATACGTAAAGGGCTGGCTATACGTAAACGGCTAAGCTATGGGTAGCCCCGGCGTTTACGCCGGGGTCACAAGAGTACTCTCGATATCAATCAGGCCATTGATGGCCTTGGCCTCAACAACTAGATCATAGATCGAACACGGTGTTAATTGATACGTCTACCGTCCTGCCGATCGACCGCATGGACGCGCCTTCGACCAGCATCCTGATTATGGTAACTCGCTTATGCAGGTTCGGTAACTTGTTCATACTACCGATATACCGAATTGCGAGCTATTTGTCAAGCATTTTATTCAGTTTTGTTTTGTTGATCGACGGTTTAATCGCCGAACTTGACATTGATTCAAGTGGAAGAATGTACGGTTCTGCCTTGATATGACTGAACTTTTGGGCAAGTTTCAGCGCTTCGGTCGCCTTCTCGGAAAGAATTGGACCTTGTGGCTTGGTCGACTCTACCTCGTTAGTTCGTATACGATCCTCCACTCTTTTTGAAAGCGATCTCTTGTTCATCTTACAACTCCGTTAAGAGATGACTATGGAAAAAAACAGGGAAACCCATTCTCTCGCAATATGAAGAAAGTGAATCGTTATATGTCCGAATCTTGCTTCGAAACTCCTCGTTGTTTGAATAATCGCATATTTCGAGACGGAGCGCTTTTAATTTGTTTATATCCAATGATCTTCCGTGGGAATGCCAAAACTTATTGTCCGACAACGCCTTTGCTATTTCTTCGGCGCGCGCAGTCTTTTCTTTTTCCGTAACAGGTTCGCCTGGGTTGGTTGTTCTGTGCTTTTTCCAGCTTTTGAATTTGTATTTCACCAACCACGTTTTCAACAAGTCAATAGACAGGTTCTGAGCTTGTTCATAAAGGGCTAACTTCCCCAAATCTAACTGTCTTAACAAAACAACATCCGGTTGGCTTAATTCAGATTTATCAGCCATTTCTTCAACTTTATCGAGATAACCCATTGCAGATACAAGACCAAGACCGTCTGAATGTTATAACCTGCGGATCAATAGGCCCGAGACTTGATGTGTAATCCATAAAAATCTTATCGCCAGACATACAAAGAATGGTCCCTGCTGAATAAGCCATATCCGGCGATAATAAAGTTGACCTCGTCATAGTGATGTCGGATTATAGAAACGTACTGTTCTGTAGTTTCAGCTGATCCCCCGAGAGTTCCTAACACTATCGATAGAGTATTTTCGGTTCGTTCTGATTTCTGTTTAACAGCTTCTACGAAATCCCTGAAATGACGCAAAAACCTCGGTTCTATCTGACCAAAGTAACATACAACATCCGACTTTAGAACGTCTTCCAATTCTACAGCAGCTGTACATGCGTGGTTGAGAATCGTCTTATCAAGAGATTCTTCGAGCCTCACTATTCGTTAACCTCGTCTTTCTTGTTGTTTTGAACGTTATCTTTCCACCGAGCATCCGCCCCTTGCCGAGCTACATTGGATCGTTGTTGTGCCGTCAAACGAACAGCCCGCACTTTTCCATCAACACGGCCACTGATAGCCTTTTTCGGATGCACATACCTCGTATCTTCAATCTCGCGCGTCGCGATCTTGCGCAACCTGGACGGCACGCCCTATCGCGTCTGCTGGACGTTTCTCACCCTGCGGACCTTTGGGCATGATCAACTCCTCTTCTATGCCGTAACACCAAAGAGCACCAATGGGACAGCGGGCACTCCTCTATCCTGTCGGATAACGTTGAGTAGATCTCGTATGAACGTTTTGATATTCCCAGTTCGTCGCAGACACTGGGATCCCCCCTGTGGTGAAGGCGAACAGGACCGCCCTGTTCGAACAAGCCTAAGTAAGCACTCATTACCGCAATTATACCATTTTCCTACGGTCAATGCATACAAAAACTATACAGATGCTGTTCAGGGCCGCTTTCAAACTGATACACTACCAGAAATTGTCTGAGACTGAAGGTTTAGGAGCAATTATACGCACATTTCTGGCAACATCCCAATGTTATTTCAAAGAGATATAACTGAACACGCCCTTGATTATTTGCTGATTGTCAGAGGCCAAGAGAATCACATCGTCCCAGCCGTAAACGACTGGGCTATCTTCGTCCTCATCCCAGCCGTAAACGACTGGGCTATCTTTGCCCCCCCTCTCCCTGTCTCCTTGTCCCCTTGTCTCCTTGTCCCCTTGTCTCCTTGTCCGATTGTCATAGGCGCCTCGGGCAGGTCCTGGTTCTGGGCCCACACCCCCTGCTGCTGAGTTTCTCGAGGCTTGCTCATCGATATACAATAGCCTCCTTCGGTGTGGCTAATACTAATCTAGAAAAGGATTGTACGCTGAGGTAAGCATTCTTTCCTTACTTCCCAACTTTTTCAACGGGCTGTTAGGGTTTGAAGAAAGAATATTCGGAACTCACCTTCTATTCCCTTACTCAAAGCGTTGCGATTATTACGAAAAAGAAAAGAATTGCTAACGGAGGTGGTGGCGGACATCTTGCTCAAAGCGGCAGGTTCACCGTCAGAAACAATCCGCCAAAGTCGGTAATTGGTTCATCAACCAGACTTTCAATGCCAGACTTTACCGGTAGATAGTAATAACGAGCGTTGAAGGAGGGACCGGGGCTTTTTTCTGTAAACTCTGTGCCGATTCCAATAAATCCGCCCGGGGCTACATGAAGTTGGGCATCGCCGAAAGCACCGAAGAACTCCTGATCGTACGGGGTTGTCAGAATCACCGAACCACCTGCACCTCCATTCACAAATGGCCGAAAATTGTCGAAGAAAACGTGTGTGAAGACGTGTTGCTTCACTCCAAGCATAATGGGAGCCTGCCATATACGGTTCACCTTGTTCGGAACAAAGTAGGTCTGGAAGTGAACGCTGTTTGGATTTCTGTTAAAGACCTGGAATTCATCACCTTTCCGTGCACCGGTAACTCCAATGTCGAGAAAACCTGAAAAGGATGGGGAGAACTTCCGTTCATAAAATACTCCAAGTCCGTAGCCACTGTTGCTGAATAGGGCATTCAATCCAAAAGCACTTGGCAGCGAAGTCCGCAGACCATCGGTGTTGATCAACGGCCGTGCCGGCGTAAAAATATAGAGGGAGTCGTCTGCAGGGGTTGCTTCCGGTAAATCAGGGACGGTCGAAGGTACACCGGGTACTTGTCCATAAAGGAGAGTACCCGAAAGTAAGAGAGAGACTATGAAAAAAAAATGTCGTACAATCATGCTCGAGAAGACTTTGTATTACTACAAACAGGTCTCTTCAAAAACGACTACATGGCAGGCGTATTTTATACCCCACGTCGTTCAGCATTGAAGATCATAGCAACTTCTATTCTTCTGTAGCCTTGTCCTCAGTCGGAAGGGCTGCCTCAGCCATTACCTTGTCCATGTACCAGCAGGCAACCTGGTGACCCGTTTCAATCTCAACGAGTTGAGGCTCATCGTTCCAGCAAAGATCATCCGCCCATTGACATCGAGTACAGAAATGGCAACCGATAGGCCATTGAGTTGGAGGGGGAACGATCCCTTCAATCGTTGCCAACTCCTCAACAACTTCGCCTAAACGTGGAATGGAGTTCAACAACCCAATTGTGTATGGATGGCGCGGACGATGGAAAATGGTATCGACATTGGCATATTCGACAACCTTTCCGGCATACATCACTGCGACGCGATCACAGACTTCAGCTATAACCCCAAGATCATGTGTGATGATAATTAAACCCATTCCCATTTCGTCCTGGAGCTTTGTTATAAGCTCCAAGATTTGAGCCTGGACAGTCACATCGAGCGCTGTTGTCGGTTCGTCAGCAATAAGGAGTTTAGGATTGCAGGAGAGGGCCATTGCAATCATTACTCGTTGGCGCATCCCACCTGAGAGCTGATGGGGGTATTCACCGTACCGCTGTTCGGGAGCAGGGATTCCAACCAGATGGAGCATATCAATGGAACGTTTCTTAGCTTCATGCTTGCTGACGTTCTGGTGTAGGATAACGGCCTCATCAATCTGATGCCCGATTGTGAAGACAGGGTTCAGGGATGTCATCGGTTCCTGGAAGATCATCGAAATATCATTACCACGTACATGGCGCATCTGGTGTTCAGTAAACTCCAGGAGGTTCTCTCCATCGAATAAAATTACACCCCCTTCGATTTTTCCGGGTGGGTTAGGGACAAGTCCCATGATTGAAAGAGCGGTAACGGATTTCCCACATCCGGATTCACCGACAATACCGAGGGTTTCACCCCGATCAACTGAGAATCGTACGCCATCAACCGAGCGGGCTATTCCGTCATCGGTATGGAAATAGGTTCGAAGGTTATCGACTTCAAGGAGCTTTGCCATATACGTTAACGTATCGTGATGTACCGAGTTCTATCGACTATTTCTGAAGTTTGGGATCGAGAGCATCACGCAATCCGTCCCCAAACAGGTTGAAACCAAAGACCGCTAAAGCGAGGCAGATGCAAGGGTAGATCATCTGCCCGATGTTTATGCCGGCTGAAACATTTATTCGTCCCTCAAATATCATTGATCCCCAACTTGGTTGAGGTTTTTGTATGCCAATGCCAATATAAGCAAGGGATGCTTCGGCGATAATTGCCATTGCGAAGCCGGCCGTTGCAATGACCGTTATCGGCCCGAGTGAGTTAGGTAAGATATGACGAAAAATCGTTCGGCCTGCCTTGAAACCGAGTGCACGAGTTGCCTCGACATATTCTGTCTCACGTAGGGAGAAGAACTGACCCCGCACAATACGACACATATCTACCCAGGAGGCAACGCCGATGGCAACAAACGTTGGAACAAAACCCACACCGATTGCAAGGGAGAGAGCAATTACCAGAAGAATGTATGGAAAACTCCAGACGACGTTGGCTACATACATAATAGCCGAGTCAATCCCACCACGAAAGTAGCCGGCAAACGCCCCGAACGTAACCCCGATCGTAAGAGCAATTAATTCAGCAAGGAAACCAATGCCAAGAGAAATTCGTGTGCCATAAATTAATCGTGTCAGCAGGTCACGTCCAAACTTGTCAGTTCCAAGCAAAAATAAGGGCTTCCAATACCAGTCGTCCTGATTTTCGCCGACGAGACCGGCTGTAGCAATTGATTGTTCACGGTTAAACGAATCGACGTAGTGAACTGTATCGCCTGAGAGAGACCACGATTTGACCGGGATATATTCCTCATCATAGCCACCGGTCGATTGCTTAATAAGGACACTTCCGGTAAAGCCTTCATTCTGATTCGAGTAATCGACAATCTGACGGTAGGGGGAGTGTGGCGCAATTATGTCGGCGAAGATGGCAGTAAGGGCCATCACGACGATGATCCACATTCCGGTCATTGCCAGCTTGTTCCGTTTCAATCTCTTCCAGGCAAGACACCGGAGAGATTGGCTTGGTTTTTGTGGAACCGCCTCAGGCATCGGTATTGTTCGTGAGAACATGCGGTGTTGATTCTTCTAGGCTGTTGACCATGGTGTTTGGAACTGCGAGTCGCTCTATCTTCGGTCTTACTGTTTATCCAAGTCGAACTCGTGGATCGAGGAACGAGTATATGATGTCGACGATGAGGTTGACAACGACAAAAATGATTGCTGTAAAGATGACGACTCCCTGGATTATAGGGAAGTCATACTGTGTGACTGCGTTGAATGCCAACAGCCCGACACCGGGCCAGTTAAAAATCTGTTCGATAAAGAATGTGCCAGCAAGAGTTGCTGCAAGCCAAGCCGATATCGTTGTAACAACAGGGTTCAGGGCATTCCTAAGTGCATGAGTCAGAATCGTCTTCTGCTCCGAGACCCCTTTTGCACGGGCCGTTCGGATGTAGTCCATGCTCATTGTGTCGAGCATGGAACTCCGGGTAATGCGGGCAAAGATGGAAAGGGGACGTGCAGCCAGAGCAGCCATCGGGAGAATCAAACGATCGAGTTGTACTCTGTTTAACTCGGTGATATATCCCGTCCCCCCAATCAAGTGCATCTTTTCAGTGAAGAAAAGAACGAAGAGGGCGCCGAGCACAAAGACCGGGACCGAAATGCCGAGCAACGCAAAGACCATTGCTGCGTTGTCGAAGAGCGTATAGGGTTTCCAGGCTGATAGAATACCGATGAGGACGCCGATGATCGTTGCAAGAACCATTGCACTGACGGCCAGGAGTGCAGTTCGTGGAATCCGTTCGAGAATCGATTCTGTAACCGGACGATTTGTTGAGTAGCTTCGACCGAAATCGCCTTGAATGGCATTCGAGAGGAAGTATACATACTGAACGTAAATCGGCTTATCAAGCTTCCATTCCTTCTTAAGCGCTTCCATCGACTGGAGGTCCGCACGCTGTCCCTGTGCAAGTCGAGTCGGATCACCGGGGAGTATCCGGATAATGCAAAACGTGACAGTCAGCACTCCCAGAATAATAAAGACCGCGTAAATGCTCTGCCGAATGATATATGTGGTCATAGGTCGTGATCAAAAACAAATCGGGGTATCTTCCTTTTCCCCCGAACAAAACGAAGATAGTGAGGGGATGGCTCTCTATGCAAGTATCATAAGACCCCTTCTCGATAAAGTGAGTTTGACGGAATAGAATATAGGAAGTAGAAAGTTAGGGGATGGGTGTTTTGTTTCCTATTCAGTCCGTTCCGGGGAGTACATCAGGTATTCTCATTTCGCAATGCCAAGCTTTTGCCCATGCTCGGTAAGCTCGGGTTTACCTCAAGAGATGATAATCTATCGTTCGATCTCATCGCACAGCGATGAATCTCTTGCAAGGGAGCCGGAAAAGAACTGGTACCTTCTGGTGAATGCTCCATCGCGAGCCGATCTTTTCGAGAATGAAGAGTACAAAAGCGAATCGGCAAGGTTAGTCTGGGATCGTCTCGCACAGTTTGGAGTTCAACCTTGCATCCTGTCGCAATCGTTGATAACATTTTATGAACTTCAAGAGCGTTATCATGCCGTCGACGGAGCAATCTATGGGGCTTCGTCAAACATGAGTCGAGGGTCGAGAGTCGGGGATCGAGAGCTGAAAGCTCATAACTGAGAGTTGAAAGTATGAGTCGAGGGTTAAGAGTCGGGGATCGAAAGCTGATGGCTGAAAGTTCTATGCTCTCGGCTTTCTTCCGTCAGGGAAACCATCGTAAGGAGTTAGAGAACTTCTACATGGTTGGAGGGAGTGTTCATCCTGGAGGTGGGATCCCGCTGGTTATCCTTTCTGGAAAAATTACTGCCGGGATGATAACTGAGCGTTACTTCTAAACACGCATACGATGAAGGAAGCATGATAGCAATATCAAAACCAGAAACAAGTCTGAGCGTATGAAAATCAGTGGCTTCACAATGGTGAGGAACGCCTTAAAACTCTATTATCCAATAGGTCAGTCTATCCGTTCAATACTTCCGATTGTTGATGAGTTTGTGGTTGCGTTGGGAGATTGTGATTTGGATGACAGAACGCAAGAGGAGATTGATGCCATCGGGTCGAATAAAATCCGAGTGATCAATACTGTTTGGGATCTTGAGCGTTACCCGAATGGCACTGAGAATGCCCATCAGACCGATGTAGCAAAAGCCGCCTGTAGTGGTGATTGGCTCTTTTATCTGCAAGCTGATGAGGTAGTGCATGAAGATGATGTGCATATCATCGAATCACGATGCAGAGAGTTGCTGGAGGATCGTGAGGTAGAGGGTCTTCTGTTTAGATATCTACACTTCTGGGGTGATTATTATCATTACCATCGCTCTCACGGATGGTATCCACACGAAATTCGGATTGTGCGGAACGACCCTGATATTCACTCTTGGGAATCGGCTCAGTCGTTCCGACGTATACCTGGCTTTGACGGGCGTAACTATCGTCAACAGGAGGGAACGTACAAACTCAGTGTTGCTTCAGTCGATGCACGGATCTTTCATTACGGCTGGGTCCGTCCTCCGTACACAATGCAGAATAAAAACCGTGCGCTCGATACAATTCACAAAGGGAAGGCACAGGCCGAGGAACTCTATCGCGACCGTGAGAAACAGTTTGACTACGGCCCACTTGGGCTCTTAACCCGGTTTGAGGGGACTCATCCTGGGGTAATGAACGAACGGATCGCCGATTTTGATTGGGGAGGAGAGTTGAACTATGGAAAGCGGGACAGACAGACAAATCGTTCTAAACAGAAACATGAGCGGTTGAAGTACAGGCTGCTGACAGCCCTGGAACAAGGGGTGCTTGGTGGGAGACAGATTGGTGGGTTTCACAACTATGTGTTGCTTAATCGATAAGACTTTACCGTTTCATGAGTCTTTCCGTTTTGTATCTTCCCGCAATCTGTTCACGAACAACAGCGAAAGGAGTATGAGAAGTACGAAAGCAATCATCATTGCCATTGTAACCGGCATAATCATTCTTCCCGGATGTCAGACAATCAGGGATGCAGCCAACGCATTGAACTCACTGAAACAACTGCAGTTCAAGCTCGGTGATGTCCATAACTTTCAGGCAGGGGGCATTGACATCTCAAAACTTTCGTCCCCTTCAAACTTGAGTGTAATCGACGGACTAAAGGTCTTGAATGCTTATAACAGCAAAAAATTTCCTGTGTCGTTTGCACTTGATGTTCTCACGAAGAATCCCAACACTGGTACTTCGACGAACGAAGGTACCGATCTTATCATCAAAAGGTTGGAATGGAATCTCTACATCGATGATAAAATGACAATCAATGGTGTTGCTTCAGGGTGGAAGATCCCGGGAACGGGTGAGACCGTTACCAACCAGCTCATAATGAATCTCGATTTGCTTCAATTCTTTGCCGATAAGGGTTATGATGATCTTTTTAACCTTGCCTTTGCCATTGGTGGCGTATCAGGATCAAGCTCACGACTGAAACTAACTGCAAGAGTAACGGTAGACATGCCGTTTAGGGATGTGACTTATCCCGATGAGTTGACGATTGTGAACGCGAGTTTTACGAATTGAGGGTGCAGTTGGTAGAAGGTAGGCAGCCAAGTTTTTCCAGATCAGAAAAGAAGCGGGAGTGCGATCAGGCACTCCCGCTTCTTTTGGTCTCAGTTGACAGGCTTAACGTAGTCTGACGATGCTTGTCTTGGTTCAAAAAGCAATATATCGTTTTGTCTGTATTACTGCGCAAGGAGCTCTGCACAAATAGAACCATATAGAACTTGAATGTTAATTTTTAAGGGACGACTAATTACTCCAATTCCGAGTAATCGTTGACTTGTTGTGGGAGTCAATGAACCACCTAGTTACGAGGTTCTGACGCTTTTGTGTTATCGTTTGCTTTACGAACTCTCCTTTCTCTGCATCGTACTTTGCATCGTCTGGCAATGAAAGACTGTCGAGTTTGACAATATAGTAACCTCGCGCCCCTTTAATTGCGTTTGAGATCTCGCCTGGCTTCATACCAAAGACTTTTGCTGCCAGTATTGGATCCTGACCAACATCAGGGAACGTTCCGGTCGGCGAAACGTTCGTGAATTCACGCAGTGATGCCGTCGAGTCAATTGTCAATGCTTTTGCCAGGTCATCGCCGGTCGAAAGTCCGGCACGAACCTTCTCTGCTTGCCCTTTCAACATATCGACTTTCTTCCTGTTCTTGAGATAGGCAATAATCTCTTCCTTCTTCTCCTCAAAAGGGATTGGGCCGGCAGAAGTGATTTTTGAAATTTGAGCAACGATTCGTGCGTCGTCATCTGTGGTAATCACTTCACTTACTTCGTCCAGATCGCCCCTGAAGGTAAATGCAGCCAACTTCCAGGAGCCTGCAACGGGATTGTTCGGTGAGGTCAGTGGCGAGCTGTCAATAACTCTCATTCTGTTTCTTGCTGCAACGGAATCAAAATTTTCCCCTTCCTCGAGACTCTTTCTGATCTGGCTTGCCTGACGAGCGAGTTTATTCCGTGTGGCGCTCGAAATTGCCACATCAAAGTTAAAGGCCCGAAGCTTGTAGCCGCGCCGATCCTGATCTGTGATTTTTATGACATGATACCCAAAGACCGTACGCACCGGACCGACAATGTCTCCCTTTGATGCCTTGAGGGCTGCATCTTTGAACTCGACAGCAAATTGTGTTGTGTCCATAATCCAACCGACATCTCCACCTTCTACTGCGGAGGCCGAATCCTCGCTATGCTCCCTTGCCAGCGCAGCAAAGTCGGCTCCGTTCCGTGCCCGTTCGGCCAGGTCATCGGCAATTGACTTGATACTGTCGTTCTCTTCGGCTGATTTCAAAAGAATATGCTGTGCTCGGACATTGTTCTTTGCCTCGGTCTCGGTGGTCTCCATCAGGTTGATGTAATACCTTTTTCGTCCGACCACAACAGGACCAATGACGGCCGGAGCTGTCAACTTCATGATTGTGTCACGGATTTCAATCGGGAGCTCTTTTGCATGAACAAAGCCGACTCCGGTAAACTTCTGCGTTGTGAAGTCTGATGAAGCTGCCAACTGGCCAAAAACCGAATCCTGTTGCTCAGGAGTGGTTGCCCCTTCCATTGCATTTATGTACTTGGTAAACTTTTTCTGAACCTTTAAACTGTCTTTATCTGATGGTCCAAGACGCAACATGACGTAGCGAACAACACGGGATGCCTCCTGCTTGTATTGAGCAACATGACCGTCATAATATGCCTTGGCCTCCTCCTCTGTTACTTCAATTTGAGCATCGGGGATCATATTTGAGCCAAACAGAACGAAGCTGCCCCTTGCCTGGGTATTCTGCATATCATACTCGTCCCTGAGCAGAACCGGAGAGCGTGGATAAAGAGAGCCGATTAAACCAGTTAGTTGTAACCGGATAATTTGAAGTCGGGCTTCTCGTTCAGCAAGCTGAATCAAGCTTTTAAAGAAAACGATTTGCTCAGGTGGGTTTGAAACAAGTAGCCTTTCAGGGTCCGATAGGAATTCCCAATATAGTGCTTGGTTAAAGTTACCCGTGCTATCACGAGTAATAGCTTGCAATCTTTGCGAGGGAAAAAGAAACATATGGTCCTGCAGTTGCTTATCAGAAACAGTTACTCCATTCTGGTCCGCAACTTGGATATATAGTTGCTCAAGCTCAAGAAAGTTCCATGCTTGCTCCTGCATCTGATCACGGTCGACTTCAGTCTGACCTTTTATCTGCTGCTCAAAGTTCGTATAGAGCTCAGTTAAGCTGGAAAGCTCACTATAGGTTATCTTCTCTCCATTGACAGTCCCGGCAACGTTTGCTGACGGATCAAAGTAGCCACCGCCACCCTGCGAGGCATCACCCCATACCATGACGATGAGAATAACAAACAGGAATATTGTACCAATTACTCCAAACACATTGCGCCGGAGTTTTTCCATGAAGGCCATAGGTCTTCGTTTTATATCGTTGGTGAATACTCTTAGAATCAATTACAAACTAATAAATATACAGCGGCTACATAGAATAGCAACGGTTACGAAGGGTATGTGGAGGAGCTTGGTTAGTCACGAGAAAGAGCGAAGTTAAAGGAAGTCCCTGTTTCAGGAAGGGATTGAACGGCAATTTGAGAGCCGTGTGCTTCGATGATATGTTTTACAATTGCAAGACCGAGGCCGCTACCTCCCACATCACGTGATCGGCCTTTATCGACTCTGTAAAAACGCTCAAAGATTCTGTTGAGATGCTCCGGCGGAATTCCGATGCCAGTATCACTTACGCTTACGTGGACTGTTGAATCGATAGAAGCAAGGGCAACTCTGACCTCGCCACCACGCCGGTTGTATTTTATGGCGTTATCAACAAGATTGACCAATGCCTGTTCTATATGCTTTCTATCCCCAAGCGCCATGATCTTTCCGTCACGATCCTTTCCTTTTGCCTCCAAATAAAAGGTGATCTCAGCCATGTTAGCAGTCGATTCCATTGCAGAGACTACTCCTGTGGCGAGTGCCAACAAATCAAAATAACGGAAGCTCATTTTCATGGCCCCCGATTCAATTCTCGAGACTTCAATCAGATCGTTCAGAAGTGAATGGAGCCGGAGCATGTTGTTATGCGCCTTCTCAAGAAATTCATCCCGCACCTCCGGGTCATCAATTGCACCATCGATTAACGTTTCAAGGTATCCCTGTATAGAAAAAATCGGAGTACGGAGTTCATGCGAAACGTTTCCCAGAAATTCACTTCGTACCTGTTCAAGTCGTTTCAGTTCGGAAATGTCCTTTGTTGCTTTCTCCGCAATGCTCTCAATTGCATCGGACAATCGCTCAAGATCGACTAATGATAAGATTCTGTTCCTAAACTCGGAGTGCTTGATCTGTTCGTTATGTGATAGCGCTTTTGAGGTCAGCGCCACAATGTCGTTGCGCAGTCCTGACAGAAAAGATCGAAAGGTGAAATGCAGAAAAAGAAGCAATGATAACAGACACAGGCTTGACCAAAACCAGATTGATGTTATTGCTCCAGAGAGGCCGGTTGTTATCAGGAGGACAAAAATCAGGCTCACCACCGCACAGAAGCTTATGGTGAGAACCATTGTGATTTGGCGTCGCCATTGAAGGAGAGAGCGTTGCATGACGATTCCGCGTTTCGAGTCAGATGGCTCTTGGTTGACGACAGGTGTCTGCTGCAATATGAGGGTGTTTCCAGGTAATTTGTCAACTATGTTACGCAAGAATCGTTGAATGGGCAACAGGACTATCTATAATTCAGCAAATTTTAACGGTGCCATAATGTGTGCGTGTGTAGGCTACTCTCCTTCTACGTCCTTGAAGTTATAATCTGATATCGATAGCCGACTCCCTTGACAGTCTCGATATGATCGCTTAGCGTACCGAGTTTGTCACGTATTTTTGATACGTGAACATCTACTGTTCGTTCTACAACCTGAACGCTTTCACCCCATATACGACTAAGAAGCTCGTCTCGCGAAAAGACTCTTCCGGGGTTCGCCGCAAGGAAGGCGAGAAGCTCAAACTCTTTTTTCGGAAAAAACTTCTCAATCCCCTCAACGTTGACCGTATAGTTCTGCCGATTGATCACAAGTCCGTTAATCCGCAGAATTTCCGGTGCAACCACCGTTTCGGTCTTCACAAGTTCATCCTTCCGACGAAGAATTCGCTTCACGCGGGCGAGGAGGACACGAGGAGAGATCGGTTTCTGGATATAATCGTCTGCACCAAGCTCAAGACCGAGGATTTCATCAAGTTCTCCAACACGGGCGGTAAGGAAGATAATCGGGGTTTGTAAGTGAGTTGGATGTGTGCGCAGTTTCTTGCAAACGTCATAGCCGTCCATCCCAGGCATCATGATATCGAGAATAATCAGGTCATAAGAGTTGGTTCCGGCCTTTTTCAGAGCATCAATCCCGTTTGGTGCGGTATCGACCGAATACCCCTCTTTTTCAAGATTATAACGAAGAAGTCGTATGATATCCTCTTCATCATCAATAACCAAGACGGAAAATGCCATGAGCAGTGGATTTTGTGCAACTGTTGGATAACTAAGGCTGGTACTATTAGAATACATTATAGCTATTTAGGTTGGTACAAACAAAGTGTAAATTGCAAGTGTTACCACAGCTGTGAAAGGGATTACATGTAAAGAAGAGGAAACATTGCTCTCAGTAACGCTTTCAACTTTTACCCTCGTTTTCAGCTCAGGATACAAAGTGTTGGGAGAAAAGGGTTCGATGAAGAGTCTCCCTTCCGTAGTTTTGTCCCTTTCAGGATACGAGGAGTCAGGAGTCATGAGTTCACAACGTTCACGGTGAGCTTTGATGAAGTCATTTGGTGCAGGCAACGACGTAAGGAAAGTCAGTTCGCTTCTTGGCATAGGGATCCAGTTAACTGCTACCATTTTAGCTTTTGCGGCTTTAGGGTGGTGGTTGGATACAAAGTTTGAGACGCAACCGTGGTTATTGCTTGCCGGTCTTGTTTTCGGTGCAACTGGTGGGATGATGAGTTTTATCAGAACTGCTCTGAATATTGGAACGTCAAAACAGAAGTCGGTGGATAAACGAAGTAACGATCAGATGGACGCGTCAGCCAAAGGGTTAGAGGATTAACTACGCACCGCATGAGATTCCGTTTCCCGAAACCGGTTCTGATACTGGCCGGTATTCTGGCAGCCTTACTTGCGTACCCGGTTATTGCTTGGTTCGATGATACTCGAAGCGCCATATATGCTGCCGGCGCTATGGCCTTTATCAATGCTGTTGTCGGGTTGTGGATTATTGAGTGGTCGATAGATAAAGAGAACTTCGTCTTCATGGCTGCATACTTCGGGGGGATGGGAGCACGGGTGTTGATAATGCTGCTGGTCTTTGCCTATTTATTGACCGAGGGATTTGATCCGCAGACATTGACCTTCTTCCTGTTGGGATTCTATTTCGTCTTTCTGATTCAGGAAATTGTCTTTCTTGTCAAGGTCATGTCCAAACACGTTGGAAGTTAGAAGTAGGAAGTTAGAAGTTGGAAGTAGGAAGTTAGAAGTGCAAAGTAAGCGTAGAGAACTCTACAAGTTAGCGCCCTGCTTTAGCACAGTGATCCGGGTGATCCTCGCAGGAGAGAAGGTACTAACATACTTTATTCATATCAGGGATACATGAACGATCCGAAACTTGACGTCAACCATGAACTGATTGCCCAGGCTGATGAGCTTCTGGCAGAGAATGAGCCTGGACACAATACTGATCAGCATTCAGATGAGGGACATGGTAAGGAAGAGGGGCCGTTTCAGGCACTGATCGGTACTCTTGGGGATCACCGCGAGATCGAGGTCGGCCCTCTTCACATTGTCGATTTGCCGGTTATCCTCATTGATGATGGATTCCATTTCTATGCGAACGTGGATGCAATGGAACAAGAGGGGGAGTATATTCTGAAGTATCATTTGCCAGAAGAAGTCAAGAAGGACTGGACGAATAGAGAAAGGGAAGATCACAAGACGATTGTGCGCGTCTCAGATCATCAAACTCCAGCGCTCGATATATCGATCACCAGTCTCGTTGCATTTCAGTGGCTCGCAATGCTGGTTCTGCTTGCCATCTTTATTCCGATGGGACGCAAAGCTAAAAAGCTGGGAGGTCGTGCTCATAAAGGGTTCTTCAACGCAATGGAGGGGTTGATAGAATATCTCAGAGACAATCTGGTGATTCCGAACGTGGGAAGTGGAAAAGTCGGAAGGTCGCTTACTCCGATCCTGTTCACCTTCTTTACGTTTATCCTCGTGATGAACCTTCTCGGACTGATTCCCGGAGGGCACTCTGCAACAGGAAGTTTGAGTGTTACTGCTGGTCTTGCAATTGTCGCCTTCTTTGTCATCCAATATGCGGCGATTCGGGATGCTGGAATAATGGCTTGGTTCAAACACTTGACTGGAGGAACACCTATAGCTATGTGGCTGATTATGGTTCCGGTCGAAATCCTGGGTCTTTTTGCAAAACCTTTTGCTCTTTGCGTTCGACTCTTTGCGAACATGACGGGTGGGCACGTTGTTCTTCTTTCATTGATCGGGTTGATTTTTGTTCTCGGCCTTGAATTTGCCCCGGTCTCCGTCGCGTTTTCGCTCTTCATTAACCTGCTTGAAATACTTATAGCCTTTATTCAGGCTTACATTTTCACGATTCTCGTTGCAGTCTTTGCAAGCATGGGTATGCACTCCCATGACTACGGTTAAGTTTTTCACGCCGATTAAGTTGGAATACTTGGCTTCAAAGCGATTTTTGGAGTATATTAAGTGGCTTCATAACAAAAACTCGTTTTTTCTGACGATAACGGAATCTGGTTGAGGGCGGTGATGTTTTTCTTGATGGGCACTGCCTGACCCTTCATTATAATAACAAAGGAGATACAACATGAAGACAAAAGGACTTATAGCATTCGCATCTGTATTGGCAATTGTTGCTTTGGCTGTGGGGGTTTCCGGTTGTGAAGGGGAGGAAATGCCTCCGGTGACTACTGTTGAAGAGATTTCGATCGGTGTTGTCGTACCGTTGACAGGGCAAAACGAATCGTATGGCTTCCCAATGCGACGCGGCTTTGAGTTAGCACGAGAGGAGATTAACATGCTCAGTGATGCGAACCTGAACATCACGTTCGACATCGTTGACGATCAGAGCACCGTAGCGGGAGCGAAGGAAGCTGTGCAGCAATTGGTCGATCGCGGCGTACCTGCCATCGTCGGAATAGCTATCTCAACTCAGCTCAAAGATGCTTTTCCGATTGCCCAAGAGAATGGGGTGGTAGCTTTTAGCTCGGTCTCCTCTGCTGCTGGTTTGAGCGGGATTGGAGATTTTATCTTCCGTGCGCCTCTCGCCACAGATATACTGATTCCCAATGGTGTGATGGCGACGCGGGAGAAACTCGGCTATAAAAAAGTGGCGGCGATATATGATAGCATTGATGTCTACTCTACAAGTAGCAACAAGGAAATCGGGGAAGCACTAAAGGAGAATGGAGTCGAGATTCTGACGGTCGAAACCTTCCAAACCGGCGATACCGATTTTTCTGAGCAATTAACCAAGATAATGGACATGGAGCCTGACGCACTCTTCATCTCTGCACTGGGACCAGAGGTGAGGCAGATTCTCATTCAAGGGCGCGAGATCGGTATCCCCGAATCTGTTCACTTTATTGTTCCCGAGTTGAGCAGAGACGAAGTACAAAAAGCGGGAGATGCTGCCGAGGGGGCGATATCTTTCAGCGGGTGGTCCAGTATGTCTGACACACCGGGAAACCAAGCCTTCATTCAGAATTATCGGGCGAAATACGGTATTGAGGCTGAACTATGGGCAGCGCAATCGTATGCAACCCTCTATATTCTCGCTGATGCAATTGGGAAAGCGCAATCGACAGAGTCAACCGCGATTCGGGACGCACTCGCGCAGACTATGGATTTTCCCACGATTTTAGGTGACTTCTCTTTCGATTCTAACGGAGAGGCAATGTATGACCCGGTTGTACTTATTGTCAAGGACGGGGAACTTCAACTCTTTGAGTAATCCACAGTGTTGGATGAACATAACGGGAGCCTCGTCATCAGCCACTCACTGATGACGGGTTCTTCCGTTTAAAGGCCCCAGGGCGTTCTGCCCAATCGAGTGGTATCAGGAACGGTGCTGGAGTATACGATGCGAACCGACAAACATCAGATACGCAGTCATCCCAAGAACAAACGTTTGGGCAAATATGCTCGACGAACTTGCGGATGTCCACAACCACTTTCTGCGTTTGGAGAAGCGGTATTATCGCATATTCGGAAAATATGCGGGCAGGTATCGCCTTAAGCCTCACCTTACTAAATTGCTCAAACACACAAAGAAGTACTGGGCATGGATACACACGACACCCTTGATGCTGTGATTATTCCGTATTCACCTTGCTTACTAAAGATTCTTTGACTGGATGAAAAATGGTAAGAAAGGCCGACGCATTAAATCTCCAAGGTCCAAAGTAAAGCATAAATATCGTTCGGCGAAGTTTCAGTATGCCTATAAACTTGAAAACGGGCGTATCCGTATCTTGTTCAAAGTTTGGGATGATACCGCTTGTGATTTCAAATACCATTGAGGAGGAGAAACATGCAACAGCCCATTAGATCGGCTTTAATTGGCTCGTCATGGTTCACGTAATGAAACCTTTTTGAAAGTATGCTCCGTTCGGCAAACGAACGATCATCCGTAACTTTATAAGTCTTTAACATTGATGTCATTTTCAGAACACATCTTCATATCTGTCGGAGGTTTTGATGGAAGTAAAAGGATTGGCCTATCTCGCTGCGGGTCTTGGCGCAGCACTCACAGTCTTTGGCCCGGGTCTTGGTATCGGCCGTCTTGCTGCTGCTGCTCTTGAAGCGCAGGGACGTCAACCGGAGGCTATTGGTGATATCCGTACAACAATGATTATCGCTGCCGCTCTTATCGAGGGTATTGCCCTCTTTGCGTTGGTTATCTGCGTTCTTCTGGTTTTCGTTACATAAGAGAGCAGTCCTGTTTACAGCCTGATTGAGCGGCCTGTTAGAGGGTTCTGGCAGACCGCTTATTCACATCAGTCATTCACTGAATACTTCAGGTATGGCTGATGAGGTGGGGTTAAATCTTGTCACTATTCAGACCGAACTCATGTTTGTTGATATTAACATCGGTCCCATAATCTGGACCATCATCAACTTTTTGATCCTTCTTTTTGTCCTCGCCAAGCTGGGATGGAAGCCTATTACTCAAGCTCTTGAAAAGAGAGAGAGTACAATCAATGATGCGATTGAACAGGCTAAAAAGGCCAGAGAAGAGGCAAAACAGCTCATTGCTGATAATCGCCGGGCAATGGCCCGGGCTGAAGCGGAAGCTCAGGAATTGCTCCGCGAAAGTAGAGAATATGCCCAGAAAGTTCGTGATGAGGCAATGGGCAAGGCCGATGAGGAGGCACGAGAGTTGATAGATCGTGCCAGGGTTGAAATTGATCGTAGCAAGAAAGAAGCACTGAATCAGCTGCGCTCTGAAGTTGCAGCCTTAGCTGTCAGTGCTTCGGAAAAAATACTCAAAGAATCGATCGACCAGGAACGTGGTCAGCGACTCGTCGAAGCATATCTGAATGAAGCAACTGAAGTGACGAACTAAGCCTGTAGAAGCAGAAAGGAGATTATGATTGAAACAAGAGCTTCACACCGATATGCAAAGGCGGTACTGGAGGTCGCACACGAGCAAGGAAACCTTGAGACGGTAGTTGAGGACTTCAAGACGCTTGACTATGCAATAGAAGGTTCCCGTGATCTCCAGAATCTTCTTGCCAAACCAACAATTCCCGTTGAAACGAAGGCAAAGCTGATTGCTGATATCTTTCAGGATAAGGTGAGCAACCTGGTTCTCAGTTTTCTTGAACTGATGACGAAGAAAGGAAGAGCTGCGATTATACCGGGCGTTCTCCTCTCATTTCGCAAACAGCTGGAGAAAGAGCGGGGCATCTCCCCCGCAAAAATCACGAGTGCTACTGAGTTGAACCATAAGATTAAAAGTCAAATCGAGCAACGACTTACTGAGCTAACCGGGCAGAGTATACAAGCAGATTATCATCTTGACAGGGATTTGATCGGTGGTTTCACTGCTCGAATCGATGATCTGATGATTGATGCCTCTGTCAGCAGACAACTTGAACGGCTCCACGAAACGCTTGCTGCAGAAGCAAGTTCCTGGACTCCGACATTGTAATGGCATAGAACAATATTCAATTAGACATTAACGATAACGGCTGAAGAATAATGGTAGAAGTCCGTCCCGATGAAGTATCGGCGATTCTCCGGAAACAGTTAAGTGGATTCGACAGCGAAGTCGATCTCTTTGATGTTGGCACCGTCCTTGAGGTAGGTGATGGTGTTGCTCGTCTCTACGGATTATCAAATGTGCTTGCCTCAGAGCTTGTAGAGTTTCCAAACGGCGTCATGGGAATGGCATTGAACCTTGAAGAGGATAACGTCGGTGTGATTCTCTTTGGAGGTGACAAGCTTGTCAAGGAAGGAGACACAGTCAAGCGTACCGGTAAGGTCGCACAGGTCCCGGTTGGTGAGGCCCTTCTGGGGCGTGTGGTCAATCCGCTTGGCGCCCCACTTGATGGACACGGTCCGATTGATACACCCCATGTCCTTGCTATCGAGCGGAAAGCTCCAGGCGTCATCACGCGATATCCTGTGAATGAACCGTTGCAGACCGGTTTGAAAGCCATCGACGCAATGATTCCGATCGGTCGCGGGCAACGTGAGTTGATTATCGGTGACCGCCAGACAGGAAAGACGGCGGTCGCGATCGATACGATTATCAATCAGAGGTTTACGCACACGGAGGAGGCAAAAGAACTTGGTATCGATCCGGTCTATTGCATCTACGTCAACATTGGTCAGAAAGCATCGACAGTTGCCAACGTTGTTGAGACGTTAAAGAACAACGGTGCGCTTGACTACACGACCGTCGTTGTTGCAAACGCCTCTGACCCGGCTCCGCTTCAGTTTATTGCACCATACTCCGGTGCCGCTATGGGAGAGTACTTCCGTGATTCGGGTCGCCATGCATTGGCTGTATATGATGATTTGACGAAGCAGGCGGCCGCCTATCGTCAGATTTCCCTGCTACTCCGTCGTCCTCCGGGACGCGAAGCCTATCCGGGTGATGTCTTCTATCTTCACTCACGTCTTCTCGAACGTGCTGCTAAGCTCGACGCTGAGTATGGCGGTGGTTCATTAACTGCCTTGCCTGTTATCGAAACTCAGGAAAGCGATCCATCGGCCTACATTCCGACAAATGTGATTTCAATCACTGATGGTCAAATCTATCTCTTGCCCGGTCTCTTCAACGCCGGTGTTCGTCCTGCTATCGATGTTGGTATCTCGGTATCTCGCGTAGGAGGAAACGCCCAGATCAAAGCGATGAAGAAGATTGCAGGTACGTTGAAGCTCGATCTTGCGCAGTATCGTGAGCTTGAGGCCTTTGCCAAATTCGGTTCCGATCTCGATAAATCGACCCAGCAGTTACTCCTTCGCGGTTCGCGTCTTGTGGAGCTCCTGAAGCAGAGGCAGTATGTGCCTATGCCTGTCGAAGAGCAGATAGCGGTCATTTATGCCGGAACCAGTGGATACTTGGATAAGGTTCCCCTTGAGGACGTAAAGCGTTTTGAAAAAGAATATCTTGAGTATGTCAAGATGAAGCAGCCTGAGTTGCTTCCGAAAATTGCAAAGGAAAAAGTGCTTAACGAAGAGGTCACAAATCTTTTGAACAGCACACTCAACGATTTCTCTGCCGGCTTTACTGTCACCGAACAAGAAATGGCGACAGTAGCATAGAATGGGACAGTACAGAAAAATCCGGACTCGTATCCGTGGTGTTCAAAACACGGCCAAGATTACGCAGGCAATGAAGATGGTTGCCGCTGCGAAATTGCGGCGTGCGCAGGATGCAATCATTCAGGCACGACCCTATGCAGGGAAGCTCCGGGAGATTCTCGGACACCTGGCCGAGTCAATGGAGACGGCTATCAGCCCATACTTTCAACAGCGTGAGACCCACCGAGTTGGAATTGTAGTTGTTACGGCTGATCGTGGTCTCTGTGGTCCTTTCAACAGCAACGTTCTGAAAGCGGCTCAGCACCGAGTTCGCAATACCTATGGAGAGGTGAATAAGGCTGGAGCTGTAGAGCTGATCTGCGTTGGTAAACGATCTGTCGATTTCTTTGATAAGCGTGGCTATAACGTTGTCAATAAATATCCGGGTATCTTCAACGATCTGAACTTTGCAGTTGCTCAGAAGATCGTTGGCGAAATTCAGGACAAGTTCCTGGAGGGGCATTACGATAAGGTTGAGTTGATACACAATGAATTCCGTTCGGTTATCAGGCAGAAAATTGCCGTTAATCAGTTCCTTCCTGTTGAACCAATTGTTAGCGGAGAACGTGCCAAGACCGCTTCTGGCTATAACATCGAGTATATTTTTGAGCCATCCTCTGTTGAGTTATTGAACGCATTGATTCCAAAACATCTCAATACTCAGATGTGGAACGGTCTGCTGGAGTCAAATGCAGCAGAGCATGGAGCACGGATGACAGCCATGGACAACGCGACAAGGAATGCAAAAGACCTTGCGCGTGATTTGAAGCTTGAATATAACAAGGCTCGTCAGGCAGCAATTACAACAGAAATTCTTGAGATTGTCTCTGGTGCTAATGCGTTGGAAGGATAGAATAGAGTTCCAATTGTACCGACTGTGTCAGGGAAGGCATCATGCGATGTCTTCCCTTTTTTGTAGGTAAATGAACGGCTTGCAGATAGACGCACGGAGATTATCTGAACTTTCGCCATTGAGAGCCTTTGCCAGCAACTGAGCGCTTTCCACGAGGCGTGGGCCAGGTCGGCTGAAAAAATGATTGCCATCGAATAGGAAAAGAGGAGGATCGTTGCGTTTGTTCAGAAGCCACTGTAGTTCCTGAGATTGCCCTATGTCCCGGATCGCTCGGTCAACCTCGAGGCCACAACATGATACGACAATGACATCAAACTCTGCTTGCTCAATTTTCTCCCACGAGAGTTGGCGTGAGTGCGAACCAGGGTTTGCAAGAACAGGAAGGGCGCCAGCAGCTTCGATTATCTCAGGTATCCAGTCCCCGGCTGAAAATGGAGGGATAAGCCATTCAAGAAAAAGAAGGCGTGGCCCATTAGCCTTCTCAATGTTCTCCAATGAAGAACGAAGTTTATCAATCAGAACAGCCCCTGCTTCTTCGTGTTGAGTCAGCTGAGCGATATCCCGGATTGACTTGAAAACGTCGTTCATGTTCTTTGGTTCTATGTTGATGACCTCCGGAGGTTCAGAGAGTGAAGCCATTGCCTTTTGAACAGTCTCAAAACCGACAGCACAGACTGTGCAGAGTTGTTGAGTCAGAACAATCTCGGGCCGCAATTCGCGAACTAGATCCATGTCAAGCCCGTAAAGGCTTCCTGAGTCTTCGAGCTGCTGACGCACAAGTCGGTCAATTTCCTGACTCTCAAGTTCAGGATGGATTTCAGCTGAGGTTACATCTGGTTTAGAAGCGGTCCCTCTCGGAAAATCACATTCATGGGTCACTCCGACAAGAGCATCTTCCGCACCAAGTGCATACATGATTTCTGTTGTGCTTGGTAACAGCGAGAGAACGCGCTTCATCGGTCTGTAATTGGTAATTTCAACATTCGGAAAGAAGGTAGGAAATAGAAGGTGAAATGTAGCATAGGATAGTTTATTTCTTCCTCTATGCTACCTACTACCTTCTATATTCTTGCTACGTTGAAAATAGAATTGAATCCCTAAAGGATAGAACAAATGACAATCTCCGAAAAGATAATTGAAGATATGAAGGCTGCAATGAAAGAGGGGAACACAACGAGAGTTGCTGCCCTCAGAACGTTGCGTGCAGCGTTGCTTCAATTGCAGAAATCTGGTGAAGAGGTTACCGAGGAGGCTGAATTGAAAACGGTTCAGAAACAGGCGAAAATGAGCAAGGATGCAATAGAGCAGTTTTCGCAGGCGGGAAGGACCGATCTTGCAGAGAAAGAACAGGCAGAACTCCTGGTGTTCAAAGAGTATCTTCCAGAACAGCTAAGCGATGAAGAGATTCGAGAGGTCGTCTCGAAAATCGCAGATGAAGTCGGAGCAAAGGGAATGGAAGACTTCAAACATCTGATGCCGAAAGCGATGGCTGAGGTGCGTGGGCGTGCTGACGGAGGTCGCGTTCAAGGAATTGTACGTGAGATTCTTGCTGGAGAGGGATTGTGAGCGAAGAGACCCGAAACAGATTAATCGAGTCGAGTCTTGAGCTGCTTGAATACGGACGCATCCTTGAGCATATCTCAGGGTATGCCTCTTCGTCCTTGGGTGTGGAGCATATCCTTGAAGCTCAACCGCTGAACGATCACCAGACAGTTCGTCGTGAAATTAGGATGGTTGGAGAGGCGCGATCAATTCTCCAAAAGGATAAACAGATTCCCGTTAACGGAATTTATGATATCCGACAAGCGTTAACCCTGTCACAAACCTCAGGAGCATGGCTTGCCGGTGAAGACCTCGGGGCAATTTATACAACAATCCAGGGCTTTCGGCGGGTGAGAAGCTTCTTTTCTTCGCGCTCTGATGTGGCACCACTACTGAGTGGACTGGCATCGGGTATTCACACAAATAAGCTTCTCGAAAAGCATATTTCCGATGCGATAGGTGATAACGGCGAGGTAAAGGATGCGGCTTCTCGAGAGCTTTTCACCATTCGAAGAGACATCATTGCCAAGTCGGGTGCTCTACGCGAGCGGCTTGGAAAGATTCTGAGGAGAGTTGCCGATGATGAGTTGCTGACCGAGGAATACATCACTCTGCGGGAGGGAAGGCTTGTCTTACCTGTGCGCGTCGAGTATAAAAGAAAGATTCCGGGTATCATTCATGGGGAATCGAATACCGGTGCCACGGTCTATCTTGAGCCCGCAGAGATATTCGATATGAACAATCAAATCGCAGAATTGACATTTGCCGAGCGGAGAGAAGTCGAACGTATTCTGAGAACATTGACCGAGGAGATCGGAGCCGAAGCTGAAGAATTCCGCGAATCAGTCTGGTGTGTTCAATTGATTGATTCGGTTGCTGCCCGTGCACGGTATGCAGAAGAGTATGGTTGTGTTGAGCCAGAGATTTCCGAGGGGCATACCATTGTGATGGAGAATGCAGTCCACCCTTTGCTACAACTTCACCTTGAGCATGTTGTGCCGATGTCGATTGAATTCAACAACACAAAGCGTTGTGTGATCATATCGGGTCCTAATGCTGGTGGCAAGACCATAGCGATCAAAACGTTAGGGTTGATTACCATGATGTCGTTAACAGGCATCCATCCTCCGGCAAACAAAGCTCTTGTTCATCCGGCATTACTTTTCAGCGATATTGGTGATCATCAGTCTGTTGAGAATGATTTGTCGACTTTTAGTGCTCACATGATCCGAGTGCAGGAGATTATGCAGAGCGCAAAAGAAGGGGACATCGTACTTCTCGACGAACTTGGCACCGGAACTGATCCGGATGAAGGTGCAGCGGTGGCTGCTGCAATCCTTCATCGGCTTCTCAAGAGAGGAGTGATTGTTCTGGCAACAACGCACCATAGCGCGTTGAAAGTCTATGCCTATGAGAATGAAGGTGTTGAGAATGCTGGAATGGAGTTCGATACAGAGACGCTTTTGCCAACCTACCGACTCCTTGTTGGCGTACCTGGCAATAGCTATGCTTTTGAGTTATTAGCTCGATTCGGCTTTGATCATGAAATCATCGAGGCCGCCCGCACAAATCTGGGACAGGATCGTAATGATATGACTGGGTTGATTGAACAGCTTGAAGTATCGTTACATGAGAGCAGATCCCTTGAGACCGAGCATCAAAAAGCACTTGGAGAATCGAAGGCGGTGCGTGATCAATTACGTGAAGAGCGAGAGCGGTTACGGTCAAAACGGGAGGAGATAGTCACTGCTGCCAGATCTGAGGCACGTGAGATCCTGGCGAATGCAAACGGGTTGATCGAGAATACACTGAGAGAGATTCGTTCTGGCGCCTCAAAGGAGAATGTCAGAGAGATGCGACGCACAATCGAGGAGGCGCGGAGAGGGATTGAGGTGCAAACCGAAAAGCAGGCTGGGGTAAGCGATTCGGAGAGTTTCTATAAAGGAGATGCTGTTAGGTTGATAGATGGACAGGAGATTGGCGAGATTGATGTTGAGCCGGATGAGAATGGGAACGTCGTGGTGCAGTTCGGTCCTTTGCGGATGCGATCCCATGTATCTGATCTTGAAAAAATGACCCGATCAGAGAAACGCCGGACTGAAAGTTCCTCGCGCGAAGCCATTGTAAACGCTGACGAAGCAAGCAAACGAATTGACTTGCGTGGAATGTACTCAGAAGAAGCTTCTGTAGAAATTGATCATGCGTTGACTGCGGCGTTGAGCAGAGGGCTTAACCGTCTGGAAATAATTCACGGTAAAGGAACTGGGGTTTTAAGACAACGGACGCATGAGCTGTTGAAGGATCATCCTCATGTTCTATCGTACCGCCTTGGAACATTGACAGAAGGAGGTGCGGGGGTTACTATTGTTGAGTTGGAATAGGGGACCGTATAGCAACGCTCATCTCAACAATCTTTAGCCTTCCTTTGTGCCCTTGGCGGTTTTTTCCATGCGTTAGATGGAGAAGCTCCTAACAATGCAACGATGAAGAAAGATTCCAAATAGAAAGAACGAGGGTTAGCCAGTATTTATGGAAATAGAGGGTTATTGAGTTAGAGAACAATCGATGAAAAAAATCCTCATAGCAAATCGAGGTGAAATTGCGCACCGAGTTATTCGGACGGCTCATCGTATGGGAATTGAGACAGTTGCGATATACTCCGATGTCGATACGCCAGCACCATATGTTGGTGAGGCAACGGAAGCCTATCGGTTACCCGGATTAACCCCCGGTGAGACCTATCTTGATATGGATTTGGTATTCGAAATAGCCAGGAAATCTGGGGCCGATGCGCTTCACCCCGGGTATGGCTTTTTGAGTGAGAACACCGATTTTGCCAAGAGATGCAATGATACAGGCATCACATTCATTGGGCCGGCACCCGAGGCAATTAAGGGCTTTGGAAGCAAAACAAACGCCCGTCGCCTGGCTATCGAGTCAGGGGTTTCAGTGATACCGGGAACAACATCCGGAGTCTCTTCTATTGATAAGGCTTATGGGACCGCAGAGGAGATCGGCTATCCCGTACTGCTGAAAGCTGCTGCTGGTGGAGGCGGTAAAGGAATGAGAGTCGTTCGGGAAACTTCAGAACTTGAAAGTGGTTTACGAGCGGCTCAAGGTGAAGCAATGACTGCGTTTGGCGATGATGAGGTTTTTCTTGAGAAGTACATTGAAGAGCCTCGTCACATCGAAATCCAGGTTGTCGCCGACAATCATGGGAATGTGCTTGTCCTTGGAGAACGTGAATGTTCGATCCAAAGGCGTCATCAGAAAGTGATTGAGGAATCTCCCTCGGTTGCCCTCAATGCTGATCTCCGTGCTCGAATGTTTGCCAGTGCCAGGAAGCTTGTCGCTGCTGCCAACTATACAAACGCAGGAACGCTCGAATTCCTGCTCGATTCATCCGGTAACTATTACTTCCTCGAAGTAAACACGCGACTCCAGGTTGAGCACCCGGTCACCGAGATGGTGACGGGACTTGATCTGGTAGAGTTGCAGATCCGCGTTGCGAGGGGAGAAGAGTTGCCGTTGAAGAATTCGGATATTCAATTCAATGGTCATGCAATAGAGTGTCGGGTTTGTGCAGAAGATTCCTACGACAACTTCCTGCCGAGCATTGGAACAATTTTTGATATACATGAACCTGAAGGAGAGCATATTCGGGTCGATTCCTCTATCTACCCTGGCATGGAGATCTCACTATACTACGATCCGATGATTGCAAAGCTTATCTGTTGGGGATCAGACCGCAACGAAGCAATTGAACGTACTCTTTCAGCTCTGGATCAATACTACATTGCAGGAGTCGCAACAACTATTCCATTCTGCCGAGCAGTCTTAAGAAACGAAGAGTTCCGCGTTGGTAATTTTTCTACGGGTTACCTCAAGAAGCACTGGACGGAGCCAGAACAAGTGATTGATGAGGAGGTAATGAGAGTTGCCGTTGCTGCTGCGATTAGAACGGAGCAGAGAGTTAGGGAGAGGCAAAATTAAAGGAATATTATCATTTTCTATCAAGAGCTCGGTGGCGGTATATTCTCTATGAGGTATTGAATATGAACGATACATCTCAAAATCATGAACAATTAGGGATTGATCTATATGATTATCCTGAACCTGTAATCGCGTGTGAGAGCAACCTCGAGTTTATGCCACGGATTCAGGATGATAGTATGATGTTGATTGTTACATCTCCTCCGTACAACATCGGCAAATCGTATGAAGAGCGAACAAATTTGGGTGACTATTTAAATGAACAGTCTCAGGTTATTCAAGAATGTGTAAGGGTTTTACATCCAAGTGGTTCACTTTGTTGGCAAGTAGGAAACCATATTGCTAACGATAAAGAGCTCTTTCCTCTTGATATCGTGCTCTATCCTTTATTCAAAAAACTTGACCTTAAGTTGAGGAATAGGATTATATGGCATTTCGGACACGGTCTCCACTGTACTCATCGGTTTTCAGGACGGCACGAAACAATACTCTGGTTCACTAAATCTGACGACTATTTCTTTGACGTCGATCCTGTCAGAGTACAATCGAAATATCCTAAGAAAAAACATTTCAAAGGCCCGAAGCAAGGGCAATTGTCTGGAAATCCCTTGGGTAAAAATCCGAGCGATGTTTGGGAAATTCCCAACGTAAAGTCTAATCACGTTGAGAAAACAATTCATCCTTGTCAGTTCCCTGTTGAGCTTGTTGAACGTCTGGTTCTATCTATGACTCAACAAGGGGATGGAGTGCTGGACCCATATATGGGAGTCGGTTCATCGATCATAGCTGCTATGAAACATCGGCGAATTGGATATGGCTGTGATGTTGAGTTAGAGTATATCAAAATAGCCGAAGAGCGTGTAACAGCATTAAAAAACGGGGCTCTGAAAACACGTCCCATCAACAAACCGGTCTACAACCCTACATTGCCGAACGGAGGCTACTAATGCGAATAGTCGAGCAATATTCACACCTCAATGGTCGAGAACATATACTCGTTCATAAACCACAAATTTGGCAGGAAATTCTAGCCGTTATTCAGAACATTGATGCAGAGAAATCGTCGTACAAAAGTGTCGAAGGAAAAGACAATGAGAGGAAAACTCCTTTATAGTCCTATTGCACTCAATCGTCTATTCAAGGATAAGCTCGAGAAAAATGAATGGCATGAATCTCGTACTTCATACTGGGTTACTTCTGATCATCGCCTAATCCGCAAAATATTGACAATGCCAATAGAGAAACAAAAAAGTGAAATCCTTGAAGCCGGATTAGAGCCGATCTATTCATACAACCAGACTGATTTTGTTAAGGACAGAGTTGCTGTTGAAGTGCAGTTCGGCAAGTACTCATTTGTTGCATATGACCTTTTCGTCAAGCACATGGCCTTCTTTGTTGGCGATGTCATTGACGTTGGAGTCGAAATTCTCCCGATGAAAGAATTGCAGTCCCAAATGTCTTCGGGAGTAGCGTACTACGAGGGGGAACTATACAATCTCCTTAGGCAAGGTCGTGGCAGTCCTGCAGTTCCTCTTGTGTTACTTGGTATCTCATGGTGAAAAGTCAAAACTATTATTTAGCAAAATTGAATCGTATTCATTCAGAATGAATCCTGACACACATACAACTACTGTCGAGGACGCAAAGAATCTTGGGTTGACCGAGCAGGAGTATGAGAGCATCTGCGAATTGCTTGATCGCGTTCCGAACTATACTGAACTTGGCGTTTACTCCGTGATGTGGAGTGAGCATTGCAGCTATAAGAATTCTATCGCACAACTTAAGACACTCCCTCGAAGCGGCAGTAGGCTTTTGGTTGAGGCCGGAGAGGAGAACGCCGGTCTTGTTGATATTGAGGATGGCTATGCCGTTGCCTTCAAGATTGAAAGTCATAATCATCCCTCAGCTGTTGAGCCATATCAAGGGGCTGCGACCGGTGTTGGTGGCATCCTGCGCGATATATTTACAATGGGTGCACGGCCAATTGCAGCTCTCGACTCACTTCGATTCGGACGACTCGACAATCAGCGAACAAGATTTCTCTTTGAGGGTGTTGTAAAAGGAATTAGTAACTATGGAAACTCATTCGGCGTTCCAACCGTTGGCGGAGAGGTCTTCTTTGAGGATTGCTATTGTGACAACCCTCTTGTTAACGTGATGGCAGTCGGTATCCTCAAGGCTGATCAGACTGCTTCGGCAACCAGTGGCGCTCCGAAAAAAGCCGTAATGATCCTTGGCGCTCGAACTGGTCGGGATGGTATTCACGGCGCTTCTCTCCTCGCCTCGCGTGAGTTTGACGAGAAGACAGAAGACATGCGCCCGACTGTTCAGGTTGGTGATCCATTCTATGAGAAGATGCTTCTGGAGGCAAGCCTTGAGTTGATTGCTTCGGGTATTGTGATTGGTATGCAGGATATGGGAGCGGCTGGAATAAGTTGCTCAACCTCAGAGATGAGCCAGAAGGGAAGAACGGGAATGAATATCAACCTCGATCTTGTTCCTTTGCGGGAGGCTGATATGTCAGCCTATGAGATCATGCTCAGTGAATCACAGGAGCGAATGTTGCTCGTTATCGAAGAGCAGGATATAGCGCAGGCCGAGGCGATCTGCGAGAAATGGGATGTACCGATTGCACGCATAGGAACAACGACGGATAATGGTTTTATCCAGCTCCATCATAACGGTGAGAGGGTTGCAAATATTCCGGTTGAGAGCCTTGTGCTTGGTGGTGGTGCTCCTGTCTATATCAGAGAACAACAAGAACCGGTATATCTGAATGAAACCCTGGCGGCCAACCCTCGCGAGTTGATTGGAAGTATCACGCCGTCCGACGCCTTTAACCAACTGCTGGAATCGCCAAATATCGCGAGCAAACGATGGGTCTACGATCAGTATGATTCGATGGTCCGTTCCAATACCGTACAATCATTTGATTCCGACGCAGCCGTGCTTCGACTGAAAGAAGTCCCCGGAAAAGGACTTGCCGTAGCGACCGATTGCAATAGTCGATATGTCTACCTGAATCCATATCGTGGAGGAGCTATAGCAGTGGCGGAAGCAGCACGGAACGTTGTCTGCTCAGGTGCTACTCCGCTTGCAATCACGAACTGTCTGAACTTCGGCAATCCCTATAACCCTGAAGTATACTGGCAGTTTGCAAAAGCAGTTCGAGGCATTGGAGATGCTTGTCGCTCCTTTGATACGCCGGTGACCGGAGGAAACGTCTCGTTCCATAATGAATCACAAGAGAAGGCGGTCTATCCTACACCAACGATTGGAATGCTCGGTCTGATTGAAGATCTCAACCACATTACTCCTGCTGGTTTTCAGAACAAAGGTGATCTGATTGCGTTGCTTGGAGAAGTCGGGAACGAACTTGGAGGAAGTGAGCTTCTTTCAACCCTGACTGAAAAAGTTGCAGGTGATGCACCGGCGATAGATCTTGAGGTAGAGAAAAGACTTCATCTAACTCTCCTTACAGCTATTCAGAATGGATACATCTCTTCTGCTCATGATTGTTCTGAGGGTGGTCTTGCTATAGCGTTGGCAGAGAGTAGTATCAACAGTAAAGAGCAAACTCTTGGAGCCGATGTTGGCTTTGAGACTGAAGATCCGATATCAGCCCTTTTCGGAGAATCACAATCACGAGTTGTCATCAGCTTCTCTCTTGAAAACGAAGAGAAGATAAAAGCCATTGCCCAAACACATTCTGTTCCGTATTCTCCTCTTGGTCTGGTAACAGATGGGGATTTTCGTATTGGCTCCTACATATCAACAAACGTTTCTGAGATGGCCGAACGATACAATACGGCAATTGAGCGGCGATTAGGATTTAAGAACGTAATGGCATGATGAACTTCAGGGATTACAGAGCATACACGCTCGAAGCGCTCCAGTCGGTTAGTATGGATGAGGTACAAGGGCTTGTTGAAGCCCTCTACGATGCGTTTGAATGTGGGGCAACGGTCTTTGTGATCGGTAACGGCGGCTCTGCTGCTAACGCAAGTCATTTTGCCCAGGACCTTGCCAAGGGAACGTTGGCCAACCCGGATCAGCAAAAGAGACTTCGTGCACTTTCGCTGACTGATAATCTGCCCTTCTTCTCCGCCCTTGCTAACGACGAAGGATACGACCAGGTTTTTCTTCAGCAACTACGTACATATGGTAGCGAGGGTGATCTGCTTGTTGCCATTTCAGGTTCAGGCAACAGTCCAAATCTATTGAACGCAATCGACTACGCTAACGAGAGCCGAATGAAGACCATTGGAATTACAGGTTTTGATGGGGGAAAAGTAAAGAAGGTAGCCCAGGAAGGAGTTCATGTGCCGTTGAACGATATGTGTACGTGCGAGAGCATCCACTCGGTGATCTTCCACTACGTGATTCTGTCCTTGAAAGAACGGATTGCCGAATATGCGAGTCGGTCTTAGTTCGCTTGCAAGCCAAACGAGGATCAAGATTGAACGCCTTAACCTGCAACAGAAGCTGATCCTGGAACCGACAGAGTCGGAGGATGTTTGTATTACTGAACGCTTCCTATAGGTGACATCATGCCACTATAGTCGACAGTATGGCTCTCTGTTTCTCAACCTAAGATCCGTTCACCAGCACCTATCTCGTATCCGGCGCAACATGCTCAATTGCTTCATGGTGATGGATTTCAATAGCAGTCTCCTCCACTGGTTGTGACCTGATCGACTCCGGTCTGTTCAGATGAGAGAACTCGGCCAGTAACTCTTCAACCGTTGATGATCCCTGATCTCCCTGTCCATGAATGCGGACCGCAACAGAGTTAGCCTCCTTCTCTTTCTCGCCGACGATCAGCATATACGGAATCTTCTGCACTTCCGCCTCTCGAATTTTATATCCGATTTTCTCACCACGTTCGTTGATCTCAACACGGTAGCCTGCGTTCGATAAGATGTCACGAACATGTTCTCCATAATCGAGATAGTGTTCTGAGATCGGAAGGACCATTGCCTGAACCGGTGCAAGCCAGAACGGGAAATTCCCGGCAAAGTGTTCGATAAGTACTCCAATAAAGCGCTCCATAGAACCGAAAGGAGCACGATGCACCATAACGGGACGATGGCGCTCTCCATCCTGACCCGTGTATTCAAGATCAAAGCGTTCCGGCAGGTTGTAGTCAAGCTGCACAGTGCCAAGCTGCCACTCTCTGCCGATGGCATCCCTTACCATGAAGTCGATCTTTGGCCCGTAGAAGGCTGCTTCGCCCGGATCGATCTGGTAGTCAAGGCCGTTCGACTCAGCAACCTCAAGTAGTTCGCGCTCCGCCTGATCCCACAATTCCTTTGATCCAACATACTTCTCTCGATTCTCCGGATCGCTGAATGAGAGTCGAATAGAGAAGTCTTGGAATTGGAGGGAGTTCATCACAAACTTGATCAACTCAAGCACTTTGTTCACTTCCTCTTTAACCTGGTCGGGTCCGGCGAAAATATGTGAATCGTCAACAGTAAAGCCACGAACTCGCGTAAGGCCGTTAAGCTGACCCGATTTTTCATAACGATAGACAGTGCCAAACTCTGCAAGTCGAAGAGGGAGATCGCGATAGCTCCTCGGTTTGCTCTTGTATATATGGCAGTGGTGTGGACAGTTCATTGGTTTCAGCAGATAGCTCTCGTCTTCATCGAGTTCAATGGGTGAGAACTGGCTATCGGCATAGTAAGGGTAGTGTCCACTCGTCTTGTATAATTCCAGATTGCCAATATGTGGCGTTACCACAGGCTGGTAGCCAAGGCGTTTCTGTTCCCCGCGGAGAAAATTCTCAAGCGTCTCGCGCAACATTGTTCCCTTTGGAAGCCAGAGTGGGAGGCCAACACCAACCTCCGGTGTGATGTGAAAGAGTTCAAGCTCACGCCCAAGCTTGCGATGATCCCGTTTCTTCGCCTCTTCCAACATCACCATGTGCTCATCAAGCATCTTCTTCTTTGGAAAGCTGATGCCATATACACGCTGAAGTTGTTGACGGGACTGATCACCACGCCAATAGGCGCTCGAAATCGAGGTTAGCTTTATAGCCTTTATCATTCCGGTTGACCGAACATGAGTGCCACGGCAGAGATCGGTAAAGTTCCCCTGTCGATAGAACGTGATCTCTCGATCCTTGAACTCATCGAGAAGTTCAAGTTTATACTCATCCCCTTTCTCCTTGAAGTAGGCAATGGCATCACCCCACGAGATCGGAATTCGCTCAAACTGATTGTCCTGTTTAGCAAGCTCGATCATCTTCTTTTCGACCCGCTCCAGATCCTCAGTACTTAATTGATAATCTGGAATGTCCATGTCGTAGTAAAAACCATTCTCGACGGGAGGGCCTATGCCGAACTTGGTTCCGGGATACAGAGCTTCAACCGCTTCGGCCATCAGATGAGCCGAGGAATGCCAGTAGATAGCCTTCCCCTCTTTATCATCAAACTTCAAGATGTTGATGTGAGCCGCCTCGTTGATTGGACGGGACAAGTCATAGGGTTCATTGTTAACAATAATTCCCACGGCTGCTCGTGCCAGGCCTCCAGATATCGAACGGGCAATCTCCAAGCCCGTGATACCCCTTTCAAATTCCAGTGACTTCCCATCGGGAAGCGTGATCTTAATGTTTTCCATAAGGCTATAAACGAAAAGACCATGAGCGTTTGCCTGTCGGTTATAGCTCATGGTCGGATATCTTCCCTCATCAGTTGTGGTTAGCCAGTACGACAGGCGTTCCGATTTTGAATCCTTAAAGATAGGGAGAAAATGGGGAAACCGAGCAACCATCCTCTCCTGCTTGTACGCAGCGTTACGGATTTGTAAGAAGCTCTCTTTCCCTCTGCTTCAAGAGCTCTTCCTGTCTGCGCAGCTCCTCTTTCTGAATATTAATTTCATTCTGCATGAGTTCAAGGTCTCTTTCATCAGCTTCGCTGCCACTGAAGAGACCGCCGAGCAGCCAGTTATCTCTGAGGCCACGCATGTTTGTTCCGAATTCGCGCGCAGCCATTCCAGCGTTGTCCGCAGTCCGGTTCAGGGTTTCTACCAATGATTCAAGCGAGTCGTAGAGAGAGCGGTCATAGAGCAAAGCACCGACCGTTCCTTTCCCTTCACCAAGATCCTGAATCAACTGTTCGCTTTCTCGTGTTATGTTGTCAACGTTCTTGGCTGTTGCACGGAGGATTACGGCGAGCTGTGCAAACCGACGTGTTGTCTCATCGAAAAGCTCTTGTGCCGAAGCTCCGACGCCGACCAGTTCATTGTAGGCAGCATCATCGGTCAGAAACTTTCCGAGCGTGCCTTCACCCCTGCGAAATCTGAAAAAGAGCGTATCAAGAGAAGCAGTGATGCTTTCTGTGTTTGCAACCGCCTGGTTTGCTTCTTCAAGAATATCGGTATAGGCAAGGGGAGAGTTTGTTTTGATCTCCGAACCTTTGGCCACTATCGGGGCGGAGACATCGGGTGTTGATATCTCCACATGTTTGTCCCCAACCAGACCGATCTGGCCGACTGCGGCAACTGAGGAGGTTGTAATCAACTCATGATACTTCTTTTCGATCGTCATCTTCACACGAACTTTCAGGGTAGTGTCTGCAACAAGGTTGACCGCATCAACACTTCCAACACGAATCCCGCTGATGAAGACTGCGGCTCCCGAGCGGAGTCCCTCAACGTTCTCGAACTGTGCAGTAATATTGAACGTATTACCAAACAGGTTCCGACGGTCACCGAGGACAAAGACGAGCAGGACTAACAGAACCAGTGCAATCAGGAAGAAGAGCCCTACCCGTAACGAACGATTGATCCGTCTACGTCGCTTGCCCTGAAATGGACTCTCTTCTATGACCGAAGAACCTTGTTGTGTTTCTTGAGTATTCATACAAATTCAATAATAGTTAACGCTTGATTCTCATCAATTATACTGTTTGGAAAAACGCTTTCAGAAAGGGATCAGCCGTCTGACGTGCCTCATCTGTATGTCCGCTAAACTTGATGATCCCTTCATCAATGTAGGCAACAGTATCTGCAACGATTTGGAGGCAGTAAGGATCATGCGTCACGGCAATACCGGTAATGTCAAGGTCATCTCGTAACTTCACTATAAATTCAGCAATCTCCTTTGTCGTTAACGGATCAAGTCCTGTTGTCGGTTCATCATAGAGAAGGTATTTCGGCTCTGTAACGATTGTCCGGGCCACACCGATTCTTTTCCGTTGACCGCCCGAAAGCTCCGAGGGCATCCGGCCAATTTTTTCGGGTAATCCCACCTGTTCAAGATAATATGCTACGCGGTCATTGATTTCTCCGCGAGATAAGTCCCTCGTCTTCTCAAGTGGAAAGGCAAGATTCTCACCGACTGTCAGCGAATCATAGAGCGCACCGCTCTGAAAGACGTAACCGACATTATGGCGAATTTTCTGAAGCGTATCTTGTCTTGAATCAACAACCTCGACTTCGTCCACAAGAATGCTTCCCTTGTCCGGCTCCAGTAGTCCGACTATGCTCTTGAGTAAGACCGATTTCCCAGAACCAGACTTACCGATAAGGACCGTATTTGTTTTCTCTTCAGCAACGAGATGGACTCCCTGTAGAGGTCGTAATGTCTCGGAAAAGGCTTTATATAGATCGCGTATAACAATCATTGAACGTTAGTACCAAGCTCGCTATCGACTTCTTGCTTAGTAGAGATCAGGGCGGTAATCAACCACTATCTTGACCAATATCAGATCTATGATTAATATCCAGAGGGAAGCTACCACAACGGCCGATGTTGTCGCTCTTCCCACGCCCTGAGTTCCGGATGTTGCGTTAAATCCTTTGTATGCACCTATCAAGGCTATTATGAATCCAAAGAACGTTGTTTTAAACACTCCTGGTACAATATCCCAGAAATAGAGGAACTCCTGTACTTGCTGATAAAAAAGTTCCATTGTTGCACCCGTTGCAATCCACTCTGCGACATATGCTCCAAAAATTCCGACAAAGTCGGCAATCATTGTGAGAATCGGCATCAGCAGGATCAGAGCGTTAATTCTTGTTGTTACCAGGTAGTTATATGGATCGACTCCGGAACATTCCATCGCTTCAAGCTGTTCAGTTACTTTCATTGAACCGAGCTCGGCACCAATACCGGATGAGACGCGACCGGCGACAATTAGTGCTGTGATAACCGGTGAAAGCTCGATAACCAGTGATCGTGTGACAAGGGCAGGAAGGTAACCTGCTGCTCCGAACTCCTCCATTGTCGGGCGGGCTTGAAAGGCAAGAATAGCTCCAATCAGGAAATTTGTCACCATTACCAATGGCGTAGAATACGTCCCCAATTCGTCAATATGTCTGAACACTTGTCTCCACTCATAGGGAGGCTTCAATGCTGTTTTGAAATAGGTGCCGATGAAATGGGCATAACGTCCAAACTCAACGAGGGACTTTTTGAGGATTCCGGTTTCTTGGCTCATGTGAGAATTACTCTTTGACGGAAAGGCTCAAGGCTTAGACTCTTAGGCCAATTCAAAATGGCTCGGTCAGCATATAGACTGCGTGAAGTTCGCCATCCTTAACGTTGCTTACAAGTGAAACATTACTCCTGATACGTTCTGGCGCATAATTGCTGATTTGGGGCGACTGAGTATCTTTCCTGTTGGTAGATAATTCTCATGTTCAATAGCTTGTTTCCAGCGTATGCAGAAGCTCGAATCAATGAGGAATTTGTTTCCTGTTACAGACCAGGAATTCATCTCTCCTGTCGGCAACTCGCGCAGGATTATCTACCTCGATCACGGGGCCAGCACGCATCCTCCGTCCAATATCCTCGATTTTTATCGTGACTTTCTCCAACACTACTATGCAAACATCCACCGTGGAAATCATTATCTCTCACAAAAGGCCTCGGAACTCTTTGATAGCGTCACCGACACGATTTTGAGATTTATTGGCGGCGAGCACGATCGGAACCAGGTGATCTTTACTCTCAACACGACAACAGCCATTGATATTGCAAGCTATATCATGCAGGATGTGGAGGGGGCCACACTCGTTACCGAAATGGAGCATCACTCAAACGACCTTCCTCATAGAAGAAGAGGGGAGGTGGTTAAGGTTCTGGTTGATAGCGATGGAAAACTCGATTACAATGACCTGCAAAAGAAGATCAAGTCTCATCGAGTAAAACTGGTTGCTGTGACCGGAGCAAGCAATGTGACCGGGTATCTTCCGGATATTCACGCAATCGCTCGACTTGCTCACGAGCATGGAGCAAAAATTCTTGTCGATGGTGCCCAGCTCCTTGCGCACAAAAAGGTCGATATAAAGTCGTGTGATAACGACGAACATATCGATTTCTTTGCGGCGGCTGGTCACAAGGCTTATGCTCCGTTTGGAGCCGCATTTCTCGTTGCTCCCCGGAAAACATGTGATGCGACAACGCCTTATATACCTGGCGGCGGCACTGTGCAGTTTGTGACCAACAACAATGTCATCTGGGCCGAAGGTCAGGATCGTCACCTTGCGGGGACTCCAAATATCCCTGGGGTGGTTGCTTTTGGTAAGACGCTGGAATGGCTCGATGAAATCGGAATGGATTGGATACGTGAGCATGAACTGGGGTTGCTTCGAATGACCAAGGAACGTCTTGAAAACATCCCGGGAGTGAAAATGTTGGGGAATATCCCGCCGGATGAGCGTCTTGCCGTACTCTCTTTTAACATAGATGGCTACTTCGACGAGGGTGTCTCTTCTCTACTGAATGACACTTACGGCATAGCTACAAGGAACGGCTGTTTCTGTGCTCATCCATATGTTTCGAAACTCCTTGATTGTGACAATCCTGAAGTAGTCCTCCAGGCAATATTGGAAAATCCCGATGCTCCTAAACCGGGTGCGGTGCGAGCAACTATAGGCATCTTTAACAATGAAAGTGATATGCATGCCCTTATTAATGCAGTTGGTGAGCTTGCCACACATCCGGAGTTTGCAAAGCAGATTGGGGATGCTTCCGGAGCGCAATGCACTGATTTTGCATAACCATGCTTTGATATGAATACTACTCCCACAACGAAAGCCGAAATTCGGGCGATAGCGCTGAAGCAGAGGGATCAGCTCACACCTGAGGAACGGACGGAAAAGAGTCGTTATATCTGCGAGACGTTATCCGAAGATGACCGATTCCTTGACGCGCGAGGGATCCATGTCTATTTACCGGTTCAGTCAGAAGTCGATCTCAAACCATTGATCTCTCTGGCTTGGGGAATGGGCAAGAAAGTGGGCCTCATGAGAGTACAGCCTGATAGTGGAAGTCATCAATTTGAGATAACCGAAGATACAGAGTATATGACCGGATCACGTGGAATTCCCGAACCGGTCAATGCAGAACGCTTTGACATGGATCAATGTGATCTCGTCTTTGTTCCCCTTGTAGCTGCAGATGAAAACTGTAATCGGATTGGGTATGGGAAGGGGTATTACGACCAATTCCTGACCCAAAATCCTCGCCCTACAATTGGTGTTGCCTTTGATCTCCAGATTTTTCCTTCCATTCCAGTCGATCACCTCGATATCACTCTCGACGGTATTGTGACTGAGTCACGCTTTATCACACCAAGTTGAAACATGCATCACCTATGCTTCGTAGCTTTCGAAGATTCCATATCCCAATTGTTGATGTGATGATATTTCCCAATCGTACCTGCAAAGAAACTCTACAGATCAGATGAGAGGATGATCGCCGATGTTGTGGCCGGGCTCTCGGTCTTATCTTGGCGTTCCAAAACTTCTTCTTCGCATAATCTTTCTCGCGTTGCTCTTCATAGGGGCCGGGACTACCCCTTTATCTCTTTTTCTGGATGCTGACTCCGCCCGATCCGGCCAACCGATATGTTCTTCGCAGAGGCCTGAGCATTGGTGCTCTATTCTCCGTGTGGTAACGCTCTTTCTCGCTTTCTTTACCTTTCTACTCGTTCCATTTCTCTATCTTGCATTTCTGTTTTTCATTCCTAAGTCAGAAAAACTGCAAGCACATTAGCACACGTGTCCAGCGAAAAGTCAACTCGTACAGTCCCTTCTGAAGAGAGCTTTTATCAATTGTTGGCTGAGTTCAATCTGATTCCTGTCGTCAGAACGCTTGACTCTCTTCCCGACCCGTTCAGATTGTATGAAATCCTTTGCACTGAAGACAAGGGATTTGTCCTTGAGAGTGGCAAGGGGGGAAGGTATTCTTATGTTGGCTGCGGCGAGGCCATGCGCTTCCTCTTTCGTCGTGATGGTACCTACGAAATCAGCGTTGGAGAAGCAAAAATTTCCGGACAGGGGAGAGATCCATTTGAGCTGCTACGTGATTTTTTCGGTCGATACCGGCTATACTCCCATCCTTCACTAAACAACTTTTCCGGGGGGGGCATTGGTCTCTTTTCGTACGATCTGGCCCGATTTGTCGAGAAGATTCCTGAGGAGACAGAGGATGATTTGAAACTTCCGGTGATTGACCTTATTGTGCCGACCTTCTTTGTAGAGCTTGATCACGAAAAGAACAAGACCCACCTCATCGCTTTGTCCGATTCCAATGCTTATGATGCCGAGTCATTTCAAACGTTGTGTGCTCAGCTTGATAGTGTGGAGAAAGCCCTTGAGGTGGCTCTTGAATCGGCTTCTTATCCGGAACCATCGATAAACGAAGGCGAGCCATTAGGCACAAGCCCTGATGAGGCAAATCTTACTTCCGATGAGTTTGAACGGCTAGTCTCAAAGGCGATCGACTATATCTATGCCGGTGATCTGTTCCAGGTTAATCTCTCCGTTCGTTTTTCCAGGCGGTTCAGTTCTGATCCAATTACCCTGTACAGAGCGCTTCGGCAGATAAATCCTGCCCCGTACATGGCATTCCTGGACTTTAAATCATATGCAGTTGTCAGTTCATCTCCCGAGCTTCTGTTGAAAGTGGAGGGAAGAGAACTCTCCACACGCCCCATAGCTGGAACAAGGAAACGTGGAGGGAGTGATAAAGAGGATATGGCAAAGGTCAATGAGTTGATTGGCAATGAGAAGGAGAGGGCGGAACACTTGATGCTGGTTGATCTGGAGCGAAACGATCTCGGACGAGTTTCGGAGTATGGTTCTGTTCACGTAGATGAGTTCATGTCCGTCGAGAAGTATTCCCATGTGATCCACATCGTCTCGAATGTTCGTGGGAAGCTTGGGCGTGGAAAGGACACCTTCGATGCAATACGAGCCGTTTTCCCTGGAGGGACAATTACTGGAGCTCCCAAAGCAAGAGCGATGGAGATTATCGAGGAACTGGAACCGCATTCCAGAGGACTTTACACCGGTTCAATCGGATGGGTTGGATTCAATGGGGATACTGAATTGAATATCGCTATTCGCACACTTTTGGTGAAGGATGGGACAGCATATGCTCAAGCTGGCTCTGGCATTGTTGCTGATTCGGTGCCGGAGTATGAATACAAGGAATCAATACGCAAGGCAGAGGCGATGCTCAAAGCATTGCGGGAGACCGAACCAGTGTGATTCTTGTTATCGACAACTACGATTCGTTCACATACAACCTTGTGCAATATCTCGGCGAACTTGGCGTAGAGGTAAAGGTTATCCGTAACGACGCAATGTCTGCTGTTGAGGCCCTGGCAATGGCTCCATCCCACATCGTAATCTCACCCGGTCCTTGCACACCGAACGAGGCAGGGGTCTCTCTGGATTTGATATCCCTTGCAGCCGGAAGAATTCCTACCCTGGGAGTCTGTCTTGGGCTGCAAGCAATCGGCCAGGCTTTTGGAGGGAAGGTTGTTCGTGCAAAAAAGGTAAAGCATGGCAAGACATCACCTGTCTTTCATGACGAGCGATCAATTCATAAAGGCCTACCCAACCCATTTACTGCCACACGTTATCATTCGCTTGTTCTCGAGCGTGCATCGTTCCCTCCATCACTTGCCATAACAGCCTGGAGTGACGATGAAGCAATAATGGGAATTGAACATCGGGAAATGTCGATCTTTGGTGTGCAATATCATCCTGAATCCATCATGACGGAAGGGGGAAAGAAGTTGCTCTCAAATTTTCTTAACGCCCTATAACCACACTCCCTGGCGGAGTTACTCGATACAAAGTCGCGTAGCGACCCGCCATATCCAAGGGCCATCGGTGCGATCCATCTATTTTTATTATAAAACAAGGATTCAAGACATTCATATGATCGTCATGTTATCTCGGTGAATTCAGAGCATCATATCATCACAACAGATCGTTTATGATAGAAGGGGCAGAAGGTATTGTATGGTTGAACGATGCACTTGTCAACGCAAGTGAAGCCAGAATATCTCCGTTTGATCGGGGATTCCTCTATGGAGATGGTTTGTTTGAGACCATGAGGCTCTACAGGGCTATTCCATGTTTACTCGACAGACACCTGAGGAGGCTTTATGCTTCGGCTGCACGTATCAAGCTTGAGTTACCTGAACGAAAGTGCCTTGAGGAGATGATTTATGCGGTTATCGAAGCAAATCAATGGAGCGATGCACGGCTTCGTTTAACTGTTTCGCGAGGAATTGATCACAGAGATACGTTGTGTAGAAGAGTAGAGAGTACGATTTTTATCTATGGTAGACCGTTATTGCAAAATGAAGTCCAACCAAAACCTATCAACCTTAAAACAACACTATACACACATCAGCCTTCACCTTTTCAGACACGACTAAAATCACTGAACTATCTGGTAGAGATTCTTAGTCTTGATGCTGCGCAGGCCAAAGGAGCTACTGAAGGAGTCTTTTTAACAAATGATGGATATGTTGCAGAAGGGGGGATGAGCAATATTTTCTGTAACAATCATGGTCGGCTGTTAACGCCTCCGCTTGATCTTGGGATTTTGCCCGGCATTGCCAGGGAACGTATTCTTGAGATTGGAGTTGCACAGGAGATCGACATCTACGAAGAACGATTTCCACTGCAAACATTAAAGGACGCAGACGAAGTTTTCATCACAAACTCGGTACGTGAGATTCTACCGGTCAAGAGCGTTGAGGGAGAAAAAATCAAAGGGAAAGTACCAGGTAAATTGACAATTGAGCTTCAGAGATTGTATCGGGCGAGCGTTATTCAAATGTGAGTTGATTTGGGTGGAGAGTCATGGAGTCTAAGAGTGAAAGTTGTGCCGGATCCGGCATCGGGGGACGGACAGAGCGGGAGAGGAGGTGAGCCTTCAGATCACCGATGTTCTCGGACAGGAGGTTCTTTCAACCGAGGTGCTCGTTGACCACGGACGGTTCGTTGGGCGGGCTACGGAATCCGGCGCCTATCTGGTTCAAGTGAGCCTCGGAGACAGATCAGAATCAGTACAGGTACAGGTGACTATTGCACGATAAACTATGAACAGAATCCATAAAAACGGCGAAGGAGCCCGTCCGACAAGACCAAGTGGCTCCTCCGCCATAACCTATCACTCATTATAAAACAATAGGTGATAATAATGACATGACGAACAAAGCTTGCACTTCTTGTTCCCTTCTTCTCTGGGGTCAGCCGACTTGGATGTATCCGGTCTAGCAGGGACATGACTCCACATTCCAGATCGGCTGTGATCTGCCGGCAACGTTGACACGCTGAAAGATGGTCTGACGCTCGACTGGGGCTGGATATATGGTCATAGCTTCTTCGATGGGATTAAGGGAGCGTATGAAAATCAGTCGCATAGCGACGCTCAGTTGGTAGCCCCATGCGGAAGCATGGGGTAGTCGCTTATACCCCAAAACTCGATCCGCATCCACATGTGCGAGTGGCATTCGGATTGTTGAAGGTAAAGCCACGTCCATTCAATCCATCAGAAAAATCGATTTCACATCCCATCAGGTAGAAAAGGCTCTTCTTATCAACATAGAGGAAGACATCCTCAAACCCAAGAACTTTGTCTCCATCACGTTTCTCTCCATCAAAGGCAAGCGAGTAGGTTAGTCCGGAACAACCACCCCCTTTGACCCCGACTCGCAGACCGTACTCTTGCGGTATATCGTTGCTTTCCCGGATCTTCCGTATCTCCTTCAACGCCTTTTCCGAAACGTTCAACGGAGTCTCAAACGTTGTATCGTTGCTCTGATCAACAAGCATTTCTGCCATTGCCAGTCTCTCCGTATTTATTCTATAATTTGTGTATGCATAATTCTTATCTGCAAAGATGTCTCATATTGCACTACAACTACTCTAACACACCGGTTGGACGCTATATTTGCATGAGACCGAACAAGGTGACGAATCCTGTCTCCTTCTGTTGTGCGTAACACGTTTCGTGACAGAAAAAATACGGATCCCGGTTCAGATCGCTATTTTTGCGTCCGATGAGTATGCAAAAGAATCAGGGGGATGGAGAGTATCTGCTGATTGGCCTTACCGGATCAATTGGTGCCGGAAAGTCACAAGTGGCCGATCTGTTTCGGAAAGCGGGCATCCCGGTCTTGAGTGCGGATGCTATTGCCAAAGAGCTTATGCAGAATGATCCTTCGATGAAGGATGCAATTCTCCGTGAGTTTGGCAAGAGTGTTTACTCCGATGGGAGGCTCGATCGTAAACGTCTTGCTGAATTGGTCTTCAATGATCGTGAACGCCTTCAGAAGCTGAGCGAAATTGTTCACCCGCGAACAATTGCCGAGCAAGGGATCAGAGCGAAAGAAGTAATTGACAACGGGGCCTCGATTGTTGTTTGTGAAGCAGCCCTGATTTATGAGTCAGGGGGCGAGGAACGGTTCGATTATATCGTTGTTGTTGATGCAGACGTTGATCTCCGCTTCAGGCGGGCTGCCGAGCGAGACGGAGTTGATGTAGAAGAGATTCGTAAGCGGGACGCGATGCAAATCCCTGCTGAAGAAAAAGTAAGGCGTGCTGACGTTGTCATCAAAAACAACGGGAATCTTGAAGAATTGCAAACGAATACTGAGTTGATTGTCAATCTCTTGCAAGCATTGCCTCCTCGTGAACGACTGGATGGATGGGAGGAGATTGAAGGGATGAGGAATGAGGGATGAGAAATGCAGAGCGCGGACATCTTGCCTGCATGAATGATAAGCGAACGATTGATACGATACCCTTACCAAGATGAGAATGACAACGAATACGAACAAACGTGTTTATGTGGAAACGTACGGCTGTCAGATGAATGTGGCCGATACCGAGATTGTCCTTTCGGTTCTGGATAAAGAGGGTTTCTCACCAACCGAGCAGATTGAAGGGGCTGACCTGATTCTTCTGAACACATGCTCTATACGGGATAATGCCGAGCAGCGTATTCATCACAGGCTTGCCAACATTGCTCACCACAAGAAGCGCAAACCAGAGCTTGTCGTAGGATTGCTCGGTTGTATGGCCGAGCGGATGCGGAAAGATCTTTTGACCGAGGAATCAATAGTTGACATTGTTGTCGGTCCAGATCAGTATCGCCTCTTACCGGAGCTTGTGAGTGAGGCACAGTATGGTGAAAGGGGATTGGCCGTAAAGCTTTCACGCGTGGAGACGTATGATGATATCACACCGCTTCGGACTGAGGGAATATCGGCCTGGATCTCCGTAATGAGAGGGTGCGATAAGTTTTGCACGTTCTGCGTAGTTCCTTTTACGCGAGGAAGGGAGCGGAGTCGGTCGTTGCTTTCAATTGTTGATGAGGTGAAGTATTTAAGCGATCACGGATTTCGTGAGGTGACGTTGCTTGGACAGAACGTCAACAGCTACCGATGGGAAGAAAGGGATTTTGCCGATCTCCTGGCAGCCTCTGCAGCGGTTGATCCCATGATGCGGATTCGATACACCACATCGCATCCGCAGGATATGTCAGACAAGCTGATTGAAACGATGGTTGAGTGGGAAAATATCTGTGACTACATTCATCTGCCCGTCCAGTCAGGGTCGAACCGCGTTCTTGAGTTGATGAACAGAACGTATACAGTAGAACATTATCTGGAACGGATTGACAAGATTCGTGAGTTGATACCGGGAGTTGCATTGTCTACGGACATTATAGCCGGTTTTCCAACCGAGACGGAAGAAGATCATCAGAAGACCCTTCAAGTTATGTGTGAGGTTCGATATGACGGCGCCTACATGTTCAAGTATTCACCGCGTGAACGGACTAAAGCGTGGGCAATGGGGGATAGCGTGCCGGAAAAGGTAAAGACACGACGCCTTCAGGAGATTATTGAGCAGCAGAATCGTATCTCGCTTGAAAAGAATACAGAGCAAGTCGGGAAGACGTCCGAGGTATTGGTAGAAGGACCGAGCAAACGTGATCCTGCAGAGTGGAAGGGAAGAACAAGAGAAAACCATACGGTAATCTTTCCGAAAGGAGACGTCGATGTGGGGGAGTATATTCACGTTAACATTGGCCGAGCCACCTCGGCAACGCTCTTTGGTTCGCAAGTCGATGAGACCGGGAAGCCGAAAGTCATTCCATTGGAATTGGCGATCCGATAAAAAGCTTACTCCTGGTCAGAGATTCACCGCAAAGAGACAAAAGCATGGAGAGAACGCAAAAAATGAGACGATATATTCTTGGAGCAGCCTGTGTTATACTATGCAGTGCTGTTCAGCTATCGGGACAGAGTTACGAAGAGCAGGCATTGGATATCCTCAAGCTGTATGAAGAAGGTCAGACCGATACAGCATACTGGCTTATCGAGCCGTTAAAACGGAATGCTCGCTTTGTCCCTGCTGCTCTTTACGTCAGAGCACAAATGACACCGGATGATCGGGCTTTGAACCTCTATCGTGAGGTGATTGCTCTTGAACCGACCGGGCCGTGGGCAGACGAGGCAGCCTATCAGCTTGTACGAAGGTATATTGACAAGCGGGATTCCATGGCTTCCTGGACCTGGTATTCAATGCTTACAACAAATTATCCGCAATCTCCCTATAAGGCCAGGGCTTTTTCGGTGCTTGAGGGGGTCGCCTCCTGGCAGTTTGAGACCGAAGATGAGAGGGTTAGTGAGAGCGAGAGTAGTAAATCGGAAGATGCAGGCACAAAAGAAGAGGGAGAGGCAAAGGAAGATGAAGAGGAATTCAGAGGATATGCGTTGCAGGTTGGTCTGTTTCCAACGAAAGAAGCAGCAGAACGGCGCCTCGCTCAATTGCGTGCCAGGTCGCTTCAGCCTGAAATTTTTCCGAAAGACGTAAATGGCAAAACCCAATACGCACTTGTTGTCGGGCCATACGAATCACGTGAAGAGGCTTCAAAGGCAAGGGAGGGAGTAACCAAAGCATGTGAGTGTGGCGCGTTCACAGTACTTGTAGAATGAAGATCATCTTGCATGGTACCGGGGCCGGTCATCCATCAGCAAGTCGGGGAGCCAGTGCGACGAGCCTTCTCTTTTCGGACGGAAATTCAATTCTTATCGATGCCGGTGAGGGGTGCTCTCGTGCGATGTTGCGAGACGAAGTGCCTCTAAACAACGTGACTCACGTAGTTATCAGCCATACTCATGCCGATCACTGGACAGGACTTCCAAACCTGGTAATGGGATGGATACTGAATCAAAGGGTCGAGCCAGCTACTCTGATCCTTCCGCCCGGCTCACTCGATTTCTTTGCTTATGTTCTCAGGCAATCATGGTTGCTTGAATCCCGACGTCCGTTTGAGTTGGCTATGAAGCAGATGGGACCGATAGAGTTGCCGGATCAGTGGCGCCTCCGTCCTTTTCGGACATCCCATCTCGATAGACATGCAGATGAAGCATCTCAAATCAGTATCCCATTCCCATCATTCGGTTTTGTTGTAGAGTCAGGAGAGGGAAAGATTCTCTTCAGTCAAGACATTGCATCTGAAGTTGATCTTGGGGCAGAGTTGTCGGGAACAGACATTCTGATCTGCGAGTCAGCCCACGTCGATCTTTCACAGGTACTGATTAGTGCAGAGAGAGCGAGTATCTCTCGCGTCATTTTTACCCATATCCCTCCTTATCGAGAAGATGATTTTCAACATCTTGAACACCAGGGGCCAGTAGAATGGCTCTGTGCTGAAGATGGAACCACAATTTCATTGTAAGAATACTTGTACCTGAGTATGATTGTTCAGGGAAAATAGACGAAGCGCAACAATGTTCTGACTCTGTCAGTCTGTAAGAAATTTTTGATGATCGAGATAACGTTCCATAGGAGACAAGGTTCTTTGCCACGATGTAGGTATCTGTGTTGTCTCCTCGCATGTGTAAGCCTCTTCCTTAAAAGCGCAATTCTGTTGGCTCAGGGATCCGAGTCCGGCTCATGGATCATTCAACTCAATGCAGGGATCGAAGTAAAGGAATTCAGTGAAGGGCTTCTACAAAGAGCTGCCGATCTCGGCACTCCCGTCAATCTCAGTACTGTTGTGCTGGAGGTCAACCCGAGTCGAGCTTTCCTTGCTAGCCGAACGCTTGATAGATATTTGGTTCTTGATTGCGATCAGAGTTTTGTTCGATCTCTGCATTCTGTTCCAGGCGTTATGGCACTCTTTCCTAACTACACCTATCGTATTGAAGTGGATGAACCGAATGATGTACTTTTTGGCGAGCAGTGGGCGTTGCAACGCATAAAAGGAGTTGAAGCCTGGGACATTACGACTGGAGACACCACAGTGCTCATTGGTGTTATCGATACCGGGATTGAATGGAAACACCCTGATTTGCATGACGCAGTCTGGGTTAACCATCTCGAGGATCGTAACGGCAACGGACAATTTGATCCCTGGCCCCTTGATGAGGTTCGTGAGGGGGTAGCGGGTGATCTGGATGGAATAGATCAGGATGGAAACGGTTATGCTGACGACGTAATAGGATTTGATATGGTCGACCAGAACATCCCGAACTTTGGGGATTGGAGTGGTCGGGATGGAGTTCCGCTTGATGAACAGGGGCATGGAACGAATGTGGCAGGAGTGATAGGGGCGACGCGTAACAACGGAATCGGCATCGCAGGCATAGCCCCCGGATGTCGCATCGTTCCAATCCGAGCCTTTGATGCGACAGGAGATGGACAGGATGATGACATTGCTGCGGCAATAATCTATGCTGCCAATATTGGTGTTGATGTGATAAACATGAGTTTCGGTGATACCTATCGATCACCCCTACTTCAAGATGCTGTACGATACGCGTATGCGCGTGGGGTTGTGTTGGTTGCCTCCAGTGGCAACGATGGGGTGCCTGATCCTCACTATCCATCAGGCTTCGAAGAGGTTATCTCTGTTGGCGCGACAACCGATCAGGATCTACTCACCATCTTCAGCACTTTCGGTTCACAATTGTCGCTTGTTGCTCCGGGTCAGGATGTCCTGACAACCGATCTCGACGGAAAGTATCGTACCGTGACCGGAACGTCATTCTCTTCCTCCTATGTTGCCGGTGTAGCCGGTCTGCTGCGCACGCTCCATCCCGGATGGAAGCCTGAGGAAGTACAGGGAGCGTTAGAGCTCTCGGCCAGCGATCTGGGAACGAAAGGGTGGGATGAAAACTACGGCGCTGGAATTCTTGACGCGGAAGCGGCCTTGTTATGGCCCGGACCGGCAGTTCTCGAGATTATCTCTCCACGCATTGACCAAGGTGCTGCGGCCGATACAACTATAGATGTCGTTGGGTCGGTTGTCACTCCGTTTCTCGAGTCTTGGAGTCTCGATTACGGAGTGGGGGAAGTCCCGTCAGATTGGATAACAATTGGGAGTGGTAATGAAGGCGTTCTGAATTCCTCCCTTGCCGAGTTCTCAACATCGGCCCTGAATGATACGATCTATACAATCAGGTTACAGCTCCTCCTGACAAAAGGCCGTTGGTATGAACGACGCATTCGCTTTTATGTTGATCGAACACCTCCGGTTCCTCTCAGCGAAACTATCCAAAATCTCTGGCTCTACGACCGACGTGTGCTTGGTGTGAGGTTGAAAACAGATGACAGAACTCATGCACGTCTCTGGCTTCGTCCATCTGGCGGAGACGCTCCGTATCTTCCTTACGAGTTGGAAGCGGAGCGAACGGGGTTGACACGCACGCATTTCTGGTTTATCACGCACGAAGAGATTGAGCCCGGAATTCCATATGATATGTACATCACTCTAAGCAACCCTGCTGGTTTAGTCTCAACGATCGGATCGCCTGAATCACCTCGTTCCGTAACTGTGCCGGCAGAGTCGTTCCCGTTGACAAGTATGAGCAAACGTGCGTGGAGTGCACCATACGGTTATGTCCTTCCGGATCAACCCTCAGTTATCGATCCTGAGACTCCGGAACTCCTGATGAACCGGCTTGATGATTTTGCTTTCGGGCCCCTTATTCTTTATCAGTTCGATGGTATCTCATTTGTGCCGGCTGACTCAACTGATAGCTGGCTTCCACGGGGAGTGGGTGACACCGATGGAAACAAGCTCTACGAAATTCTTGGTCAATCGAGTGGTACTGGTATTCTCTATGAACAGGAAGCTCCTTCTGGAAAACCTTTTGCGAGCGTCAAGTTTTCTGAGACCGAGGCAAATAGTTTTTATTTCAGTGGACTGTTTGACTTTGATGGCGATGGCCGGGATGAGTTAATCGGATATAGAGAGGATAGTCGAACGCATGAGCAATACTATGTTGTCAGCAGGTGGAACGGGTCGGCCTATTCGGAGATTGCCCGACTTGAGAACCCCACATCTCCTGAGGATGGGTCCGCGGTGAACATCCTCGGAGCAAGTGACATTGCAATCTGTGATGTGAACGGCAATGGCAAGATGGAGATCCTTTTCAGTGACACTGACGATGACTTTGTCCTGTACGAATACCGGGGGGAAGACCAGTTTGCGTTGCTCTGGTTCGAGGAGAATGATGGTCGAGAAGGGGATAACAGAAATATGTTTGCGGCCGGAGACATCGACAATAATGGCAGGGATGAACTTCTGCTTGCCTACCGTGCACCATTGTTCCGCAATGAGGATAAAGAATACGAACCTCCTCTCTGGACGATCAGGGCGCTGCGATTCAGTGAAGGGGGTGATGCTCTTGAAATGGCCCGTGAGGGAGTTGCCTGGGTTCGTGGAGCGACAGACTTCAGAACAGGCATAAGGACTGGGGAACTTGATGGCAAGCCGGGTGATGAAATCGCTCTCTCGATTTTTCCAAGTCTCTACCTCTTTCGGTGGGATTCCGGACTTGGTCGCTTGAAACCATTCTGGTGGAGAGGGAGATCAATTATCAATCAACCGATTATTCGCGACTTTGATAAAGACGGGACGAATGAACTCGGTGCCGGTGACGGGACCCGTATCAGCTTCTACCAGATCGACCCAACCTTTGATGGCCCGGCTCCTCCTGCAGGACTTGATGGCTGGGCATTGAGCGATTCGACTGCCTTCCTGCGATGGGATAGTGTTCAGGGAGCGGAACAGTATCGAGTCTACAGAGCATTCCTGGATGTTCCTGAGAATCAGGTCACATTTTCGCTTATCGTTGAAACTGACCAGACTCAGTTTGTTGATACCGGTCTTGGTACCTCCACAGGACGTCTTGATGCTGAGGCCAACTACGGGTATATCGTCACAGCTATGGACACCGAAGCTCTGGATTCCGAGAGTAATGGCAGTGAGGCGATCAGGCTCTTCACTCATAATCCTGTCAAACCGATTGGAGCCGAGGCTATTAACGGAACGCAAATCGTTATCAGAACGTCGGAGGAATTGCGCGAGGGACTTTATCGAACTGGAGTGATAACCCTTATCAGAGAAGAGGATAGCGAGGGTGCCCGGGTCTCGACGATTCAATATCAAGGAGGTCGCACGCTGCTTCTGACGCTACTAGAGGATCACTCTGGTGAGAGATTGATGATCAGGTTTACGTCACTACTTCGCGATCTCTATGGCTCTCCGGCCGATACCAGTCAGGTTCTGAGTGTGAAGATGCTTGATCCTGCGCCGGGCGAGATCTTTATTGCAGGCAAGGCCGAACCGATGCAAGGAAAGCGGATTGTTATCACCTTCAATCAGAGTGTAGAAGAAAAGAGCGCAGGGCTTATTGATAACTATCATGTTGATCCTCCGGGGACCATCCTTGCTATTGAGTTTGACTCCGAGAATAGCAGAAAAGTGATTCTTCAAATGGAAGAGGATTATCTTCTTGGACCGTTTGGGTTTGATTATACCATCACAATAAAAGGTGTCCGTTCAAGCACAGGCAATCTGCTGAATCAAGGGGCTGGAAGTGTTGTCGGATTCACGATCTCTTCGGATAATCTTGATAATCTTTTTGTTTATCCACACCCTTTTTCTCTCAGCAAAGATGAATTTGTGACCTTTGCCGGGCTTCCAAAGATCGCTCTAATCAAGATCTATACTCAGGCGGGTCTTTTTCTCCGTGAGATTGAAGTCAATCGGGGGCATGGTGGTGGAGCGAGGTGGGATGGTAAGGACAGTAGAGGAAAGCCTTTACCGGCCGGGATCTATCTTTATCGTGTTGCTCTCAAGACAACTGATGGTTCCGAAATCGACTCTCGTCTGAAGAAAATTGCGATTGTGCCCTAAAGCCTGGTAATAATAGCCTGTCAGGCACCGTAACCAGCATACGGAGACTACAGTTCGTTTCAGACAATTTTTGTATCACAGAACCCCCTCGGTGTATCTTTATAATTTGCTATCTGGATAAGAGCAGGAGAGAGGGCTTTGCGATGAATCCACAACCGGGAAAGGAGAGGCATAATTCTTCGGCTCTTCTGGTGATTCCGATTGTCGGACTTGAAGAGAAAGAATATCAGTTCGCTTTCAATTCTGACGTCAAGGGATTGGGCGTTGAGGATGCATACTCCGGAACTGTACGAGTAAGCGGAACTATTTCGAGGGTTGGGGGGCAGTATCATGTTCATAGTGATGTTTCTGCCACTCAAACGGGAGAATGCGACCGATGTTTATGCAAGACAGAACAAGACTTTAAGGCGGAGTTCTCACTCTATTACCGGGTAGTTGGGGAATCGCCGGAAGAATACAATCATGATAAGGATGACGGCGTTGGGGGGATATACACGCTCAAAGCCGATGAACATGCGATTACGCTCGATAAGGAGGTGGTGGAGACACTGCAACTCGGGATCCCGATGAAAAATCTTTGTGGTGAAGATTGCAAAGGGCTTTGCAGTATGTGCGGAACAAACTTGAACCAGGAAGCATGTGAATGTGACGGCGAGACGATCGATCCTCGGTGGGCAAATCTGAAGGGACTTTTTCCTGATGGAACGAGCTTGAACTAAAACTCTATAAACAGAAACATAAAGGGACGAGGTAGGCTTATGGCACATCCCAAACGAAAAATTTCGAAGTCAAGAAGAGATAAAAGGAGAACTCACTATAAATTGTCGGAACCGGCGATTGGTAAGTGTCCGAATTGTGGTGAGACCAAGAGGCACCACACCGCTTGTCGAAGCTGTGGTTACTACAACGGTCGAGTTATTCTCACCAAGACAATCTCGACATAGCATGTCAAAAGCAGATTATTTAATGGCGCAGTCTCCTCTGTAGACTGCGTTTTTTTGTGGGTTGAAGTCGAAGAGTCGGGGGTCAAAGAGTCGAGGGTTGAAGAGTCGGGGGTCAAAGAGCTGACGTTATGATGCGCAGAGTTGCAATGCAGATCATGTATGACGGAACTGATTTCCTTGGCTGGCAGCGACAGGGAAGCGGCCGGACTGTGCAAGAGGTCATTGAGACAATGTTATCAAGGCTCTGCGGCGATAGATCTATCACGATAGTGGGAGCGGGCAGGACAGACTCAGGCGTACACGCTTACGGTCAGGTTGCTCATGCAGACCTGGGCACACGCTATGACGACGACCAGTTGCTCAAGGCCCTCCAGCGTATGTCTCCTTCCGACCTCGTAATAGCCAACCTCTCAACGGTCGATGATGAATTCCATGCTCGCTATTCAGCCCGCAGGCGGAGTTACCGCTACCGAATCATCAGAAAGCCGGATCCTTTCTTAGCACGCTATGCCTGGTATCTCCCTTTTGAACTCGACGTAAACACAATGAACGATGTCGCTTTGTACTTCAGGGGAACGCATGATTATACAGCCCTCTCCAAGCACAATCCCGACACTCCGGACGCAGTTTGTGAGGTCTATTCCGCTCAATGGCATGATGGTGGGATCCACCTTGACTTCCACATTACTGCAAACAGGTTTCTCTATGGAATGGTGCGGTTGCTGGTAGGAGTTCAGTATGATGTGGGTAGGGGAGCTCGTGGGGCAGAGGAAGTGCCTGAAATATTGAAATCAAAGGATAGGTCGCGACAAAGCGTTGCGGCTCCGACAACGGGATTATCGCTGATCCATGTCGATTATGAGAACTCGGCCTTTCAACCTTTGTACTGATAACGTGACTTTTTCTTGTTCACTTACGCTCTCTTGCGTACCATTCGGGCCAAGTACCTACGGCAACCAACCACAAAAACTATGAGAAATCACATTCTCAATTCAGTCTACCTTTGCATTGCAGTCATTGGTATGGCGTGCGGAGCAAATCTGTTCACAGTATAACAGGATGCTCAGCTTGGCGCAGATATTGACGCGGAAATTCGAAACAATCCCAAAGAGTACCCGATCTATCAGAACGAACAGATTCGGAGCTACCTTCAGAACATGGTCAATGAAATCGTTCGTTACGGCGCAGAGGTATGCAAAGAGTATCGGATCATTATTTTCTTCGGGATGTTTCATACATTCCAGAGATCAATCGGTCGTAACATAAGGGTGTAAGCAACAAGCTATAGATGACATTTAACAAACGCTACAGTAACCTTCTCGAAACGAACGGAACCCGCCTTTGCGTTGGACTCGACACCGATCTTGCCTGGATACCCGATCACCTTCAGGCGGAATCGAATCCGATTCTTGCCTTTAACAAAGCCATTATCGAAGCGACAAGCGATTTATGCTCTGCCTATAAGATGAACCTCGCATTCTACGAGAGTGCCGGGATGAAGGGAATGGAGGCGCTACAGGGAACTCTGGAGGCTATTCCCGAGCATATCATCACGATAGGAGACGCCAAAAGAGGTGACATAGGAAATACCGCTGATCACTATGCTCAGGCAATGTTCGAGTTCTGGGGGTTCGATGGGCTGACGGTCAATCCTTACATGGGAACCGATACGCTTGAGACCTACTTCCGGTATGAAGGAAAGTGCATCTTTGTTCTCGCCCTGACATCGAATCCTGGATCTGCGCAGTTCCAGCGGATAACGACCGACGGAAAACCACTCTACGTAAACGTTATCGACCGGTGCCTTGAGGAGTTCGGTGTTCGAGATCAACTCGGATTTGTTGTTGGAGCAACACATCCGAATAAATTGGGGAAGGTGCGGAGTCGTGTTGGCCCCAATATACCTCTGCTGATTCCAGGTGTTGGAACGCAAGGGGGAGATGCTGGGGGAACGGTCAAGGCAAACGATGGAGGAGTTGCCTTCGTCAATGTCTCTCGTGGAATTAGCAAGGCAGGCTCCGGTGAAGATTTTGTACAGAAAGCTCGCGAAGCCACTCTCGATTTTGTGGCTCAGTTAGCGAAGGAAGATCCTGATGCGCGGGTCAGAATGGCCGAGGCAGCTCTATAATCTTCTCCTTATAGATATTCTTTGCCTCCCTTCGCATTCTTCGCGGTTTCTCTTCCCAATGAAGAAAACCGCAAAGGTCTCCAAGGAGCGCAAAGAAGAAATCGGGCTGAAACGTACTATAACCGCAAAGAGATATTACCTGTAACAAACCTCAGCACAAGATCATCATGAAATCATCCGGACCCATCGATTGTGGTCGCACCATCGGTTGTGAAGATGACCTGCTTACTATCTGGCAGAAACTTCCGGTTCCCGGAACCACATTTCATGCTCTTACTGGAGAGAGAATTAGTCTGTTATCACCCGGTGTGAGGAACAAATCCGATGGTCCCGACTTCCTCAACGGGATCCTTCTTATCGACGGCAACATGTTTGTCGGACCGGTTGAAATGCACATGAGGGAATCGGACTGGTTCACACACAAACATCATGAAGACCCCGTATATTCCAATGTTATTCTGCACGTATTGGCCCAGGCACCTGATGAGGCACGACTTCGGTTAGATATTCCAACGATTGTACTCAGGCGTGATTCAAACGAGAAGAAAGAAGAGACGAGTGATTTCAGCTTTGGGGAGAAGAAGTTATCACTACAACCCCTTGTTGAGTTGGCCTGGAGCCGACTTCTGTGCCGGGCAATCGAGGCTATCCGCAGAGAGCCGCGTTTGACCAACGACTTACAAATAGAACGCGAATTCCTGTACCGGCTATTCGATGCTCTTGGATTCAGCGCAAATCGTGGACCAATGAAACGCGTGGCCGAGAGGCTTTTTGCAGGCCGTCACAGACTGATCGGGGCAACGTTTGACGAGATCCTTTCTCATCTTTTTTCGCAATCCGGTCTGCCGGTTGAACGCCTGACGGCGGTCGCTTCCAGATTCGTATCCGAGTCGCGTTTGCGAAGTATATTGCCCTCCGAAGCTGACCATCCGGTCGACCCAGAGTGGAATTTTAGAGTGCGGCCTGCAAACACTCCGGAGCGACGAATATGGGCTGGCGGAAAGTTGGTCTATGATCTTTACAACGACGATCTACTTACAAACGCCGCACGGTTAATCGCATCAAATTGCCCGTACAAAGAGATCAGAGGTCTTTTTCTTGTTCGCTTTGGCTCAAAATCGTTGATCGGAACATCCCGAGCAAGCGATATCATTATCAATGCACTGTTGCCTGTTCTGCTGGCAGAGGGTGTGGTTATGAATGACAGCATGTTGATTCAAGGGACATGTCAATGCTATCGTGCCGCCCCTTCGCTCAGTTCCAATAGAGCGATTCGACAGGTAGAGAAACAGTACTTAGATGGAGGTCAGTTCGAGGGAGCTTTTTTGCAGCAAGGGGCTATTGAGTATCAGCAAAGGTATTTGTTGCCAGACAAAACGGGGATCTCAATGGTGGCAGAGAAAGTTAGAAATTAAAAGGTAGAAAGGTAAAAGTGTAAGGTAAGAAAGTAGTGGGCTTTCAGGTTAATGCTGAATCTTTGTGTACTGCGCTCTTTTTCGTTCTCCTCTTCTTTCCTGATGCCGATTTGATTATTATTCCGAAGTTTTCTTATTAGATATAATCATTATCAAACGTTATGGGATCAACGACAAATCAGACTTTTGATGAATTTCTGTCAACGACCAGAACAATCAGCGATCTTACTGCTGCTTCTTCTGTGTTGGGCTGGGATCAGGAGACGTACATGCCCGATGGAGCGGCCGAAGAACGGGCCGAGCAGATTGCAACGCTTAATGCCTTGATTCACCAGATGATGACCTCGGATAAAGCGGGCAAACTTGTTGAAGAGTTGGTATCAAATGGCAGTGCGGCAGATCTTTCAGAGTGGCAGATAGCGGCTCTGCGTGAGTTCTCCCGGGAACGTGAGCAAGCAGTAAAGTTGCCGGATGAATTTGTTCGGGAGATGTCAAAGGTCACTTCACTTGCACAGCAATCCTGGAAAAAGGCGCGAAGCAAAAGTGACTTCTCGATCTTTCGGGATAACCTTGCAAAGATCATTGATATCAAGAGGAGACACGCTCAATACCTTGGATACAAAGAGAATCCGTACGATGCACTGATTGATCTGTATGAACCGGGGATGAAGGTAGAACAGTTGCGTCCGGTCTTTGAACGATTGCAAGAGGGAACGGCACGACTCCTCGACAAAATAGATCAGTCTGGAGCAGACATCTCCGATGCAGTCCTCTTTACGGATTTTGATCCCAGCGCGCAGCTTTCGTTTGCACGTGAGGTCATAAAGAAACTCGGATTTAACTTTACCGATGGTCGGGTCGATCTCTCTACCCATCCGTTCTGTGCGTCATTCGGAATCCGTGATGTTCGTTTAACAACGAGAGTATACAGGGACGATCTTCGGAGCTGCCTCTTTGGTCTGATCCACGAAGCGGGCCATGGCATGTATGAGCAGGGTATCGACAAAGCATACTCCCGCACTCCTCTGGCCGATGGAACATCGATGGGTATTCACGAATCACAGTCCCTCTTCTGGGAAAACATGGTAGGGCGGAGTCTGGAGTTCTGGAAGTGGGCCTATCCATCCTTGCAATCGCAGTTCCCTGAACGACTTTCCGATATCTCAGCCGACAGTTTCTTCAGAATCGTCAACGTAATGAAATCGAGTATGATACGGGTTGAGGCCGATGAGTTGACCTACAACCTGCATATCATTCTGAGATTTGAGATCGAGGATGATCTGATCAACGGGCGGATGAACGTTGACGATATACCGGAAGCCTGGAATACAAAAATGGAGGAGTACCTGGGGATTACTCCCGCAAATGATGCTGAGGGATGTCTTCAGGACGTACACTGGTCGTTCGGTGGTCATGGATATTTCCCAAGCTACTCTCTTGGCAAACTGTATGCGGCGATGTTCTACCAAGCCATGCTGAAAGATCTTCCCGAGCACCATAAACAGATAGAACGTGGGGAGTTCGGGGATCTGTTGTCATGGCTGCGTGAGAAGGTTCATCGCTGGGGAAAAGCGAAAAGTCCGGCTGAACTAACAAATGAAATATGTGGTGAACCATTAAGCGAAGGGGCCTTCCTAACCTACATCGAAAAGAAAATAAATCAGGTCTATTACAATCAGACGTAAAGCTCGGAGTCAAGGTAGATAGGTGTCAACCCCACATTTGAAGTTGAGTGAAAGAGACCAAAAAACATACGAACACTGCAAAGTCAACACGACGTAATGGCTCCTATAAGGGAGTGAACAGCCGGCGTCCAAACGTTGATACAAAGGCCGAGTCGATTCATCTCGATCACCGAGAGGAGTTCAAGACGCGATTGGCAGCATTGATTGAGGCCTGCCGTGGTAACCTGCGTACTTGGGATGAATCTCTGATTACCCGTGCTCTCTATATCTGCTACGATGCGCACAAGAATACAGCAAGGGCTTCGGGCGAGCCGTACTACACGCATCCACACGAAGTTGCGTTGATTCTTGCGCGTGAAATTCCGCTTGATGACATCTCGATTGCGGCGGCTCTTCTCCATGATGTGGTCGAGGATACTCAATACACTCTCGACGATATTCGTGCAGAGTTCAGGCCTGCTGTTGCGGAAATTGTAGATGGTGTTACCAAAATCACCGGGGTCTTTAACAGCCACGAGGTAACTCAGGCTGCAAGCTATCGAAAGCTTCTCCTTTCAATGGTGAATGATGTCCGTGTCATTCTGGTGAAGTTTGCCGATCGACTCCACAACATGCGGACGTTGAAGTTCCTTACCTCTCGGAAGCAGAAGCGAATGGCTCGTGAGACGCTTGACATCTATGCTCCGTTTGCCCACCGCTTCGGACTCGGAAATCTGAAGTGGGAACTGGAAGACCTTTCCTTCAAATACCTGAACCCTGAGGCATACAGCCAATTGAAACGTGTCCTCAAGACGAAACGCAAGGAACGGGAAACATACATAGAGCAGACGATCAGACCGATTCGTGGGCGGTTGGAAAGTGAGAACATAGGGTTCGAGATAGTTGGGAGAGCCAAACATCTCTATTCCATCTATAACAAGATGCGGGTGCAGAACAAGTCAGTCGATGAAATTCATGATCTTGTCGCCATCCGTATCATACTCGATACCAATAATCCGAACGATTGCTTTACGGTCTACGGCATCATATCGGAAATCTATACTCCCGTTCCCGAGCGTTTCAAGAATTATATCTCGGTTCCTAAAAAGAACGGCTATCAATCTATCCATACAACCGTGATTGGTCCGGATGGTAGACGGATTGAGGTACAGATACGAACAAGGGGAATGCACGAGATAGCAGAGAAGGGTGTTGCCGCACATTTCATTTACAAGGAACAGTCGCTCAATATCTGGAAGGAAGATCGACAACTCGAGGAGTGGGCGGAATGGATACGGGATGTCTTTGAGCGTGCTGAAGCTGAAGAGGCTCCTCATGAGGTCATGGAGAGCTTCCGTCTAAATCTCTTCCAGGATGAGATTTACGTCTTTACGCCTAAAGGGGAGTTGCGAATTCTTCCAAAGAACTCCACACCTATTGACTTTGCCTATGATATCCACTCCGAAGTTGGGTTCCATTGTATCGGGGCAAAGGTCAACGGCAAGATTGTGCCGCTCGACACGGTACTCCGTTCCGGTGATCAGATCGAAATTCTTACGTCGAAAAATCAGACGCCAAGCCTTGATTGGGAGAAGTTTGCTGTTACCCACAAGGCCCGGAGCGGGATTCGTCGTTGGTTGAACGAACAGCGTCGTTCAATGATTCAGCAGGGAAAAGAGGTGTGGCAGAAACGAATCAAGAAGGAGAAAGTCCATATCAACGATGATGAGTTGGAGCGGGTTGCACACGTACTAAAATACGAAAACCGGAGCGATCTTTTCTATGACATAGGGTTCGGAAAGTTCACTCCGGAACAGGCCGTGGCCATGGTGCTGAACTATCAGTCGCAACCAACGCAGAAAGATGATCCTGGCGGGGTAAGCGGTAAGGTGATCTATAATCGTTTTGTTGACGAAGCTCGCAAGACCAATGCCGATGGGATTGTTGTCGATGGCGGGTTGACCGGGATGAAGTACCATTATGCACGCTGTTGCAACCCGATTCCGGGAGATCAGGTTATTGGATTTATCAAAGCCGGAAAAGGAGTAACTATTCATCGAACTTCCTGCCCGAATGCAATCAATATGCTGGAACAGCAGAGCAATCGTGGTCGTGTTCTTGATGTTGATTGGGCCGGGAAAGATGATGGCTCTGAGTTCATAACAGCTCTCAGAGTGAGTGGGGAAGATCGACCCGGCATGCTGAACGACATAACCCACGCCATCGTCTCATACCGAAACACGAACATCCGAAGCGTTAACATCGAATCGCAAGATTCACTCTTTGAGGGGATTGTCACCGTTCTTGTTCGTCATACCGACCATCTCGGGCGCTTGATAGAGCGGTTGAAGAAGATTCCGAACGTCGATCATGTCGAGAGATATGATCAGGAACGTGTTGAAGAGGAGCAGTAGAGAGTGGTGAAGAAGCCTAACGACCGGCTCGGCTTCGATGAATCGGTTGCGATTGATGCGAAGACAAACCGTACTGTCCGTCGCGTAGAGCGATTGCGGCGCGTTCTGGAACAACACCAGTTTGATCTCCATCTTCTCCTCGAAGATGTCCACGATCCACACAATGTCTCGGCTGTACTTCGTACGTGCGATGCTGTAGGAGTCGAGGGTCGAAGCGTCGTGAGTCGTGAGTCTAAGAGTCAAGCGGTCGAGAGTCAAAGCTGAAAGCTGATAGTCCTATACTACGTTTGCTCATTACTCATATCTCACACCCACCTCTCGAATCTCAATCAAGCGAAATCCGGTGTGTGCAGAGACTTAGGTCTTCCTTTTCGTTCGTTGCAATCACAGTAATTCTTTCGAACGCTTCACGTGAGATCGTTTTCCGGACAATAGCCTGTCCGTCCTCGTCCAGATTTGTCATTGGCTCGTCGAGCATCAGGAAGTCCGGGTGGTGTGAAAGCGCAAGAATATACTTTACGCGCTGCCGCATTCCGGAACTGAACGACTCAATCCTCTCTTTGGTTCTGTCGGCGAGCTCAAAGCGTTCAAGGAGATGAGAGACATAGTCCATATCGGGTGACACTCCACGAATCCGGCCAAGAATTTTAAGCAGCTCAACGATGGAGAACTCCAAGTAGAGTTCGAGATAGGGAGCTACATAGCCGAGGTGTCTGGGCAACGTTTCTTCCTTGATACGCTCATTGCCAATCATCCACTCAACGCTTCCTGAGGTCTTTTCAAGAACGTTTGCAAGGATCTTTAGCAGCGTCGATTTTCCAGAGCCGTTGCGACCGGTTATTCCGAGTGTGGTTCCACGTTCAATGGTAAGAGAGATATCGGTCAGAACAGGACGCAGATCGTATGCTTTGCATACCTTATCGGAGATGATTTGCAGAGTTTTTACTCCATTGGTCCGCCCCTTGTTCATTTCCTGACAACAGCAAATTTCCCGACCGATGGTGCGCTGCCATTGATCGCAAGCGTATAGATATAGACACCACTTGGGGCAAATTCTCCCGAAGATGTCCTGCCATCCCAGATAACGCCTTGAACATTCTCCCGAGTCTCAAGGCCATTTCTCTCAACTCGGGCAACTTTTGTCATTGATGCCGAATAGATGTCAAGCTCCACTCTCGTGATGGCGATACCGCTCAGGTCTACAGCGAACACCATCTGGTCGGCTCCATCATTCACAAAGGGTTGAGGCAAAGGGTTGACAGTAACCAGAATGCCGCGGCTACCGTTGAAGAATGTCTCAACGCAAAAGTCCTGGTGAGGAGCATCGAGTCGATAGTAGAGTGTGTCGTTACGGTAGAGTATTGGTGTGTAGCCACCCCGAGGCGACTGACTGACAAAGAGTGTGAAGTCTTCCGGTCTACTGACCGAAGGGCCGCCGGTCCCGAGCATTGATCGAGCGTTTGTTATCAGGAAATCAACTGTGTCCGGGTCGAACTGATCGGAACGAGGCACAACGAGTCTCCACAAGCCAAATGAAAGTGGGGAGAGGGAGTTCGGAATCACTTTCTCCAGGTCTTCGTCGAGAATCAAGGTTGAGACTGATCTGATAGTTGGATAGAGATCAGCTTTTGCGAAGAACATTGTATCGACTGCGTTTGAACCAGTGAAGTAGCTCCATCGTGCAAACGTGCAAAAGCTGTTGGTCAGGTTGATTCCGGCATTCCGGGCTCGAAGTGTGGCATCGATTGCATCAAAGGCCTTTCCACTGCTTTTGAACTGATCCCATATTTCCCTGACAATCTTGGGGTCAAGCTGTTGAACGAGAGATTGCAGGTAGTGCATATGAGCATATCCTGTGATGCCATCGCTTACGTCGTTGGTAGCGAACGAGAAGGCATGTGGTTGCTTGAGGAATCTATTGAAATAGAGGCGATAATCGGTCAGATCGGGATGTACTTTGAATTCCATCCATGTCGACGTCGCTTCGAAAATTGCTCCCTGTGAATAGTCGTTGATATATGCACCGAACTGCACAATATGATGAAATTCATGTGCGCTCGTAACGCGCAGTCCGGCGATACCGGGAGTCGGATATCCGACATAATCGTTGTCAAGAATAAGGTAGCCAACGCTTCTTGAACCAATCTCTCCGCCCGGTTCCGGTAGAGCAAAACCGTAGATACTGTTGGAGAGTGCCTGTACAAAGACATCGACGAGACCATCTATTCCACCCACACCGGGACGGATGTTATCCGGGGGTGGAGGAGCAAATCCACATTCCTCAATCTCCTTCTTCCAGGCCAGTTCCATATAGAAATCGACCGAGTCGATATAATCGGGAATACCGTTGCTATCCTGATCAACAGGGCTTGGAGCATGTTTGCCATCAATGTCGTAGTGGATTCTGAAGTGCCCGTCATAGCTGACGATGTTGCGCTGCATGGTCGGCTGATCGGTTACGCGATACTGGCGCAGCAATTCCCTTCCCTTATCATCAAGTTTCTCCTCGTTTACTTGAAGTTGCCACATGAGATGTGTCCCACAGACAGGATAATCACCATCGATCAGAGAGTGAAGATGGTCGTCGTGCTCACCGTGAGCCTGACCGAATGCCTGGAAACTGCCGGAGATCAGAAGAACGATTGGGACTATCCAGGGACATCGCACCGATTTCATGATTCTACCTCTTTGTTGGATGTATAGCGGGAAGAATGAAGGCTGTTAAGTCGATTCCGCTCCTCAAGACGAATCTGTCTGCGAACACCTGCCGATTCAAAACGACGAAGTTCTTCTTGCGATTCAGGGATAATAGGAGGGGCAGGCAAGGGTTTATTGTGATCGTCAATGCCAACAAACGTCAGATAGGTGGTGTTGGCGTGGAAGCTCGTGCCATCTTTCGGGTTCTCAACTTCAACACGGACTCCCACTTCCATTGATGTACTGAACGCACGATTTACCGAGGCCTTCAGGATTACCATCGATCCAAGGTTTATTGGCGCGTGGAAACTCATGTTATCGATAGCTGCAGTAACACAGACCTCACCGGTATGGCGCATTGCCGCGAGCGCAGCAGCTACATCAATCCAGTGCATCAGGCGTCCGCCAAGAAGGTTCCCGAGCTGGTTCGTATCGTTCGGCAGGACCAACTCGGTCATCTCCACCTGGGAATCACTTACGCGCTTCTGAACGTCTATCCTGTCGGTCATATGTTAACTTCCTTTATCCTTTGCTTCAATTGTTGTGATCTCCCTCGAAGCCTCTTCCATTCCTTTCTGAGCAAGAGCATAGTACTTCGTATCTGGATATCGATCGATGACCCGTTTGAAATAAATCTCCGCGGCCTTGTATTCTCCACGATCAAGATAGTGTTGCGCAACCGAATAATCTCGTTGTGCCAGGCGCGAACGAAGCTCCAGGATCCGCTCACGAGCATGCTTTGAAAGCGAATCGGTGGGGTAGAACTGGACAAAGGCCTTGTACTGACGAATGGCGTTATCCGTCTGCCGCTGATCCCGTTCGTATTGTGGTGATACGTTGTAGTAACACTTGCCGGTCATATAGAGCGCTTGTTTGTAGAAGGGGCTGCCGGGAAAATCGTTGAGCACTCTGCTGTAATGAAAAGCAGCTACCCTGTATTCATCGGTCTGATAAAAGGATTCGGCAAGGTAGAATTGCGCATCGTCGGCGTACTCGCTTGCCGGATCCTGCAAAAGAATAACTTCAAAGTACTCTTGTGCTTTCTGATGATTACCCTTATCAAGCGCCTCTTTCCCCAGCCTGAAACGTTCTTCGGTGGAAAGGTCCTTTGTTGACGACCTTGATTCACCACATCCAGTTATCACCGGGAGAAGAAGTGTGAGGGCTGCAACCGACTTTATCATAAGCGAATAATTTATGCTGAATTCGACGTTCTTGACGTCATGGCTGAATCTACATCTGGAAAAAAATGCATCAAGGGGATTACTGACTCCTTGCCGTGAAAAGAAGAATTACCATGACGACCGATGTTCCGATGACAATTGCCGGCTCTGCAACACTTTTCCAGAAACTTGATCTGTTCAGCCTGATTGTGGTACCGACGGTAAAGTCATATCCTGGTGACTCTATCTCAGCTATACTCGACGCATCAACGGTATCGTTCAGTGCATAACCGAATCGTTCGGTTACTCGCGATCTCTTTTGGGCGGATGCATCGATTACGGGAACCGAGGCGCTTACTCCGAGTGTGACTTCACGCCAATAGAAATCCGCATCCTCGAGTTCTACGTACCGAACGCCGATATCGGTGATTGCAATCAGAAGTTCGTTTGTATAGGGTGCCTGACACTGAACAAGGCTTAACGTTCTCAGAGCAGCTACGTCATTGCAGGCCTGGTCGAGAATCCAGTCAGCCTGGTGTGAGACGATGCGTACGCAGAGTTGATCAGGGTCGCCGGTTCGAGCAAAAAGAGTGTCCGCAACGACCTCAGCACAACGTTGAAACTGTTCCAGATTTGTCGTCTGTCTGCCGAACAGGTCAACAGGAAAGAGCACGAGAGACATCAGGAGCACGAGGATATGTCCTCCCCTTGCCCTCATGACTTGCTTGCTCACAAACCGATATGTTCGGGCTGTTTTTTCCATGCAGCTTATATTGACCGATTACGGAATAGCCCATAAAGCTACGATCAAAAGGGGAGACAGAAAACTGTGATACATCCTTTTATGAATAAACCGGTTGTTTGAGCCGGTTTCTTGGCGTAATTTTATAGCTCTTTTCAATTAACGGTGAGAATCTATGCCTCAACATAAGTCAGCAGAGAAGCGTGTACGTCAGTCGGCAAAGCGCCGGGCCTACAACGGATTCCAGAAAGTCAAGATGCGTCGTGCCATCAAGGCTGTGCGTCAGGCAGAGAACAAGGAGGAAGCTATTGCGAAGAGTCGCGAGGCTCAGCAGATTCTTGATCGTCTGGCCACGAAGGGCATCATCCACAAGAACTTTGCCGCTAACCGGAAGAGCCAGTTCGCCCGGTTGATCGCAAACTTCGACAACGCATAATCCGTCCCATCCAATATAGGCTGAAAACCTGCACCCGTAGCTCAACTGGATAGAGCATCTGACTACGGATCAGAAGGTTAGGGGTTCGAATCCTCTCGGGTGTACAAGAGTCCTCGAAATCGCACAAATTTTCGAGGACTTTTCGTTCTACCAGTTATTGTACCGTTTTTTTAAAGTTCGTACCCATCTTGCCTGTTTCTCTCGTGCAAAGCGGCTACAGGCCACCAATATGATGAATTGTCTTTTTGTTGATATAGCCCCTGCACAGGCTGAAGACGCGCGGCTACCGGCCATTCTGCCGCATTCTATGCCTGCAAAATCGTCACATAGATATCATACAGGGCATGTGTGGTTGCTGCTATGCCGAATCCTCTCAGCAGAAAGAGCGCGTTCAGCGCAAGCCCCATCAGAAAGCGGAACGTAAAACTTGAGAGAGTGAGGGCATCTCCAAGAGACCCGGTGTAGTGGACTGCGCTGAAAATCAGGGCGCCGATAACGGCCGCAATCACATACCGGAGCCGAAGATCCATGTTGAAAAGGGAAAGCAGACCGTAGAGTGCGGTAACGAGGACAAGACGAAAGATGAACTCCTCGTAGACTCCTGCACCCAGAGAAAGAACAATTTGCGTCATAAAGGAAGGCTCTCCTCCGCCAGGTATCTGCAGCGCAACCGGCGAAGAGGCCATTCCGAAGAGCGTTCCTACAAACATTGAGACGATTGAACCGAGGAGAACCGCATAGATGGCGCTTTCACCCGCCATGAATCCAAAGTAACGAGGACGGATTTCCAAGTTATGGCGTCGTTCGTAGAAAACAATGGCCGCTCCGAGCAGCAGTATCAGGAGCGCAAACCAGAGTGTATCTCCGAGTCCGATCAGGCTCAGCACTCGCTTGATGAGAATCTCTGCGCTGATGTGAATGCCATACGGGCTACCACTGTTCACGAGACGAATTCCAATTTCGTAGAGGAGGATGATCGGTAGAACAGCGATATAGCTGTAGGTGAGCGCACCTGAAAGCCTCAGGTAGTCATTCCGATACTTGAGCGCTGAGACAGGGTTGAACGTTCGTTCAATGAACATATCCGAATGATGCGGATGGTTTGCCGTACTCTCATTCCGTATGCTTTCTTGTTTGCTTATCATGTGGTTACGTCCGTCAGTGGTAACTTTTTTTCGATTACTGAATATCTTCGCTCGGGCACAATATCCTATCCGGATCGATAACGAATGCTCGTCTAATGATACAAGAAAGGGTGAATGTCAAATCTCTTCGCAAATCTGTTGATTGTTCTGGTGCTTGGACTTCCATTTGTTCACCGAGCAATATCTGCACAGTCGCATACGATTTACCCGAAAACTATTTACAGTGGCGAGAATGTTCTGATAATCCATAGTTCAAAAGGGATCGAACGGGTAACGCTTTCACCAACGTCGAATGTCTTGCTTACCTCGTGGCCCGGTCTCATCAGCGGCTGTCCTGATTCTGTTCAGGTTGGATTAAGAGTCAACTCCATCACGACTGATGAGGCTGTTATCGTTACTGTCTATGAGTGTGATGGCAGCTTCAGTTCGCAGACAATCTTAGCAGAGGACTGGACGATTCGGCACGAATATACCGGGTATGTTGAGATAGGACGTGATACCTGTCTGGAATGTTTTGTTGAGTCCACCTCGCAGAGAGTTCTTGATTCCATCGTCGTTGCACATCCTTCGCTCGGTGTGGTTATAGACGAACGACGATACAGAGATCATTATCGAGTACGTTCCGGTGTTCCATTTCGCTATAGAATCTGTTATCAACCTGAGAAAGAGGAATCGGTAACAGATACCGTCTATCTGCATTTTCAGCGGGATGAACCGAATGGAGGGTACGATGCCTACGTTATCAGGAAACCGATAACGCTGCAGGCAAAACTTCCGACTGATACATTACCAAAAAGACCCCTGAAACCCGAGCTTCCCCCACTATATGATCCTACTACCTTTCGAAATATCGTAATACCGACAGCTGAAAGCCTGGAGAAGGGAAAGTACTTCTACGGAAACTATGTCGTTGTAGGGAACATCGCTGGCTATGGATTGGCTGAAGGGGTTTCACTATTTGGTGGAGGAGTCTTTGTCCCGGAGCTCATCGACAGGTTATACGTAGGCACGTTTGGAGGGAAGTATGAATTTCTTCATGCTGATAATCTGAGGTTTGCAGTTGGTGGGCTATACGCTTTCTCTTCTTCAGAGGATTCGGATATCAGCACGTTTGCTCCTTACCTGGTTGGGAGTTATGGAGATCGCAGGGATCGAGTGACAATGGCCTTGGGATACGGACTGAAGCAACACGTAACGTCCCTGAAAACGTTTAATCGCAATGCTTTGACGCTGGCGCTCGGCGGAAACACCACCATTGCTCGAGGCTGGAAGTTGGCTGCTGAAGGATACATCATCGAAAGCTCCGGAATTACTCCTCTTTTTGTAACCGCACGCCATTTCACCGAGAACTTCGCCTTCGATTTCGGATTAGGCTTCGATCTGACAAAAGGCTCTGGTATCCTGTTCAAGGATGCTTTCTCAGGTGAGATCATAAAGCTTTCAATGGCCCCAATTCTTTCGGCCATGTGGATTTTTTAAACTCCTGATTCAGTGTTCGATGTCAGAACCTCGATTAGCGATCGTATGATGTCAGAATGTCGATGTATGATGTCAAAATGTCAGTATTCGATGTCAGAATGTCGATTTACGATGTTCGATTTACGATGTATGATCTAAAGACCCTCGACGCCCGTCTCCTTGTCTGCCAGTCTCCGTGTCTCCTTGTCTGCCCGTCTCCTTGTCTTCTCGCTCGAGCCTTAGATATGAGAAAAGTGAAAAAAGCACGGGAACGGCCTCGGCCGTTCCCGTGCACGACGACATAGCATATACTACCTACTCCTCTGTCTGGTTAG
>JAGWAZ010000102.1 GCA_021296135.1 Chlorobiota bacterium | reverse complement strand
GCTTATCCTTGCCATCTTTCGTTTTTCCCTCCAAAGGCTCAGTCTCCCAAAGAGCTAATCCGCAGGCAAAAAGAAGGATTGGCAAGAAGCGTAGTAGTGCATGTAAACTCATGATTCCCACGTCTCTATGTTATGATTATGAACGATTTGTATTTCGATATAATTCGATTATATGCATCGACGTATGCAATGAAAATCCAGGAATGACAACTCGCTCCCCCAAGAATACAGGAACGAGCGCCCGGCATATTCTTCATTCAAAAGCGAAGGCGCATTCCCAGTGTAAAGGTTCGAGGTAAATCATAGTTGCCACGCAACGATTGGACCGTTGCAACAAGACGCTGATATCCAGCATACTTCTCGGCCTGGGTTACGTACGCCATCCATATTGATGTCAACATATGGATTATAGTGTCGTGTTCCAAACCGATCAAATTGACTTGTGCCGACCGTCTCAGGACGATTTGGGTCTTCTTTGTCGAAGTATGGAATGCGAAGGAACTCACCAAGACGTCTGTTAAGAGAAGTTCCGTTTTGATCCGGATTACCTGTTGTTGTATGGAACGATACCGGCCCCGTCGTGTTAAACAAATTCGATACTATGAGGAAAATCTCAAGATTTGTCCGACCAATTGATTCCCCAAAAATGTCGTTGCAGTATATCGTGCGACTGATTCGAGCCTCTGCTCCGGGGATAGAGCCCCCAGAAGTGTTCCATGCAACAACCACATAACTATATGTACCGGAAGTAGAAGAAGGTGATGACGCAGATAAGTGCACTTCAAGAGCATTTCTATTGTATGATGGAACGGTGATATACTTATCCAGTGAAATTGCTACAGGAAAGAAACCGGCAGAATCGAATTCGAGCGAATGCGAGGCCTCAGTTTTTCGCTCTCCTTTATCATCTACTGAGCGTATTGTGATAGTAGCAAATGCATGCATTGTTGACTCTACTAAAATATGTACCGTAGGCTTGTCGATCATATTAAAAAGAACAGTATCGATTTTTACTGGCTTCTTACAGTTAGGGCCTGCATAGGACGCAAGTTGAATAGTGAATATAAAAGTAAGAGCTATACACACAAATCGGATGGAAAGGAAGTATGACATCACGTATCTTTGGAATTTGTAAAACAAGTCAGTATCAGTCTTTAAAAGCTAAGCCTTTCAGATCAGGATCAGAAAGTGACGATGGAGTGAAAACTTGCAAACAGTTAGTGGGACGATTGTGGCACGCGGGGATGAATCCTCCGGAGCAATGGAGCAGTCTACGGCATGGTTGCTATATGCAAACTGACTGTAACAACAGGCTCTACGCGCCACAACATCCCGATTTCAATCAAACCGACATTCTCATATTACAATGGGACGATTGTGGCACGCGGAGCCTTGTGGGTTGATGGAGTGTCGGGTTAACGGATGAATCCTCCGGAGCAATGGAGTGTCTACGGCATGGTTGCTATATGCAAACTGAACTGTAACAACAGGCTCTACGCGCCACAACATCCCAAATACACCTATAAGACACGCGAGAAGGAAAAACTTCTCACTTGAGGAGAAAAAGTTTTTGTAAAAGACTGTAAGGGAAAAGAATCGAACCGTCATCCTCCGAGCCCCTCCCAACCATTATCTGTGAGGCATAATATCTTACTCTCCTTGTAGAAACCGAAGCCATTCTCGTCAACATGCACTCGGTTAACCGTTACAACTCGCACACATTGCTTGACTTGTGGGGATAAGCGCGGTACTCTATCTTTGTCTTTCTTGAATTCCAGCATATACACTTTGGGAAGTAGAATAGCAATGGCGCCGTGGCCGAGCGGTTAGGCAGAGGTCTGCAAAACCTCGTACAGCAGTTCGAATCTGCTCGGCGCCTCTCCAATGAAGCGTCTTCCTGATCTACGCTCCTAAAAGTGGACTTCAGGAATAATCGCATCGAGGTACACACCAAATATCAACGATTCGCTGATACGCTTTTCGTATGGGTTCAACATCCGATTTACGCTCTGGTCTGGTTATCATGCACAACAATGAGTTGTGTACAGTGCTTGAGAGTACTCACCGTACGCCTGGAAAAGGACGTGCCTCTTATCAGGTCAAACTTCGCAAATTGCGTGACGGCAAATTCATGGAGCATCGCTTCCGTTCCGGAGAGGAGATTGAGATCATCAGATTGGAAAACAAAACCATGCAATTCCTGTATCGCGAAGGAGAGAATCTGGTGGTCATGGATACAGAGACCTATGAACAGACATCGCTTCCGGAAGCTGTTGTAGGAGATGCCGCAGGCTTTCTCAAGGAATCGGGAGAGGTAAGCCTCTCGTTTTTTGAGAACGAAGTAGTACAGATAGTGTTACCACCGCACGTTAATCTGATGGTATCTCAGACTGAACCAGGCGTCCGTGGTGATACGGCAAGTTCAGCCACAAAACCGGCAACGCTTGAGTCGGGGACAACAATCACTGTCCCGCTTTTTATTAACGAGGGAGATGTTGTCCGCGTTGATACGCGAACCGGCGAGTATCTCGATCGTGTCAAAAACTGACATCCAAAGAATCCGATTATGATTGACATCGACTATCTGAAACAACTGCTCGATATATTTGACCACAGCTCAGTCAATGACATGAAGATCGAGAAGGAAGGGACAGCAATAAGGCTGACAAAGAACCTAAAAAGGGAAAATGCTGAGCCAACAACATTGCACTATGCTCCTCCCGCAATTTCCAGCCATGTCGCAACTCCCTTACCAACTTCTCCGACAACGACAGCCACTCCTGAAGAAAACCTGACACCGTCGTCTCCGGAACCGTCAGGCGAACAGAGAGATGATGCCGACACCTCCTATCATGAAATTTGCTCCCCTATTGTTGGTACGTTCTACAGAGCACCCAGTCCGGAAGCAGATTCGTTCGTCGAAGTTGGTACCGAGGTCTCTGCTGGAGATGTTCTCTGTATTGTTGAAGCGATGAAACTGATGAACGAGATAGAATCGGACGTGAGCGGTCGTATTGCCAAAATCCTTATAGAGAACGCTCAGCCGGTAGAGTATAACCAGGTACTCTTTTTGATCGAGCAGTAATCCCAGAAATCTAACTTCATGTTCAAGAAGATCCTGATTGCCAATCGTGGTGAGATAGCCCTCCGCATCATCCGTGCCTGTCGCGAGCTTGGTGTGAAGACGGTGGGTGTCTACTCTACCGCTGACAAGGAATCTCTTCATGTTCGGTATGCTGACGAGGTTGTCTGTATCGGTCCTCCTCCTGGAGCAGAGAGCTATCTGAATATCCCCCGCATCATTTCCGCTGCACAGATCACAAACGCCGATGCAATCCATCCGGGCTACGGGTTTCTCGCAGAGAATGCGCGCTTTGCAGAGATCTGTGCCGAAAGCGGACTAACATTTATTGGCCCCACACCCGAACAAATATCCCGTATGGGAGATAAAGCGGTTGCCAAAGAGACGATGCGTAAGGCCGGTGTGCCGGTTGTACCGGGAAGCAAAGGAGCTGTCGACTCTATCGAAGAAGCGGGAAGAATTGGCGAAGAATGTAGGTATCCAATTCTTATCAAGGCTTCGGCCGGTGGGGGTGGGAAGGGTATGCGTGTTGTGCCGGAAGCCTCAGTTCTCGAACGGAACTTTAACGCTGCACGCAACGAAGCAAAAGCTGCCTTCGGCGACGATACCGTCTACATTGAAAAGTTTGTTGAAGAACCTCGGCATGTTGAGATCCAAGTGATGTGCGACGCTCATGGCAATCGGGTTCACTTGAATGAACGTGAGTGCTCGATTCAGCGACGCCATCAAAAGCTGATTGAAGAATCCCCCTCTCCTATACTTGATGCTCATCTTCGCCGGAAAATGGGCGAAGCCGCGGTCGCTGGGTGTGAACATGTAAACTACCTCGGAGCCGGTACGATAGAGTTCCTTGTTGACAAGAACAAGGATTTCTTCTTTATGGAAATGAATACCCGTATCCAGGTCGAACATCCGGTAACGGAGGAATCACTTGGTATTGATCTTATCAAAGAGCAGATCTGCATAGCAGCCGGTGAGCAATTGTCGTTGAAAGAGGCCGATCCCCAATGGCATGCAATTGAAGCGCGCATTAACGCCGAAGATCCCAACCATGATTTCCGTCCAAGCCCGGGGGTTATCTCAACGCTTCATTTCCCAGGTGGCCACGGTGTACGTGTCGACTCACATATCTACCAGGGATACGTGATTCCCCCAACATACGATTCGCTTCTCGCAAAGATCATTACCTTCGGTGATTCACGTACCGATGCAATCCTGAAAATGCGTTGTGCTCTGGATGAATGCATTATTGAGGGCGTAAAGACAACCATTCCATTTCATAGCATGATGATGCATCATGAGAAGTTTCTGAACGGCGACTTTGATACCAAATTTGTTGATACCACCGACTGGAGAAGTCTTCTACCGGAAGGTCAGGAACGAGGAAGAGAATAACCAATACATCTAATCAATACGTATTGCAAGCATGAATTTTCCTGAAAATCTCAAGTATGCCAAGAGCCACGAGTGGGTAAGAACAGAAGGCGATACTACCACAATCGGCATTACCGATTTTGCACAATCGGAACTCGGCGATATCGTTTTTGTCGACATAACTGCCGCACCCGGTGATACTTTAAACGCAGGAGATGTCTTCGGAACAATCGAGGCAGTGAAAACCGTTAGCGACCTCTACATGCCGATCGGTGGTACTATCTCCGAGATCAATGATGGGCTTGGAGATGCTCCAGAATCGATAAACAACGATCCGTATGAAGATGGCTGGCTTATCAAGATTACCAACGCCTCGCTTGACGATGGAGAGATGATCGATGCCGCAGCCTATCAGGAAATGGTCGGGGCGTAACGACAGCCCTGATTCAGAATATAAAAACGTAAGAACGCCACAGATCGGCAAAACAACCGACACTATGGCGTTCGTTTATTTCTTGATGCTTGACCTCTTGTGCTCGTCACCTCATTTCTAATCTCTACCTTCACTCCTCTTATCGCACCGACATCATTCGTCCCGTCGCGCACTTCGATCCAGCTTGAAGGACATAGAAGTAACGACCTGACGGCAACCCTCCTCCATCTACAACAAGAGTATGTTCCCCTGCTTCGAGCATCCCCTCCTCGTAACGCTTTACCTCTCGTCCATCAACGTCGAGAAGCAGAAGTGTTACTCCCCCCCGCTTATCAAGTTGAAAATGGAACAAGGTCCTGTCAGTGAATGGGTTTGGTGAGACTGAATGTAGGAGACTGTTAGCAAACGAAGTTTCATCCTCGACTCCGAGGGAGGAACAGAAAATGGTATCGACCTCACAACATAACTTGAGATCGTCCTCGAACGTACAGGCTTCAAGAATTACCTCGGAGTCATTCGGTGTATCAAATATCATTCTGAAGTTTTCTACATATTCTCCGGCCGGAATCGTACTGCCTTTGAAAATTACCTGCTTCGGCGAAAGCATTACCTGATCAAATCCGGCTGCTGAACCATCGGCATCAGCGCTGATAAACTTGGCCACACTATCAAGAATGGTAAACTGAACGTTATTGATCGGACCATCAGGTGTGTGGATGTTTCCTATCCCATACCATACAAAACATTTTTCATCAGCATCTGGGGTAGCCGTCACCTCGATTGAATCGCAAAGACCTGGCGATCCTTCACAAATAACACGAAGAGTATCGAAGCAGACCAATTGACTGGCAGAGAGAGTCTGCCAGATGATATCGAAACTGACTGGCCGCTCCTGAACCGCGATCGCATTAACGCAGAAGCTGAACGTTACGGAATCACCGGCCCTCAACGTATCTCCCACAAAGTCGACGGAAACAGCAGGAAAGATATCAGGACGAAGACTCCAGGAACCCGAAGCCGTGGCCGTATCCATAATCAAATCAACCCGTGGAACACGTACACTCATCTGATCGATAGGTCTGTCCTTGCCGTTCTTATTGTAGAAGGTCACATCAAAGCAACAGAGAGGATCGACCGACTGGTCATTTTCGACTATGACAACACTGTCACAAGCCAAACGCAAATCGACCTTAACTGGTATCGATTCTGTGCAAATTGGCCGGACATTATCGGCCCACGTAGTCCAGGTAATGTTCAATGGATCAAGCGCATTGGTATCAATGTTCACGCAGAATTCAAAGGTTCTGTCAAAGCCAGGATCAACTGTCCCACGATGGAAAATCACAGAGTCAGGTGTAATGCGATCAATCGACCAGGAAACCGGAGCCTGAGCGTTCAGAATGCGCAGTGGTGTTCCAGCATTGTCAATTTTAACCGTGAAGCGTCGGATGGTGTCGCGGCGTGAATTACGGTTTTCGAGGTCCAGTGTTATACAACGCTGTGTAGCCGTCAGCAAGGAATCCACAAGAGCCGTCACTGAATCGCAGAAGATGACATCTCGGAAGCATAGGGCTGAACCCAATCCCCTGGTCACAAGCAGATCATCATACTGTGTGAGCCACATGTAACGTACGGTGTCATCTGCCGCAAGATCGTTGTCAAAGCAGATGCCGGGGAAGAGAACCGAGTCCCCTGGAGCAAGGAAAGAATCAATAGTAAAGAGCAATGAATCACCGGCCGCATTCAGGGTAAATGACCAACCATCAGGTCTGCTTGGCGGAGCAAAAAACTCCCCGTTCTGGGTGTTCATTACCAGTCCAAATCGTTTCAGTGGAGAACGCGGCTGGTGAGAGTTCATGAGCAGGAAGTCGCGACAGCAGGTATCGTCTCCAACTGAGGCAGGTCGCGAAAAGAGTGTATCAGGAGCACGGAGTCCACAGAGAAGTGTAAGAGTATCATGACAAATTTCGGTGTCGAAGTTTGTTGTCCACCAGGTCAACCGGACAGTCGGATTTCCTAACGATTGAACGTAGATACGGAAGTTCTCCACAAAATCACCAACCGAGAGTCCTCCATCGGTAGCCTTCCACGAAATCGTTGTGCTGTCGACATGATCGAGCCGCCATCCAGCGGGAATTCGATGTCCAACTGTATCAAGGCTGAAGCCTGGAGAGAGAAGTTGGATATGAAAATCGTTTACGATTTTCAGTTGACCATTTTCATTCAGCAAGTCAATATCAAAACCACATCGTTCGATACTTGGTAAAGCTCGAAAGAAAGCTTCATCGCAATTATTATGAGCGCTACAAACAAAGACGAGAGTATCCTTTGCTCTGACTCCCATATCATCCCAGGTTTCCCACACCAATCGATAGACCCCGGTATCTCTGACGCAAAATCTGAAACTGGTAACGGATTCACCGGAGTCAATCTCCGCGTCTGATGTGCTGGTAAGCCACTGAATATCTTTTCGATCAAGGAAGACATTCCATTCAATTGGAGATCCTGCCCGACCTGAAATAAACTCCCCACTCCCAGAGATAAGTTGTATCCAAAATTCTCGTATTGAACCGGAACTATGGTTTGATACGATGAATGTATAACAACATTCATAGGGATTTAAACCAGGCTGCGACAGCACCTGAACCGAATCCCTTATCACTTGCTGGGCGCTAGCATTTTGTGGTTGAGACAGGAACGGAATGAAAAGAGAAAGGCATTGAAATAATAAGAATCTGTACGATGTAAGTCTTTTCATGTATTCAAAACGTATCGTTGATTGTTCATAAGCTAATAGTTGACATTACTATTGCGTCAACCACCGCTATTTTACGGATGTTCGCCGGTTATTTCCAGCCATCAAGAAGAAAACCCCCTAAACAACCAAAAAGTTAGTGTGAAGAAGTTAGCGTGAAGAAGGTATTGCAAAGAGGGCATTCCTTACAGAGGGTGGTTGGGAATCAATAGATGCTCGTACAGTGAGGGTACTCTCCTTCAACACAGATTGTCATGCTGATCGGCCGTAGGCCCCATTCGCCGGGACGTGCGAGAATCCGCCGTGGCGGATCCCAGCACTTCGATGGCACTTCTCGTTTATTTTCAACACCCCTCTTCTTAGCCTATGAGAGATTCTTCTCCGCCGTGGCGGATCAGGGCGACAGAAGAGCTATCCCCCGAGAGCACCTCTTGTCAGAGTATTATTGAAATCTCGAACTGCTTCATATTGGATCGGTCCCGGTGCGCTCATAAAAAAACGCCGGATAATAATCCGGCGCTCCCAAATCCTTTCTTCTCCCTTACCCCGAATTCAACTCTGAAGTGCAACGGTTGCTGGAGGAGTCATAAGGCAACGGAAAATCGGCCTGAAGGCGGAAGA
>JAGWAZ010000101.1 GCA_021296135.1 Chlorobiota bacterium | reverse complement strand
ACGATAGATTCGTGACAAGGAGAGGGGAGGCAGGGGGACAAGGAGAGGGGGATTCTGATGTCTCTACTCTCAATTTCGATTCTTTGCGTCTTGACTCCACGATGCGTCGTACATTTGGCGTTGAGTTGAATAGCTTTGTTCTATTAATGCCTGAAGGATCACATATCAGACAGGGCTTTTTCGACCGAGCCTACACGTTCGGTCGCATGATAAAGTTCAGTCACAGCATCTTTGCCCTACCATTTGCCCTTGTTTCTGGTATTGTTGTTGTAAGCATGGAGCAAGTTCAGTTGACCTGGCTTGACGTGCTTCTCCTTTTGCTCTGTATGGTCAGTGCTCGTACTGCCGCAATAGGATTCAACAGAATAGCTGATCGTGGCATCGATGCGGAAAATCCACGGACAAAGAACAGAGAGTTGCCGAGCGGAACGATACAGACTCGGGAGGCATGGCTTTTTACGGGGATAGCAACAATTGTCTTCATTGGGGCATCGTTCGGTATTAATCTTCTCTGTGGCATCTTGTCGATTCCACTTCTTGCTCTTCTCTACAGTTATTCGTTGACGAAACGGTATACCTGGGCGTCGCACATAGTTCTTGGAGCTTGTCTTGGCGCAGCGCCGATCGGTGTCTGGTTCGCTCTGACCGGAAGCTTCCACTCGGCTCCGATTCTTCTTGGGCTTGGAGTCACTCTCTGGACAGCTGGATTTGATATATACTACTCCTTGCAGGATCAGGAGTTTGATCGAGAGAAGGGATTGCAATCCGTTCCTGCCCGATTTGGCAAATGGCAGTCACTCTGGATTGCCCGCTTTATACACTTTCTGGCCGTTGTAGCCTATGCAGGTTTTGGTGTTGTTATCGGATTGAGTTTCCTGTACTGGATTGGCCTCGCAACGGTTGCGGGAATTCTTGTGTACGAAGCGTGGTTGTTAAGGAAAGGAGATCTTTCGAAAATCGATCTCGCTTTCTTTACTATGAATGGCTACGTGAGCATCCTCTTCGCGGTTGCGGTTGCGGTTGACATGATATTCTTGTGAGCTTTTGCGATTCTGTCCTGCGCAGATAAGAACCGGCGGCGAGGAGGTTTAAGAAGATGAAAATGAAATCCATTCTTTTTCATACCGGAGCAACCGACTATCAGATTGAAGCTGTGCGTCGTTCCCTGATGACGGTCGGGGCAGCAAATGTTACGACTATGTCCTCAGGTGGCAGGACAATTATGCTTGTTGACGATCCGACAGGTGTTATTGACATCGATGAATATCTCAATGCTCCTGGCGTGGAGACAACGCTGCAGGCCGATGAAAAGAATCGGCATGTTGCCCTTGCCGAGTCATCGGGGATCTACGATTCGGGCATAGAAGGGTTGACGATTATTGCAGGACCGTGTGGGATCGAAACCGAGGAGCAGGTTACAACGATCTTTTCGCGAATGGCGACCGAAGGGCTTAGGTATGTAAGGGCTGGAGCATACAAGCCACGAACGTCTCCTCATGATTACCAGGGGCCGGGCCCGGATGGATTGGAAATGGCCACCGAGATTGCCCGTGATTATGGCTTGCAGATTGTGAGCGAAGTGATCGATCCGCGTGATGTTGAGTTCGCATCACGACACATTGCGATGATTCAGATTGGAACCCGCTCCATGCAGAACTTTGCTCTCCTGAAAGAGGCTGGAAGAAGGGGCCTTCCCGTTCTGTTGAAGCGCGGTATGTCAGCGACTATTGAGGAGTGGATCGGTGCAGCAGAGCACGTCTTGGCCGCAGGAGCCGAAACGGTAATATTCTGCGAGCGAGGTATCCGAACGTTTGAGACAAGCACGCGCAATACCCTCGATCTCCTCGGAGCAGTGGCTCTGAAGGAGCGGACAAAACTTCGCGTGATTGCCGATCCATCGCATGCAGCCGGTCGCCGAAGCCTTGTGGTTCCAGGCGCTCTGGGAGCAATAGCGGCCGGTCTGGATGGCCTTCTTCTCGAAGTTCATCACGATCCTGCCTCGGCACGGAGCGATGCAGCTCAGGCTTTGCCTCTTGAGGACTTTTCATATCTCATGCAAACAATCAAGAACCTTCGGGAAGTATTGAGGTTGTCAGTGGTATGAGTTCATAGGGTTGAAGAGTCGAAATTCAATGAAAGGAAGAAGATAGTATGTAGAAGATAGAAAGCAGTATGATAGTCGTTCCTACATACTACCTGCTATCTCGTACTTTTATGGAGTTGAAAAGGAGTGATCGTTGCTTTCCACTATTCTGTATTAGCCAAGTGCTTCTTCGTTTAGCCTATAGTCCGGATGCTGATGATGCCTTTATGTTCCGGGCCGCAATTGAAGGCCTGGTCGATACCGAAGGCTTGAGGTTTGATCCGGTCACCAGTGACACGCAAAGTCTGAACAATATTGCGTTCTCAGGAGATGTCGATGTCACGGCAATATCGGTAGCTGCATGGCCATTGCTCGCTGAGAAATACCTTTTGCTTCCCCATGGTGGATCGGTTGGTCGAGGTTATGGTCCGGTGGTCGTAGCAAAGAAAGAATATGCTCTTGATGAGTTAAGTGGGCTACGTCTCGCAACCCCAGGCGTCGGAACAACCGCTCATCTTGTCACGAGGTTGATCGCTCCCAACGTTGAAATGAAAAGAATTCCTATCACTCCTTATGAAGCTATTTTTGAAGCGATAGAGAGCCATGAAGTTGACGCCGGAATCATTATTCATGAGGGCAGACTTACGTACGAGCATCACCGACTTGTCAAGATCGTCGATATCGGCGCTTGGTGGGCCGAACAGACCCGGTTGCCTTTGCCTCTTGGAGCAAATGTGATTCGAAGAGAATTAGGAAGCGAGATAATTCAGAAGGCAAGCCGGGTTCTGCAATGCTCAATACGCTGGGGGCTCGATCATCGGGACGAGATGATTCGTTTTCTGATCGATCATATACACCGGCCTGAAGAGGTTGCAACGTTCGAGCTGATCGATCGTTATCTCGATATGTACGCTAACGAGGAGACATACTCCTACTCAGACGATACCTGCAAGGGAATGCAGCTTCTGCTTGATCGGGGGTACGAGGCAGGACTCATCGAGAACAAAGTTGATGTGGAGTTCGCATGAGTCGACGACTTTGGCTGTTCTCCTCAAACCTCGAACGGAATGCCGCATTTCCAGATGGAACGCCGGATGGCTTGCTAACCGGTATTACTGGCGTTGGCCTGGTTGAGGCAGCTATCGGAACACTTAGGATGATTGCCATCGATGAGCCGGATGAGATCGTCTACCTTGGTACGTGCGGTGCCTATCCGGGGAGTCGGTTGGAGATTGAAGAGATCATCAGCGGATCGGTTGTGAGAATCGGGTCGGGAGATACGCTAACAAAAAAAATGAGGCTGCCGGGGCCCCTTCCATCGGAACTACAATGCGATTCGGAGTTGTCCGGAAGGATCGTTGATGTGAAGGAGGCAAGTGTCGTCTGTACTCTTGGCATTACAGAGGAGAGTGAGCTTGCAAAAATTCTTAGCCGGCTTGGAGATGTTGAGAACCTTGAGTTATTTGCAGTTCTTTGTGCTGCTGGAACAATCCCGGTGGCTGGTTTTCTTGGCGTAACGAATTATGTTGGTGAGAGCGGGGAAAAGGAGTGGAAAGAGAATTATAGGAGTGTTATGAGCAGTCTTGTCGAGAGTGTGAATCCTTCTTAGTTCACGCAAAGGCGCAAAGCGAAAAAGACGCAAAGAAGAGAGAGTACTTATGTGACTTTTGACCAATTATTGCCCATTAATCATTATTATTACCTGTGTTATGACTGAAAATGAAATTGCCCGTGTTGTGGTTGATGCCTGCTTTAGGATTCATTCCACTCTTGGTCCAGGATTGCTTGAATCTGTTTACGAAAAAATTCTCTCATATGAGTTGGCTGATATCGGATTGTACGTTGAGCAGCAGGTCAGTTTACCTGTTGTTTGGAAGGGCATCACAGTTGCCCCGGCATTTAGAGCCGATCTCGTTGTAGAAAGAAAAGTGCTTCTCGAATTAAAGTCGGTCGATGCAATTGCTCCGGTACATTACAAGCAACTTCTAACATATCTAAAAGTTGCTGACAAACGTCTTGGTCTGCTTATTAATTTCGGAGAATTGTTAATCAAAAATGGCATAAAACGAATCGTGAATAACCTGTAAAGTCAAGCACGAACTACTATAAAAATTACTCTTCTTTGCGTTCCTTTGCGACTTTGCGTGAACTCCTATATGTTATGGACGTCAACGAAACCATAGTGCCAGTACTCGGTGAAGTCGAACGGTTGTCCACCATGTTCCCTGATCTCCCGATTGAGGCGATCATCAAACAGGATATCCTTCGCGTCGGACTTTCATTCAGCCAGGATGCCCTTAGGGTGGCAAGTGGGTACAAGCCAAAAGATTACTTCATCTTCTCCTTCGACTATGTCCGACTTGAGGATATGAAGGAGCATGAAGCCTATCGAGCACCTGAAGAGATCAAGATGACGGATGGTCCATACAAACTTCGTCCAACAATAACTTCTGTTCGTGTTGCACCATCGTCGCCTTATCGCGTACAACTCCACGAGGGAAGATTAGCCCTCTTCTGCGAAGACACCTTCCTTGCTGATCTTGAGTTTCCTCCAATTCCGGAATACTACAACTACAAGTTATCGAGTGGCAAGAAGATTTCAGAGATAGCACCGGCTATTGAGTGGGGTTACCTTGTCTATCTGACCGTTTATCGTCTCTGCCAATACTGGGGACGGGATGAGGAATGCCGTTTCTGTGATCTGAACGAAAACTTCCGTCAGCAGCGCGAGCAGGGACGTCCTTACACACCTGTCAAATCGATCGATGACGTTGTCGAGGCAATGGGACTCATTAACGAGCATGACATGGTCACGAAGGCTTACACGGTGACCGGTGGCTCGATTACCAAGACTCTTGAAGGGATGAAGGAAGCCGAGTGGTATGCGCGGTATGCCGAGGCCATTGAGGGCAGGTATGGCGGACGTTGGATTGCAAAGGCAGTTGTACAGGCATTCCCTAAAGAGGAAACAAAATTGCTGAAGCAGGGAGGCTATCAGATCTATCATCCGAACTACGAGATATGGGATGAGAAGTTGTTCGACTGGATTTGTCCCGGGAAAGCCCGCTATATCGGGCGTGCTAAGTGGATGAACCGAATTCTTGATGCTGCAGATGTGTTCGGACCGGAGCATGTGATACCAAATTTCGTTGGCGGCGTTGAAATGGCTCGCCCATACGGTTATACCGATATTGACGATGCAATTACATCCACATCAGAGGGGCTTAACTTCTTCATGAGTAAAGGGATTATACCACGCTTTACCACATGGTGTCCTGAGCCGACCAGCGATCTTGGACGCCAGAAAGGACCACCTTTGGAGTATTTCGTAAAGCTTCTCTACTCCTGGCGGACGACTTTCGAGAAGTACAATCTTCCCGCTCCACCCGGCTATGGAAAGCCCGGGGTCGGAAACGCCGAGTTTTCTGTCAGCCCGTTTATGGATGTGATTCGTGTTGAAAAATTGCCGGTAATGCCGGTCTCCTAACTCTTCTAAAATCTGGATGATAGTCTGCCAATGGTGACTGTAGTGAAGAGAGCTTAGAGCTTGGTTAGTGGTGGAGTTCTCAATTTCCCTCAAAGTTCTATGTTCTAAGTTCCAATCGTTAACGCAGATGGAAACGCAGAGTATACAAGAAGTCTTCCGACGAAGCAACCCAATCACCGGTCGATTTGTTCTACCTGGCGATAAGTCTATCACTCACCGTGCGCTTTTCTTTTCTGCCTTGCGAGAGGGAAGGACCATCATTCACAACCCTTCATCAGCTCGCGACTGTCGCAACACCTATGAGCTTCTCGAATCTCTTGGCTGTTGTTGCGAAACCCACAAAGACCACTGGGTAGTTGATGGTTCTGCCCGAAGTGTGGGACCTGCATTAATGAACATTCATTTTGGTAACTCTGGCACGACTGCACGTTTGGCGATCGGTTTCCTTTCCGGTGAACGAGGAACGTTCTCCTTAACCGGTGATAGCTCTCTGTCGCGTCGTCCGATGGAGCACGTCACCGAGCCACTCCGGTTCCTTGGGGCAGATATTGTGACAACTGATGGGAAACTACCAGTAACCGTTATTGCAAATAGAGTAATTTCAGGCTTGAATGAGCCTGCAAAGGCCATCGAGGTATCCTCAGCGCAGGTTCACGCTGCATTGACGCTTGCAGGACTCCGCTCAGAGTCTGGTGTGCGGATCAGACGAATCGCCCCGATGCGCGATCATACATTGCGAATGGCCAAAAAGTTCGGATTGAGTATCCAGACGCATGATGATCTTGATCAGGTCTACCCTGTGACAGAACCAAACGGTCTTCAGGGGATTTCCCATAAGAGAAGGGGGTTAAGTACTAAAGATCCGGAGCCGAATGTCGATCTCTTGATCCCCGGCGATGTTTCTTCAGCTTCCTTCCTGATCACTGCTGCACTTCTTGTCTCTGAATCGGATCTTCAGATTCATAATGTCGGCCTGAATCCCACGCGCACGGGGTTCCTTGAATGTGTGAAAGGGATGGGTGGGAAGGTCAGCTGGAAGATCACAGACAATGAATGGGAACCGAGAGGAAGCATTCACGTTCAGTATTCACCTGGTCTGCATGGGATAATCCTTGATAACAGCAGCCACATTACACCCCTAATGATGATTGATGAACTCCCACTACTTGCGTTTCTCGGTACGCAAGCAAATGGCGAGACAGTAATTCGGGATGCTGGTGAGCTTCGTGTTAAAGAATCGGACAGAATATCTGCCACTGTTGCAATGATGGGATCGCTCGGGGTTAAGATTGAGGAGTTGGAGGATGGCTTTCGGTTGTCAGGGCAACAGAAAGTTTCCGGGGGAGGGAGAGCCGACCACAGAGGAGATCATCGACTTGCCATGCTTGCCGGAGTTGCCGGTCTTATTGCGGAGGAACCGGTTATCGTTCCAAACCCAGATGTTGCCGGCAATTCATGGCCTGGATTCTGGGATTGTGAAGCCTGGAGATTTAATCTTCAATCTCGTTTTCAGTATTAGAGAGAATCATCAATCGAAATTTGTGTAATGATTCGTCAACTACTTATCATATTATTGATTGCAGTCTTTGATGTTACTTATAATTTGTATGCTCAAGACAGTGTGAAATCTTTTGTCAGCGTAGAATTGGGGAAGTCCTATATGTTTCGTAACTTTGCTAAAGTTAATGCAGCACTTAAAGAGACTAATGCCGACCATGTTTTAGCCAATCACATAAGCACTTTACTTGTAAATAGATTCGGGATTTTTCTTTCTTCGGAAGGAAACATTAGTCAGGGTTTGTCAATTAACCTGGATCTTTACGGAAATTCTGTATATTTCTTGGAAAATTATGGATTCCAATATCGTTTTTTATATCCTTTAGTAAAGGCCCCAGTAGAGCTATCTGTTGGCGGAAGTATGGGTGTGGATATGACTACAATACGTTTAAAAGACTCTTTGAATATTTTTATTTATCCACAAGATTTGGTTTATCTCTTAGGCAAGAGAAGCAATCGAATAACCCTAAATTCAGCTGAGCTCTTGATAGGACCAATGATTACTCTTCATTATATGTTTGGTGATACTTTCGGCTTGTACGCTATATTAGCTTATACGCCTACTATTGCAAGCTCACATTTTGTGAATCAGCAATTATCTAACCAAATTCAAAGTGTTGATGGATTCATAGGTATAGGATTCATTATGAATTTGTATATAAGTAATTAGGACCCGAATTCTGCTCAATAGAACTGACATGGAAACTATGTTGATTAATCATCTTCAATGAACT
>JAGWAZ010000100.1:7529-16906 GCA_021296135.1 Chlorobiota bacterium | reverse complement strand
CCGCGCCGGCCGGAGCCGGAACCAAGAACAACGGTATTCGTTCGCCGCCCGGCCGAATGTCCAAAGAATACGGTTGCATCCCTTCGGTCCCGACCCCACGATTTCCCGACACGACGTAATTCCAATCGACTTCTATTCCGGCACTATCGCAAAGTCCGACAATATAGTCCAAGGGAAGGCGCGACGTCCTGGAACGCCAGGTAGCGACGGTATTGTGCTTTCTATTCAAAAAAACCGGCTAATTCCAGATCTTTGCGTAAGTTCAACTCTTCTTTGAGTCGATCAAGGAAAAGATTGTTTAATGATTTTTGCGATTTTTCTTTCTTCATCTCCTTAATATATCGTAAATTGCGACTTATATTTGCTCAAAGTTCAATATAATTCAGACCTAATTTTGAGAAGAGGATATCTTTCCTGGTGACTCTGGACTCATCAATAAACCACTTCTGAACCTGACAATTCTCCTCCAATAGTCACCAAACGCCACTTCTGCCTTTTCGGCTCCCGCTCTTGTCTCGAACAACCCGAAGACGGTTGAACCACTCCCCGACATCAGCGCAAAAAGGGCACCATAGTGGTAGAGCTTCTCCTTAATCGCTCCGATCTCAGGATATGCTGCAAAGACGGGCGGCTCGAAGTCGTTAGCAAAGTGGCGACGCATCGACAGGGAATCACGCAATCCTTGACGTAGCAGAGCGACCAGATCACTCGCCCTTCTCTCCATTGTTCTCTTCACCTGACGGTAGGCCCAGGAGGTTGGAATGTGAATCCCTGGGTTGATGATCAGACAATGCCACGGAAGTTCGACTTCAAACCGCTCGAGCATCTCACCACGCGAGCTACCATGGGCAACACCACCACGAATAAGGAAGGGAACATCACTGCCAAGTGAGGCGGCAATTTCAAGCAACCTCTCCTCTTCAATACTTTTTTTCCACAGTTGTACCGCTCCGCGCAACAGAGCTGCAGCATCAGAACTCCCACCACCCAATCCAGCCCCCGTCGGAATATGCTTATGCAACGTGATATCAATTCCGGACGTCAACATGAACTCTTCACGTAAGGCCTGCGCAGCTTTCACACAGAGATTCCTCTTCAGCGGTTCATCGCGGAGAGCATCGTTCCCTTCGACAGCACACGTGATCGCTCCATCATCACGAGCACGTAGTTCAATCTCGTCACACAGGTTAATGGTGGCAAAAAGCGTATTGATATCGTGATACCAATCATCCCGTTGCCGAATGACTTCCAGACCGAGATTGATCTTTGCCGGAGCCTCTACGATATAAGACCTTCCTTCACTCATTCAATTCTGTCGGCTCGCAGTTCTACACCCGCCCCTTTCGATTCTCCACCAATCCTTAAGACGGCATCGCACCGTTCTGCCGCCGCCAATGAAACCGGCATTATCAACTCCTGATAGTGTTTTTCTACAGCAGACTGAATAACCGGCAACGCAAGGTTTACTCCTATGATCGGAATATGGCCTTTGCGAAAGACCGAAGTCCAGTATACATCGCACGTTGTTCCTTACTTCGGCCAAGAAGATAATACGTCCATTCATACCCGGGAGCCGTTCCATCCCCCGCCGGGTTTAACCATTCCCGCTTACTCTCTCGTTCACCCATTGCGTTGTGTCTGTACCGATACTCCCACGCCTTTGGCATTCCTTGCGGGAAGCTCTTGTCTTCTCGCTCATACTTCTTTCTTTTTACACAAGATTGCTATCGTGAATTGTTGTAAGGCGACCATTGCTGTACTCCTCTTCAGGCCCACTACCTTGAATGACAAATAGTTTGATTCTATGTTTTTACCAATTAAGTGGCGCTCCAAGTTACGGCCACAAGTGAAGAGCTATACCAGTATGAGTACCAAGCCGGAAATAGGGTGGTATCTCGACTTCTTGAAAGATTATAGCCCGTGATATTCCACCGCGTGCTAAGGCACTTTCGTCAAAAGTGCTCGTTCTTACAAAATACTCAGGCTCAATTGTTGAGAAGAGGCTGAGGTGTTCAGTAATAAATACCTCGGCTTGTATACGCAATAGAAATGAAAAACTTGATGAAGTTGATGAGAGTTCCGAGTAATCGACTAAGAACGTATCTACTACTTCAAAGGGTTGATAGTCTCCACTAAGATTCGTTGCATGAATGCCAAAACCAATGCCTACTGAGACATCAGCTAATCTATAAGCACGATTGCGTTGAATAACAACAATGTCTAATGTTGGTTTGATAGACTTTTTATCAAGACTCACTTCCTGATAACTATCGAGGTTTCCTATATCGTATTCACCTCGTAGAGCGAGCCTCATATCTGGTGAGATCGAGAATCTTCCCATGAAAGATAATGAATATGGTCTGGCAGCTACACTGGAAATGAAGACCCTGCGTCCAGACGAAGTGCCGGAGGGTTTAGACAAGTTCTCTTGAGTGTATGGTTGCCCAAACGATAGACCAAGAGTAAACTTTGGATGTGAAAATGGTTGGTGATAGAATTCGAGATCGATATGTTCTTGAGGAGCAAAGGCATTGGATCGTGTTGTCAAGTCAACTCTTTCACGATGCATCTCAAGCGGAAGTTGATTACCAAGTAGAATGTGTTCTTGAATATCCTGTTGTTGTAAGCTCTTACTATCACTGACTTCCTGATCATACGTTGATGATTCACCAATTGCTCCCCCTACCAATAAAGAGGCTCCAAGTAGATTAAGGGCAAACAGAGGTTGGTCAGTCCGACTAAATACAAATGCACTACCCGGTATACCAACAAGTCCACCCCAAATTGCTCCTGTTTTATACCCTTTAGGAGTTCCTTGACTACGGACACGATAGATCTCCGAGATGGGCATATAACTAACTGATGTAAGCGGATCGTTCCACTGATATCCAGTTACATCACTGACAAAAAGAATACCACTGTCGAGCAATGAAAGGAGTTTATATCTGAAAACATTACCTTCATGATTCACAAAGGTATAGCTTGGGGTTATATGGTTATCATCCAATACAGTAGCGAAGGTGTAGAGTAATCCCCATCGAACACTACTGTCTCCAGAAAGAACAAATTCATAGTAATCTATGAATCGACGTAATTCCAAGAGTTGGTTGTGATTGAGAGGGAGCGTTGTGTCTTGAGGAAGCATCTCAGCTTGAGTTCGAATAATGCGAATTGCATAAGGGAGACTATCACCTTTCTGTATGTGAGCAGAGGTGAATCCCTCTTGGTATTTCGGAAAGAGTTGAAAATAATCTCGTTCAATCGAATCAATTTCAGATCCAACCCGTTGGCTGAAAAGAAGCGGAGCTTGCGCTTTACCAATCACCTGTGGAGCAGTAAGAAGGATAATTGATAGCACGAATGTCTTTTGCAAACTGATTTGAACCGTCAACATTTATCCTTTGATATCCATGTGGAAAGCGAATATCTTTTTTACCACCTTGCCCTCAGCGTCCGATTGATTTTGGAGAGTCTGTTCAGACTTCTATGTCATTAAACATAACAACGGTCTACTAAATTTCAATAGCAGCATCGAGCCCTCCTTCAAAGAAGATCGCCAGATGTGACAATGGAAGACTCCAATTGTGTATCGGCATCCTCCTTTTCTTCGATGCGTTCTCGATTCCCAGATATAGCTGCTTCAACAGGCTGTTGTCGTTGGGAAAGTCACCCTTGGTCAGCTTTCGGAACTGCCGGTGCATTGCCTCTATTGCGTTAGTCGTGTAGATGACCTTGCGTATGGCTTCGGTATACTTGAAGTAGACCGAGAGATGCTCCCACTCTCTGATGCCACGAATCGATCACTACCGCATAGCGATCCCCTAAGTCTGTTCAAGCTCATCGAGTGCGATTTCGGCTGCTTTCTTGGTGCTGGCTCTGTATACACGCTTCAGATCAGCCATGAACTTTGATGCGCCATAACGTAGTGAGTTACGTATTTGGTGCACGATACAAAGCTATAGTTCTGTCTCTATGTATGAATAGGGGAATAACAGGAGCATTGGATCAGAAAATAGGTAGTAGAATCGACTCTTGGAGACTCAGTTAAAACCTGTACAAAACACCCAGTCCAAAGCCTATCGAAAAGTATGGGTCTAATCTAAAGGGTTTGAACGTTGCCCACGTCCCCGTTCCACCCTGAGCGACATACACATTTTCCGGTATTTCATTCAATGGCAGATTGAAAGCCGGACGAATCGAATTCACTACTCCTATAGCTTTCCCCAATTTCAAATGACTTTCAAAGACTATTGAAATTGAAGAGGTCCACAACAAGACATCATTGTAGAGAATTGGCTCTGAGAAGTACGGACCAAGGTCATGACTAAAATTAGTGTGATTCAAATGTAATCCAACCGTAGGCTGAAATGCAATCTCTGCAACATCTTCGGTCTCCCCTTTGCTGATCGTTTGGATTCTAAGACTGGCTCCGAGCCCAATCAACTCCCGAAACGGAGCTATATCATTGCTATCCTCTCCTACTAATATCAACGCTCCTGTCTGTGCAAAGAACCTCAATCCTCGAGAAGGTCGCCATAGAAATCGGATATTCAGGGCGTCTGGAAAATGGAAGCTAAAATTCTTGACTTGGTCTCTTCCCGAAATCCGAGTTGGGACTTTAAACTTCTTGTTCAAAGTCACTGAACTTTGAACTCCAATCTCGACTGAATAAGGCTTGAAGGAGCTATAGGTTCGCAAAAGATTCACGTCTATATGCTTTGGAGGTGACAAGGGCTTAGTTAGCTCTTCGAACCAACCACTTTGAGCCAATTCTGGAGGGATGCGCTTACCAGTTGCAGCAGCACTGTACAGAGTTCCTATCTGATCATGGTACTTTGACCTTGACCCATCAATGATTACAAAGCTCCCACTCCCATCAGATGAAACGCTTACACCAAGAGATGCTAATCCGGCTACTGTTGATAGTCCACTAATGATTGACTCTGTTTCGCTATAGACAAACGTGCCCAGGCCGAGACCAACTCCTCCTCCAATCAAGCCACCAACAAGAAATTTTGATGAATACGAAGGACTCTGAAGGCGATATATTTTATCGGACGAAATATACTGGATGTTGTCCGACGGGTTTTGCCAATCAAAACCTTTTTCACTTTTCCACATATAGAATCCACTATCAGTAGCAGAAAAAAGATCATTAACGTATGTGGTCCCGTCTTGGAGTGTGACTTCGAATTTCACTGACTTCATTGGTAGTAGTACTGGGGCAATCAATGGATAAATAGAGGCAAAATCTGTCATAGAAGCACGTTGCATGAATTCTTCGTACTTATCAACGATAGCACCAACTTGTTGGAGATGGTTCAATGGAACATAAAGAATGGTATCTCGAAATTCACCTCGAATTAATTTCTCCCCCTCCATCTTTATGGTTGAATCATTCTCAAGAGTAAGCCGAGCTGAATGGAGTTTTCGGACGTGAGGGAATAGCATGAAGTAGGCTATCTCTGATGAGTCAATCTCTGATCCAACCCGTTGACTGAGGACATATGGAGTCTGTGCTTCAAGCCCGGTAATGAACACCACAAAAAGGAGCATCAGAGCCAACACAACATTGGGCCATCGTATTTGTGCTATCGGTGTATTCAATTGGAATAGGCTATATTATTCTATAATATGACTCAAATAGGTAGTATAGTTGTTGAAAATAAATCATCAAGATACCGGATGAAGCACAAGGCAGGGCGATAGTCAACGATTGGCTTACTACGCTTTTGCCGGGCTACCAACTTGGCAAACCTGGAAAACATTCTCTGATTCAGCCGTTTATTAGCATATAGCCAACATAGATGGATCGCACCGATGGCGCTTGGATATCGAGGTTCATCCCCCTTCCCCATGCTTCCCTATGGCAATCTATGGCGCGTTGCTACGTGACTTTGTACCCATTAACTTCGCCACGGAGTGGCGACCTGTCAGTAGGCCTGTGCGGGAGCGCAGGGCTATCAATAGGCTTGGCGTTTGAATTGGAGCCCGCGACAGGAGTCGAACCTGCGACCGGCTGATTACAAATCAGCTGCTCTACCAACTGAGCTACACGGGCTTTGATGCCGCCTTACTAACCAAGTTGAGCCTGTAGCTTATTGAACGGACGGCAAATTCGCCAATTCTTCTCCAATACGCAACGAAGAATCCTCTCAAAACCGATTGTTACCGTGATTCCTTGGAATCGCCGCAAAAAGCCGATGCAATCAGATTCAGTCTGCTGAGGCTTGTACGACTTGGGATTGATGTGTAGATTTGACCAACAGCAATATCCATGCGTCTCACGCTGTGTAATCTCTATAGTTGAGTTGCATAGTAAACAGGTAGCAGTTACAAGGGAAGGAGAGATCATACCAGTTTGATGCGTGAGAATCCTCAGAGAGGGTCTGCTAACCGGTATCTGTTCATTGAATAACTGATACAATTCACCATTAATTCCATGTACATCCTGGAGGAAAATTATGTCCCTCATCCAACGCCTTGAGTCTCGTTTTGGCCTGACGCGGGGAGATGTCACAGTTGCTCTGTTTCTTGTTGCCACTGCCGGGGGAGGGGCCTTCTACACCGAGTTTGTAGAGGATGAAGAGGATTTCAGAAGTCGGACTGAACTCGCTCGCCTTATTGTTCACAACGATTCGGTTGTTGCCAGTAGAGAGCATTACCTTGCCGGTGGTTTTGCCTCTGATTCCGATTCAGTTGCAAGACCGTGGGATCCATTGAGTGAAGAGGAAATGATAGAAGAGGGGACGTCCGGGTCTCCGGAAGGACGAAGCAAGAAGCTGGCGCTCGAAGATGTTGCACCGATCAACATAAATCGAGCCTCATCAGCGGTTCTGCAACTTTTACCCGGTGTTGGGGAAAAGACCGCTGCAAAGATCATCAATGGCAGACCCTATCAACGTGTCGAGGCGATCATGCGGGTGAAAGGAATCGGTCCGAAGAAGTTTGCGAAGATGCGTTCATACATTACTGTTGGTCAGATAGAAGAACACGAACAGACTTCTGAGCGAGCAAGGACGACGGAAGAAACATCTCCTGCGGCCGCTATCGAAGAGGAACCGGAAGCACAAACAGTTCAGGAACCAGAGGAGATCCCGAAGAGGTGAGCATCAGGGTGATAGGTGGGGCGTTTCGAGGGAGGCGGCTCAAGGTGGCCGAGGTTCCGGGTCTTCGCCCGACAATCGATCGTGTTCGAGAGGCCATCTTCAATATCCTCGCGGCTCGTATCGACTTTGAGGGGATGAGAGTTCTTGACCTCTTTGCTGGAAGTGGCGCACTTGGGATCGAAGCGTTGAGCCGGGGAGCAGATCGTGCTCTCTTTATTGAAGACAACCGGCGGGCAGTTGCGGTTATTAAGGAGAACCTTGAACTTCTTGGGGTGAGCTCCCAAGGTCGGGTGATCCTGAGAGATGCAATGCAGTATCTTCGGTCGTCAGGTGGTAATGAGAAATTCGATGTGATCTTTGCCGATCCCCCCTATCGAGCACCCTTTCTGAATGAGTTGCTTCAGGTAACCCACACTTTTTTGTCCGATAGCGGAATGTTGGTTCTGGAACGTTCCGCGGAAATTTGTATCGTAGAACCGGAGGTTCTGACAACCGTTCTTGCGCGAAGGATCGGAGGGACGACCGTTGGGCTCTATCAGGTATGAGCAAGGAGGTAAAAGGTAGTAGGTAGGATATGGGAAATTCTTCTTCCCTATATTCTCCCTGCTTTCTTCTTTATTCTAACTACGACAAGAGATGACACGAGTTCTCTATCCCGGCACATTCGATCCGATTACGAAAGGCCACATCGATGTTATCGATCGATCCTCTCGTCTCTTCGACGAGGTGATCGTGACAGTTGCGGTCAACAGCGCTAAGCAGACGCTCTTTGCTGATAATGAACGAATTGTGCTGATCGAGGGGGCATTGGCCGAAGCCTTGCCGGAACGTGAAAACGTTCGGGTGGAGAAAATAGAAGGACTTCTCGTCGAGTTTGCTCGGAGGGTTCAGGCTCATGGAGTTGTGCGTGGATTGCGGACGTTGGGTGATTTTGAATACGAGATGCAAATGGCCTTGATGAACCGCCGATTGCATGAAGGATTGAACACGATCTTCATGCCTCCGGACGAACGATATCTTCATCTCAGTTCCAGTATCATTCGCGAGGTGGCACGGTACAACGCAGACATCTCTGATCTTGTTCCTGATTGCGTTGCCCGGGCTCTGAGAGAGAAGTTTTGAGAAGGTAACAGTTGGCATAAACATTAAAAGTAGAGATTATACCTCTCGATTGCATGGCAGAACAAGCATAGCAGAGTTGACTGGTACCCAAGAATCATCAAGGAGACTCTGCTAACTGTTATCTGCCCACTAATATTATCGACTGCTAAAAGGCTATATCTGTTCACTCACTCCATATTTTTCATTTTGAACTTTTCATTGATCTATGTCTTTTCTTGTTTTTGATATCGAAACTGCCGCGCTCCCATTTGAGAGCTTTGATGATGCTCAACAGGAGTATTTGATGAGAGGCTGTGAAACGCAAGAGGAACGGGAGAAGCAATTGCGCAACATGAGCTTGAATGCTCTGACAGCTCAAGTTGTCTGCATCGGTATGGTCTACATTAAATCGCTTCAGGCAGAGCCAAAAGGCTTTGTCTATTCGAACGTTCCGGGAGAAGAATCTGGTGGGGAGGAGGAGTTGCCGGATGGCTCAACCTGGCGACGTATGACCGAGAACGAATTGTTCAAGAGATGGTGGGAAGTTCTGGAGAAGAAGCCTGCACACCTGATCTCCTTTAATGGTCGTGGTTTCGACTGCCCGTTCCTCATGCTCAGGAGTGCTGCTCTTGGCATCAGGCCAAGTCGAAACCTCATGGGTGGAACCCGCTATCGCTACGACCTCCACACCGACCTGCAGGATGAATTGGCATTCTTCAGCTTCTCTTCCAGGAACAGTCCACTCAAACGCTTCAATCTCGATTTCTACTGCAAGGTGTTCGGAATAACCTCACCAAAAGAGGAAGGGATAACAGGCGATATGGTACCTAAGCTCTTTGCCGAAGGAGAACATAAGACGATTGCCGAGTACTGCCTACGGGATGTCTACTCTACCTGGAAACTGTTTCGGCATTGGAAGGAGTACCTGGACGTGTAAGGAAGGAAAGAAGTTAAAAGTTATGAAGTATGAGTATGTCCACCTACAACAATGATTGGGGAGAGGATAAACAGAGATGAGGGATGAAGAATCGATTCCGCCCGTATCCTTTCTACCTCTGTCCTGATTTGATCCATGGGTACAAATTTCTCCCTTGTTTGGTACCTGTTTCGGTGTGAAGTTTATACGGTCAATATGCATTGCAGGGAAACGTTATCTACCGAAGAGAA
>JAGWAZ010000100.1:0-7516 GCA_021296135.1 Chlorobiota bacterium | reverse complement strand
TTTCGGTGTGAAGTTTATACGGTCAATATGCATTGCAGGGAAACGTTATCTACCGAAGAGAAAAGCGATAGAAGATAAAACGGTCTTTGTCCCCATTTCCGAAGAACAGGTATTAATTGCAGGGAAAAGCACATCAGTGGAAGGTTTAAGGGATCAAGCTCATTTTTGCCTTCATCCCTTCTCCCTGAATCAGCAAAAAAACTCAGTCACTATAGATACTGTCGACAGCATGAATCCGAACGTCGATCACTTTCATCAATATTCTCGTCCAATACGTTGGAGTCTGGTTGCGTTTGCCTGGCTTCTCTTTTCAGTTATAGGGCTTTCGGCTCAGGACGTTGCAGGGGTGACCCTTGTTCACTCCTCAAGCGAGTTCCTTGAGTTGGATATCAGACCAGAGGTTGATTGGAGGACTCTTCCTGGGGGAGAACTTTTCCCGAGAGTACTCGACGCAACTATCGCCAACCAGAATAATCCAGGCTCACCAATGGAACTTCGTATGACAGTTACGGTCGGTCTGCCAATCCCTGAAGGGAGTCGTCTTGAAGTTTTGTCTGTAGAGTATGATGAGCCGCGTTTTGGTCGTATTGCACCTGCACCTTTCCTTGTACAGGATGAACAGGGGATCTACACTGAGAAACGGGACGTCAATGAGTCTGCATATCTCTCCTATGTGCCCAATGCACCGGCGGTTGAGTTCCGTTATAGCGGAGTCGCTCGCGGCCATCACGTTGGAGAGATCATTGTGTCGCCGGTTCGGTATACTGCCGGAGCGAACAAGATCGAAGTGGTCAAACGGATTCGTCTCAGATTGCGTTTTGGGGCTGCTTCTCCGGTAAGCAATCGACCAGCATCTCGGAGTCTCATGCCTGGTTTGAGAGCATCGGTCATTAATGGTGACCAAGCGATGTCCTGGGTTGCTCCTTCAAGATCCAAAGCAGCTTTCCGTTCCACAAGTGTGGGGGCTGCGAGCGCGTGGTTTTGCGTGGAGACCGATGGTGAAGGGCTTTACGAGATACTTACAGAGGATTTTGAAGCCGTCGACATAAATCCTTCCTCGATAAAAGATGTCGCAGTCTATGGTGGACATGGTGTACCATTACCGGAGGGAGTTCCTGATGCGCTGAATAACAAGATGAACCAGGTGCCGGTTATTGTAGAGCGGGATAATGGAAAAGTATCTCGTGTCCTCTTTTATGGAGTAGACACAACCGGTTGGCGCTATCGGCAAAGCTCGGACTCAATCCCTCGTCGCGTGAACAACCCCTATGTGAAGAAAGTTCGTTATATAGTTGCCGTTGATGGCGATGTCACACGAAACTTCCCAATAATGCAATCTGATCCGGGCCGTCCGACGGTTACTCCTACGTATGGGATTGCACGATTACTGTTTGAAAAAGAGGCGACCAACGCGATTGCTCAGGGAAACAGTGGAAATGGTGGTGGCCGGGATTGGTTCGGATATTACTTTACTGTCGATAAGTTCCGGCCAGAAGAGAAACAGGTTTTTACCAGGGAGTTGATTGGCCTGGACAGGTCTTATCCGGTCACTTATCGTGTCCGGCTTGCACAATACTCACCGAACGGAGCCGGAACCGCTTCGATTGAACAGAACGGTGAGTTGCTCGGCCCCCGGTTCATGCTCCCCTGGGGCTTCGGCCAGGGACATATCGCAAGCATTAGTGAGAAAGTTTATACAGTCGATGCTAATAAAATTGCGTCCGACAATCGAAGTCTGCTCGGAATCTCGTATCACAATATCAAGGATGCAAGGGCTTATCTTGACTGGTACGAAATCCATTACGGTCGGAAGCTGGAAGCGGATAGCAACAACAGGATTGTATTTGAGTCGCCGACCGGTGATGGGGTCGCCGAGTATCGGGTCAGTCGATTTAATACAAACAACCTGATTGGTCTTGACGTGACCGATCCCGTCAATCCGGTGCGGATCAACCCGATCTCGGCATCGGGTGGAGAGTTTATCTTCCGTGCGCCACTTACAAGCGATCCAACTGCCCGGCGTCGCTACTTTATCGGCTCACCTGAGAATGCGAAGCGCGTATCGAACGTCAGGACTACCCAGTTTGCCGATCTGCGGAACAAGGATCAGTCTACCGATATCCTGGTTATTACTCATAAGGATTTCACAGCGGCTGCCGAAGAGTACGTAGCCTATCGCAACGGGGGTGGAGAGTTCACCGCGTCGTTCGTGACAACCGAAGAGATATATACGGAGTTCTCGAACGGCTCCCTCGACCCAACCGCAATTCGTGATTACGTTGCTCATGCTTATCATAAATGGAGCAAGAAGCCCCGTTATCTCCTATTGATTGGTGACGGCAACTACGACTATCGAAACATCATTGCGGACCAGCCAACTTACCTCCCTATCTATACAGATGGCGAAACTGACAGCTTTAACGACATCAACACAAGTGTCTACGATGACTTCTTCGTTCGTGTTGATGGTGATGACTCCTTCATCGATCTCGCGCCGGGACGTATACCGGCCACAACGCTTGAGGAAGCGAAAATAGTTGTTGAAAAGATCAAGGCCTATGAGTCTCAGCAGACGTTTGGAAATTGGAGACAACGGATTATACTTGCTGCCGATGATGATCTGCCTCTTTATGAGGGCAGTGGTTTCGTTGGTCAAGCGGAAAGTCTTGAACGTGACTATCTGCCCCATTGGATAGAACCTCGAAAGATATATTTACCAGAGTATACGACTGTCCAGACTACAACAAGGACGAAACCAGGTGCTACGCAGGATATATTGCAATGGATGAACCGGGGAGCCCTTCTGGTCAATTGGGTCGGGCATGGCAATGCGAAGGTCTGGGCGCATGAACAGCTTTTGCAAAAAGATAAGTTTATTCCACAGCTGACGAACGATTCTATCCTGACAATGGTAATGGCTGTAACCTGCAACTTCGGACGATTCGATAATCCGAAAGAATTTTCTGGTGGAGAGCTTTTTCTACTCCGAAAGGGGGCTGGAGCAGCGGTTGTTCTTGCCACAACACGGGCTGTCTATATCGGAGCTAATAATCGGTTGATGCGTGCTTATTTTGCGGGACTGTTTTTGCGTGACTCGGTAAATGGATTCCTGCCATTAGGGGATGCATTGTTGGCTACAAAAACTCGATCTGGCGCCGACCCTTCTAACGATGAAAAGTACTTGATTTTTGGAGATCCATCGATGCGCTTAAATTTTCCTCGGGATTCGGTTGCAATTGGTTCGGTCAATGGCCATAACGTCTCTCAAGATACCGTAACGATTGGCGCACTTTCGTTGGTTACCGTTGAAGGGTCGATTCAAAGCAGACAAGGAGAACTTCGAGAGGACTTTAATGGCATAGCTACTATTATAGTCTATGATGCCGATGTTGACAAATCTTTCGTTGATGTAGAGCGCGGAGTTGAATTACATTATACCATGACTGATCTGGGCGGTCAGCTCTTCCGAGGACCGGCTATTGTGGAGAATGGTCGTTTTACCGCACAGTTCCGTTTGCCAAAAGATATTGCTTTCGACTCTACATCGACAGCGCGTATGTATGTCTATGCCTACGATGAAAAAGGGGATGCTGCCGGAGCGACATGCAATCTGAAAGTGTACGGTTCGGATACAATATCGATTCCCGAGTGGGATGGTCCGGAGATAGACATCTACCTTGATGATCGTAGTTTCAGGAGTGGAGACGTGGTAACGCCAACGCCGATGCTTATTGTTGATCTGATGGACACGAGCGGTATCAATGCCTCCGGAGCCGGTCTTGGTCACCGTATCGAAGCCTGGATCGATGAGAATCCGAACTCAATCGACCTGACCGAGTTCTACACAACATTACCCGAAGATTACCGGCAGGGATCGGCCGAGCGCGAGTTGCTTGATCTGGTGCCGGGAGAGTACAAGGTTCGGGTTCGTGCCTGGGATATCTTCAACAATCCTGCTGAGGCGACAGCCTATTTCAGAATTCTTGAAGGTGAGGCAAATGACTTGTTGGTGACCGATGTGGTGAATTATCCGAACCCGATGGGGATGGAGACAAAGTTCCTGTTCCGCCATAACCAGACTCGTCCGCTCGATGTACAGATTGATATCTTTACGGCTGGCGGTCGGAAGATTCGGACACTTGAGGCGCAAAACGTGACAGATCGGTTTGTGCAGGTGCCGTGGGACGGACATGATCGAGATGGGCACCGCGTGGCGAATGGGGTCTATTTCTACAGGTTACGAGTGGCTCTGACAGGCCTTGAGGGAGAAGAGGGGCAGACCGTTGAAGTGATAGAGAAGGTTGCTGTAGCACAGTAAATCGCATCACGCAAAGTCGCAAAGGAAAAAAGACGGAAAAGAAGAGAAGCGTTTCTCTGCAATTCTCGTGCTTTTCTTGGCGAGATAGGCGTAATGAACGTAGATAGTAGAGCTTAGACCTTAGTACTTAGTATCGTAGAACTTAGTGCTTGGACCGCTACAAGTATTGAGGAAAAGGACTCTTTGACCCTCGACCCTTCGACTTCGTGATCAACTCTCTTACTCTACCAACTCCATTCACCTCTCGACACATGAACTCACTATTCTTAGCACGACGAGGAATCATTTTTACCTTCTTTCTGTTAGAAACAAAGAATGCGTAACTTCGTCTAAAGGGCTTCAACGCCTCTGAGTGAATATGCATAAGAGAAGCATGGGATTATCAACGAACGGGACGATCAACGTTAATGGACAGAGTATCAATCTTAACGATTATCCTCTGTTGAAACGGATTGATCTCCCAGAAGATTTACGAAAGCTCTACCGCAACCAACTCCGCCAAGTGAGTCGGGAAGTCCGCCAGTTCATGATCGATGTAATCTGTCAGGTTGGAGGACATTTTGGCGCCGGTCTTGGCGTTGTAGAACTGACAGTTGCAGCACACTATGCATTCAATACCCCTCGTGACAAGCTAATCTTTGATACAGGACACCAAGGTTATCCCCACAAGATTCTGACCGGAAGAAAGGAGTTGTTGCACACCATTCGGCAGAAAGACGGACTGAGTCCCTTCCTGAAGCGGGGTGAAAGTGAGTATGATGTCTTTGGTGCCGGACATGCCACTACGTCGATCTCCTCAGCGCTTGGCGTGGCAGCCGCACGCGATCTGAACAGTGACAATTATCACGTTGCCGCCATCATAGGCGACGGTGCGATGACCGGAGGTATGGCGTACGAGGCAATGAACAACTGTGGGTTACAAGGTCGCCGCATCATTGTTGTGCTGAACGACAACCGGATGTCGATTGCCCCGAACGAATGGGCCTTCAGCAATTACTTCACTCGCATTGCTCAGAAATCGGTTGTCCAGAAGATGCGGGAGAGCATCTGGGACATCAGTGGCGAGTTCGGAGCGTGGGGAGATCGGTTCCGCAAAGTGGCCGGGCGTATTGAGGATGGAGTTCGTGCTGTTCTAACTCCGGGTATGATGTTTGAAGCGCTTGGATTCAAGTACTTCGGGCCGATCAACGGACATAACGTGACCAAGCTTGTTGATCTCTTCAACTTTGCAAAGACAATCGATGGTCCCGTTCTCCTGCACGTAATGACACAGAAGGGGAAAGGCTTTGCCCCGGCAGAGGCGGACGAGAAGCAACGACTCCATGCCCTTGGTGGTCCGACTGACAAGATTACGGGGAAAGCAATCAAGTCGCCGAACGCAAAGCCGAAGCCACCAAAGTATCAGGATGTCTTTGGTCAGGCGGCAGTAGAGATTGCCGTGAAGAACCCAAAGGTTGTTGTGATCACTGCAGCAATGCCTGACGGAACAGGACTGAATCCCTTCAAGGCCAAGCTTCCTGATCGGTTCTTTGACGTCGGCATTGCCGAAGAACATGCCGTTACCTTTGCTGCCGGTCTTGCCACAGAAGGGATCATTCCGATTGTCGCTATTTACAGCACGTTCCTGCAACGCGGTTTCGATCAGATTGTGCACGACTGCGCGATCCAGAATCTTCCTGTTGTCTTTGCTCTCGATCGTGCCGGGTTGGCCGGCGCTGATGGGCCGACACATCACGGGGCACTCGATCTGAGCTACCTGCGGATTATTCAGGATATGGTAGTGATGGCTCCTAAGAATGAGGCTGAGCTGCGTGATATGCTTTACACTGCTACGAACTATGGAAAGGGACCGATTGCTCTTCGTTATCCACGTGGCGTCGGTGTTGGTGTAGAGATGCCCCTTGAGATGACCGAGATCGAGATTGGCAAATCTGAGACAATGCGTACGGGTGAAGATGTTGCGATACTTGCCATAGGTGATATGGTCTGGCACGCAATGGAGGGAGCCGATCTGCTTGCTGAAGAGGAACTCTCTGCGGAGGTTGTAAACGCAAGATTTGCCAAGCCGCTCGATACGGAGATGATCGACTCGATATGCGAGAGGTTTAATAAAGTGGTGACGGTGGAGAACAACGTTGTTGCAGGTGGCTTCGGAAGTGGCGTTCTTGAGTATATCTCCACCCAGCCATACGCACATACGGTCGACGTCCTTGTACATGGCTTGCCAGCAGACGACTTCGTTGGACACGGTCAAGCGGAAGAACTCCTTGGTGAGCTTGACCTGATGCCGGATGGCATTGCCCGTGTAGTGCGAGGCCTTATTGGACTTCCCGCCCGTAGTGATTTGATTTCGTTTTGAGATGGGAGTGTTAAACAGATTTCGGGCGTCAGACTTCAGGATCGTTTCTCTCGAATTCTCTGGACTTAGATAGTAGAGCTTAGTGCTTAGATTATTACCGATCTTGAGAGTAACTCTTGACCCGCGACTCTTCGACTCCCGACTGCTCAACTCAATGAACTCTTAAACTCTTCAGACTTCCGACCGATCTTGTTTCATTCTGAACAAACAATTGCCTGGTTTGGCAAGGGGGGATAACTTTCCGCTTCGCTTCCGGGAGCACCAGCATCTATCGAAGCGATTGAACCGGTAGCTCAGTTGGTAGAGCAACAGACTTTTAATCTGTGGGTCCAGGGTTCGATTCCCTGCCGGTTCACGATATTGAGCAAAAATCCTCGAATTTGATTCAAATTCGAGGATTTTCAATTTTTGGTATAGGAGTAAGTATAGGGAGTTCGTTGATTTTGTGATTGTTCTATCAAACAATCACAAAATCCGCCATTGGGAATTTGCACCAGATAAATCAAAGTTGGAATTCTTTGAAGCACTGATAAGAATAGTGCTATTAGCTCACTTTGCTATCAATCTCATTGTCATTGAGCAATTTGCTGAACCGTGATGCGATTCTACGAATGACATGCTCGTAGTAAGGGTTTTTATATGTCCCTCTACTTTTCATCTTATCAGTCCAAAGCAAAGAATCATAGTGACTCCATTCTTTGATGTCATCACGTCGTGTCTCTTTTATAGTTTCACAGGTCATGAGCATAGTCGTTTCAAGTCCCACATTCAAGTCTGAAGTGCAACAGGTGGAGGAGCTTTACCACAATATACTTCCCAAGGTCTCTTCCACCCCAGAC
>JAGWAZ010000099.1 GCA_021296135.1 Chlorobiota bacterium | reverse complement strand
CTGGGGTGGAAGACACCCTGGGAAGTATATTGTGGTAAAGCTCCTCCACCTGTTGCACTTCAGACTTGAATGTGGGCCTTAGATACTTGTCCAGTTTTTGGGGAGCAGTTCAGTTGATAGCGTATATTCAACAGGTACAGGTTTGGCCATTCTTTATAGAACGATGATGACAAAAGCACAAAGTGTGCCAGGACTTCTTGTGAATAGCCAAGCAGTAATTTATGCCGGATTGATTGCAGGCACGTTCTTTCTTCTGCTGAATCTTTTCATCCTTATCCTGAGAACGGAATTGAACGGATCGAGAAAGCAATTGCTGCCGAGTTTCCGAATGGAGTACCGGAGGGACGTATTAAATGCAAAATTCAAAAGGTGAGATACAAGAGTAGTAATCAAGAACCTGAGTTGTTTTTTTAATTTTTCCTTTTTCATTGACCACCATGTCTGTTGAATCTTTCGCACGGCTTTACATTTACGACAATGAGGTGAACCGGAGGGTTCTTCATCAGCTTCGTTCGATGAACAATGTCAGTACGAAAATTCGAGAAGTTTTTGCCCATCTTCTTCAGGCAAAACGGCTCTGGATGTGGAGAATGCGTGGAGACGATTACAAGGGTCTTGTTGTCTGGCCTAAGATGTCGTGGGATGATTGTGAACAACTGATCGAAGATAACGCTCGCGACTGGAATGAGTTCATTACCGGACTCAGAGATGATGATCTCGAAGGGCGAGTAGTCTATACAAACACCAAGGGTATCGAATATGATTCATCGGTTCGCGATATCCTGACCCATGTATTAATTCATGGAGGTTATCATCGAGGGCAGATCGCTCTTGCAGTTCGGCAAGCTGGAGGCGAACCACTTCTGACAGACTATATTGCCTGGACAAGAGAGTAAAAACATGAGATGCAAAATTCAAAAAGGAAAGATGTGTTCAGTCGAATGACTTGCTCCTTTTTTAATTAGCCTGATGCCACTGATCCCTGTTCAAGCAACAAGTGCGGTCGATATTAACGCACTTCTTGAGTTCAGCCGATTATTGAATCAGTCGGATGATCTCGATCGCATCTATGGCGCTGCGTTACTATCGCTGATGGGAAAGCTGCGTCTTTCCCGAGGTGCTATTGCGGTGCCGATTGCAGATGATCTCTTTATCGTCGAGCAGGTACGGGGCGGGCTATATCGGCTTACAGATACAACTATCCGTTGGCAAGGGGAGGCAGGTCAGGAGTTGTATGCTGTTAATGATGCGCCCATGGAATCTGTTTCGGTTAATCTTTATGAAGAGGGGATTCGTTATATCCTCCCTATCTGTTTTGCAGAGAAGACATTTGCTTTGGCGCTTCTTGGGGGAAGTCTTGTTAGCGATTCATTAAGTGAGAACGAAACGAACTACGCGTTGGTGATCGGCGCTATCACAGCTATTGCTGTTGAAGGTGCTTTGATTCGCAGCACCTTGCACGACACAAATCGGCGCCTTGAGCGGAGGGTACGACGTCTTCGCTCTGTGTTCGAGTCGAGTCGGGCGTTCGGTGGACTGTTGGAAGGGAGTGAAATTGCGCACCTCCTTGGCTATACCTTGATGGGGGAGATGGCCGTTACGCGATATGCTCTCTATCTGCGTGAAGGGCATGGTTATCATGCGATTGTCAACCGATTCAGTGAGGAAGCTCCTGATGATCTTCTTGCTGAGTTGCAAACTGGTGAAGGGGAGTTGATTAACGAGACAGAGTGGCCAAAACTCTTTTCCCTTGGGGCAAGAGCTGCCATCCCTATGAGATCTCAAGGGGAGAGCGAAGGAATTTTACTGGTTGGAGAACGTTTGCAATACGGCATTGATGCCGAAGATCTGGAATATCTTGGCGCTCTTGGAGGACTGGCAATTGCATCTCTGGAGAATGCCAGGTTACTGGAGGAGATGATAGAGAAGCGACGGCTTGAAGAGGATCTGCGGATTGCCTGGGAAATTCAACAGGAGCTATTGCCTTCGTCGTTGCCTGAAATCAATGGCTACGCAATTGCTGCTGGAACTCTCCCTGCACGACAAGTAGGGGGGGATTGTTATGATGTGATTTCTCTTCCTGATGGTCGATTACTCATTGCCATTGCTGACGTTTCCGGTAAGGGAACTCCTGCTTCGCTTTTAATGGCAAATGTTCAGGCAGCATTGCGAGCATTGGCTCCTTTAAGGCTCTCTCTGGATGATTTGGCTGCGCGGGTCAATGATCTGATTCACGACAATACCGCTGCAGACAAGTTTATCACGGCATTTATCGCGTTACTCGATCCAGCGTCGGGACAATTCGACTATGTGAATGCCGGACACAATCCCCCTTATCACGTTTCTGAAAACTCGATTACCCTATTACAGGAAGGTGGGTTGATTCTCGGGATCATGCCAACCACTGTGCCGTATGAGGTCGGACAGATTGAGCTAAAGGAAGGAGATGGGCTTGTAATCTTCACCGATGGCGTCTCCGAAGCGATGAACGTCCATCGTGACGAATATGGTGAAGAGCGACTTATGCGGTTGCTGAGTCAGCACAAGAGAGAGCCGGCTGAAAAGTTGTTTGGGTTGATTCGTGACGACGTTGAAGAGCATGTTGATGGTGCAGGTCGCTCGGACGACATCACGATTATTGCGTTGACGAGGAATAGAAGGTAGGAGGTAGAATATTAGGAGATACAATCTCAGTAAAGCTTTGAGCTATCAGCTATAGCTTGATAGTCGATAATTGCAGGGTAGAAGCTTCTTGACTCCCCACTCTTGACTCTATCAGAATAAACGCCGGGGCTATGTGCTCCCTGCTTTCTCCCTTCTCTTGTCCTGCAACCTGAGATATCCCTCACGATTTGCCAGCCAGAACGGATGAAGCCGATTCTCAAGTTCAAGCTGATTCACTCTATACTCCTCTGCCAGTTCCCGTGAGCCGGGATGAGTATGATATTCTGGGACCGGATGTTCAATCAACTCCATAATTTGTCTGGCAATCTCTTCGGGTGGAAGGAGGGACGGCATATCGGGTGTTTCAATCTCAAGTTCTGCAGCAATCTCTGCTCCACGTTTCCCTTCATACTCAAACAACGGAAGAATCGGCCCGCCTTCAGTAAGCGTTGACCAATCGGTGGTTGTTCCCGCAGGCAGAACAACCATTGCATCGATACCGGTCCCGGCAAGTTCGGAGCGTAACGCACGAGTAAAGCCGACTGCAGCATGTTTTGCGGCAACATAGGCAGCATTTGCCGGGAAGGGCATTACGCCTGCAAGAGAGGATATTGTAATGATCTGCCCGTTCTTTTGCCTCTTCATGTGGGGCAGAACAACACTTGCTCCATACCACAGAGCAAAGGCGTTGACAGCGAAGACCGATTCGATATGTTCATCCGGTGTATCCTCAACATATCCGACATGCCCAACACCGGCGTTATTTACCAGAACATCAACTCGACCAAACCCCGTAATAATCTCTTCGATAGCTTCGGAGTATGCGGTTCGGTCAGTAATATCACAAGCCATTGCCCAGACATCGGTTGCTCCCTTTTTCATCCCTTCCCATGCAACGTCGTTCAGTTTGTCGGCGCGGCGGGCAATCAGTCCGAGCCGCGCCCCCTTTCGTGAAAGGGCCAGTGCAAGCTCTTTGCCAATACCTGAACTTGCTCCGGTAATAATGACAACTGTCTGGTTTGAGATCTTCATATTTTGATAAATAGGTAGCAGGGAGAATGTAGAATAGAAACCCTACATTCTCCCTCCTATCTTCCCCCTTCTCTTATATCTTTTGTCCAATCATTCCCTCAACTCGCATCACATCCTCCGGTGAATCGACAGATAGTCCATGATAGTCAACCTCAACGCAGAGGATTGACATGCCGAGTCCGAGCATCCTGAGTTGTTCGAGTTGTTCGGCATGTTCAAGATGAGACGGAGTAGAATTGACGAAGCGTTCAAGAGACTCGGCCTTGTAGAGATACAAGCCAACATGTCGATGAAACGTATGAACGTCCAGCCATTCTTCCGGAGCACGGTCGCGAAAGAAGGGAATTGGCGTGCGGGAAAAGTAGAGTGCAGTTTCGTTGTCTCGCATCACCACCTTTGGGGTATCGGGATCGAAGAGAGACATTATTGAGTCGATCTTTACGATCGGGGTTACGCAGTCGGCATCCGATGAAGCAAAGCGATCGATCACCTTGTCGATAACATCCGGGTCAATCATCGGCTCATCTCCCTGAACATTAAGAATAGCCCCTTCCAGACTAAGTTCACGAGCAGCAGCAGCAATACGGTCTGTTCCTGAGGGTAGATCAGAAGAAGTCACCACAACCTCATGATTCCCTTCGCGTACAACCTCGGCAATTCGTTCATCGTCGGTAGCTACCACAACTCGTTCTACACGTTTTGCACGAGCGACGTTGTCACAGACGTGCAGAATCATTGGCTTTCCAGCAAGCTCAATCAACACCTTGCCCGGAAGTCGTGTTGAAGCATAACGTGCTGGTATGATCGCAGCAACTTTCATGGTTAACTCTACGAACTGGTGCGTTAGTAGTTAGTAAAACTTTGAACTTGGTGTCGGCAATCGGTTAACCCATCTCAACCCCCGACTCTCGACCCTTCGACCCATGCCCCTTCGACTCTCGACTCAGACACTATTCAACCCCATCTCCGATAACCTTTGGAACGCTGAAAAATCCCTCGGTTTTTTTAGGCGCGTTCTTCAATGCCTCGGCCGGCTCCAACATCTTTTCAGGCTCGTCAGCACGTGGTGGCGTAATATCCTTCCCGACTCGTGCCATCGGCTCAACCCCTTCGCAATCAACTTCGTTCAGCTTCTCAACGTAGGCGACAATCCGGTTGAACTGCTCGGTGAAAGAATCAATCTCATCATCGCTGAACCGCAGCTTTGCCAGTTTTGCGACCCGCTGAACTTCTTCTCGTGTGATGTTGGTGTGCATAGAATTGTTATCGAAATTTTCCTAGCAAAGATTTCAGTTCGACTACAGTTAACGCAGAGACAATAAAACGACTGGAAGCCGTTAATGCGAGGGTTAAGGTCTCCCACTCACCCGACTGAAGTCGGGAGTTAATAAGAGTGAACTTCTCTCGCAAATTTCGCATTAGCACTCGATTTCCTTTGGCATTGTTCGTGGTACATTGGGGCTGGATGATTGACCATCAAAAGATAACATCCTCCAGGGCGAAGTACTAATACTATATGAAGTTAAAAGTAGGAAGTTCGGAAACGAACTCGAAAGTTGACATTCGTCATTCGCCACTTTTCACAGATCTAGCTCGCATCGTATATCGCCTGGTTGCTGAAAGCTCAACTTTCCGCAAACGAATGCTCTGCGGGGTCACCTCAATCATTTCGTCCTCTTTGATAAAGTCGATTGCTTTCTCCAACGTTAGGGGTTTAATTGGTCGTATATACTCGCTTGTCTCCTTTGTTGAAGAACGAATCGAAGTCTTATGTTTCTCCTTTGTAGGGTTGACGTTCAGGTCATTCTCCCGGTTATGCTCGCCAATAATCATCCCTTCGTAGACCGGATCTCCCGGCCTTATGTAGAGCTCGCCTCGTGGTTCAAGGTTCAGTAGCGAGTAGGTGACAGCTTTTCCTGCGCGATCGCTGACAAGCGAGCCGGTGTATCGTGTCGGGAAATCGCCACGATAGGGTTCATACCCATCGAGGTAAGAGTTCATCAACCCTGTCCCTTTCGTGTCGGTCAAGAACTCACTCCGGTAGCCGATCAACGAACGGGACGGAAGACTGAACTCCATGCGAACACGACCGGTACCATGATTTACCATGTTGGTTATCCGTCCTTTACGACGTTGCAACTTCTCGGTGACAATGCCAGTAAACTCCTCACCACAATCAATGAAGAGATGTTCTATCGGTTCACAGAGTTGTCCGTCGATCCGTTTGTTGATGACCTCTGGACGCCCAACGCTCATCTCGAACCCTTCACGTCGCATCGTCTCGACCAGGATCGCCATCTGAAATTCACCACGCCCTTTCACAACATAGCTTGTGTCATCCTTGGTCTGTTCCACTTGCAGAGCAACGTTCCGGAGTGTCTCTCGCACAAGTCGGTCATAGATTTTCTTTGCCTGCACACTATCACCTTCAAGTCCTGCCAATGGAGATGTGTTCAGACCAAACCGCATTGAAATTGTTGGCTCGTCAATGGAGATGCGTGGAAGCGCTTTCAGTGCATCAGCATTGCAGATCGTATCACCGATGTGAACCTCTTCAATACCAGCAAGAATCGCAATGTCTCCCGGACCTACCTTTTCTACCTCTTTTACCTCAACTCCTTCATAGGCTTGAAGTTTCGAGACACGGAGGGGAAGAGCATTTCCTTCATCATTGATACAGACGAGGCTATCGTTTCCTTTTACGCTTCCGTTAGCTACTTTCCCAACGGCAAGGCGACCGAGATAATTGTTGTAATCAAGATCAGCAACCAAAAGCTGAAACGGCTCATCAGGGTCGTAATGTGGTGGTGGTACGTGTTCGACGATCGTTTCCAGAAGAGGAGCAAGGCTGTTCGATTCTTCGTCCAGGCTTCGCTTTGCAATGCCGTCACGACCGATAGCATAGAGAACCGGGAAGTCGATCTGGTCGTTGTTTGCGTCGAGGTCAATGAAGAGATCATAGATTTCGTTCAGGACTTCATCAGGGCGTGCATCAGGGCGATCGATTTTGTTCACCACAACAATCATTGCTTTCCCTCCCTCCAGTCCCTTTTTCAGCACGAAGCGGGTCTGCGGCAGTGGCCCTTCGCTTGAGTCAACAAGCAGGAGAGCTCCATCCACCATTGCGAGTGCCCGTTCCACCTCGCCTCCAAAATCGGCGTGACCCGGAGTGTCGAGTATGTTGATCTTGACACCATTCCAGCGGACTGAACAGTTCTTTGCGGCGATAGTGATTCCACGCTCACGTTCCAGGTCCATGCTGTCCATCACCCGGTCGTTCACATCCTGGTGAGTCTGAAAGACACCACTCTGTCGAAACATGTGATCGACAAGCGTTGTCTTGCCATGATCGACATGAGCAATAATGGCAATGTTCCGAAGCGATGAATTCGGTTGAAGATTCCGGTGCATACGTTCTTCTTGAAACCTCGATATATTCTTATAGTTCGTTCACAAAACAGCGTGAAGATATGAAGGGAAGCATAGAAGAATGTGTAACGGAGGGAAGGGACACGAAGAACTTCTCTACTCCCTCAATTTTGCGTAATCTCATAAACAGAACGAGAACGGATAATAGCTATGGATACACTCTCTATTGATAATGCTGGCCATCAACTTCATGAGATGATTGAATGATACAAACTGGAGAGCGAACTCTTATAGTACGGGATATTGAAGAAGCTATGCGTGAACAAGGTGACGAGCCGTTGAATGATTGGGAAGGGGCAAAACGAATAGTAATCTCAAACTAATGGCAAAGACCTATCACAGTCAAAGGCATAAACAAGGGAGAGGTGTGTCCTTTTGGGTCGAAAAAGACCAAAACGTGACAGAAAGGGAGAAAAATGAGTTCATAAAATCATAAAGCATTCAACAGAAAAAGCAATCTTCTTCCAATAAAGAAGAATGTGGGTCTCGTTATCCATCTCTTTTCCGTTGAAGCCGTACCGATACTTCTCTGTGCTCCAACTCCGCTCCGGTTGTAGCATGCCGAATGGATAGTAGTTG
>JAGWAZ010000098.1 GCA_021296135.1 Chlorobiota bacterium | reverse complement strand
CGAAGAAACAGGAGAAACAACCTTCTATATTTCCAATGATTTGGAGAACTGGGAGCCAGTTGTAGGCAGTAGTACAGAAAACGACTTAGAGTAGATTCAACTAGCAAGTGCAAGTATGGATGGAGCGCCACCAAGATGGTGGCGCTCTGTTTGTACTTACTCTTCTCCGGCATCCCACTCTCGTACCATATCGACCAACAACCGTGCGCCAAATCCGGTACCTCCCTTTGGTGTGTACCCGTAGGGTTTCGGGTTGATGCCGACGCTCGCAATGTCGATGTGCGCCCAGGGATAATCCCCGATGAAGTGTTGCAGGAAGAGTCCGGCAGTAATAGCACCGGCAGAACGACCGCCCGTATTCTTTACATCGGCGACCTCGCTCTTGATCTGCTCCTCGTATTCCTCCCAGAGTGGTAGTTCGGTCACCCGCTCGTATGTATGGTCACCGGCCTTTTTGATTCGTGCTTTCAGCCTGTCGTCGTTCCCCATCAAGGCAGCGGAGTAGTGACCGAGTGCGATTATGCAAGCCCCAGTCAGCGTTGCCAGGTCGATGACCGCCGCCGGGTTATAGCGATCGGCATAGGTAAGGCCATCGGCCAATATCAGACGTCCTTCCGCATCGGTGTTGTCGATCTCGGCAGTTTTGCCGTTGAGAAAGGTGATAACGTCGCCCGGCTTATAGGCGCTGCCTGATGGCATGTTTTCCGTTGTTGGTATGAGCCCGACAACGTTCTTCTTCAGTCCAAGTTTTGCAATTCCGTGCATTGCGCCGATCACCGCGGCCGAGCCTCCCATATCCATCTTCATCTCGCCCATGCTCGCTCCCGGCTTCAACGAAATACCTCCAGTGTCGAACGTAATTCCCTTACCAACAAAAACAATCGGCTTCTCTCCTTCTTCACCACCGTTCCACTCCATGATGATAAAGAATGGAGGATTGGTGCTCCCCTGATTTACCGCAAGCAGTCCCCCCATACCGATCTCGATAATTTTCTTCTTGTCGAGCAGCGTAACCTTAAGGCCGAGCTCTGAAAGCTCCTTTGCACGGTTTGCCAACGATTCGGGGTAGATTTCATTCGACGGTCCGTTTGCAAGGTCACGCGCTAACAACGTTGCCTCGGCCATCGATTCTCCATCACGTGCAGCATCACGAACACTTGCTATCGACTCCTTGGTGTCAGTCAGAATCGAGACCTTCTTGACCCTTTGTTGTTTCCGGTCTTTCAACGTGATCAGCTTGTCATAGCGATAGTTCGCGAGGAGTGCCCCTTCTACCAAATGTGTTGTTATCCATTTCCTCTGCAACCCTTCAATCGATGGAAGAATAAAGGCAAGCCGGCCTCCTTTGTATTCGGCTGCCTTTGAGGCAGCAGCAGCGGCAGCGCGGCGCAACGGTTCGGCGTCAACACCCTTCAACCGTCCAATTCCGACCAGAAGCAAGCGAGGAGCTTTTGCTGCACCGGTATAGACAATTGCGGTTGAATCTTTTGCTCCCGCAAAATCCTTTGTTTCAAAGAAGGAAGCTGTTTGTTTCCATAGTTCTCGTACACGGTTGGTTACCTCGGTGAATGCCTTCTTGTCACTCGGTACAAGTACTGCAAGGACATCGGCTGATACTTTCTTCGGATCGAATTGTTGAACGGTTACGGACATAATAGATCGTGGTTAATAGATGGTAGATAGCAGTTAGTGGACGGTGGTTGGTAGAACAGATATTGTTTGCGTTGCCTATCGTGTCTTACTATACATGTATGTAATGGGTAGCAGGGGAGTATATTACACGTTCCTGTTCGTACACACATCTTCCTTCGACTACGAACTCTTCGACCCTCGACTCTCCAATTCACACAAACTACTCCCATTCTATGGTTGCAGGTGGTTTTGAGCTGATATCATAGACGACTCGATTGATGCCTCGCACCTCGTTGATGATGCGATTGCTCACTCGATTCAGAACTTCGTACGGGATTCGCGTCCAATCAGCCGTCATGCCGTCGGTGCTTGTGACGGCTCGAACTGCACAGACGTTCTCATAGGTACGCTCATCTCCCATCACACCGACCGAACTGATCGGTAGCAAGACCGTGAAGGCTTGCCAACTGTTGTTGTACTCCCCAAAGGCCCGCAGTTCTTCAATGAATATAATATCTGCCTGTCTGAGAACCTCACACCGTTCTCTTGTAACTTCGCCCAGCACACGGACTGCAAGCCCGGGTCCGGGGAAAGGATGGCGTTCAATAAACTCTTCGGGCACTCCGAACAACCTGCCGACCGCTCGGACCTCATCTTTGAACAACTCGCGGAATGGTTCCACCAGTCCAAAATTCATCCGCTCCGGGAGGCCACCAACGTTATGGTGCGTCTTGATTGTTACCGAGGGACCTTTGAAGCTGACCGATTCGATGACATCGGGATAGAGTGTTCCTTGAGCGAGCCACTTTGCATCCGGGAACTTTTTCGCTTCCTTTTCAAAGACTTCAATGAACGTGTTGCCAATGATCTTGCGTTTCTGTTCAGGATCGACAACACCTTTGAGTCCTTTCAGAAACTGTTCACCTGTATCAGCGAAATCAAGAGGGATGTGAAATCGTTCACGGAAAAGCTCAACGACATGCTTCGATTCGTTCTGTCGCATCAGACCGTTGTCGATGTGGATCGGTATGACCTGATGGCCGAGAGCTTCGTGCAATAGCACAGCCAACACGGTCGAGTCGACGCCTCCACTGACCGCACATATCACCTTGTCGGAACCAACGTTCGCTCGTATCTCTTCTTTTGATGCTTCGATAAACGCGCGGGCGTTCCAGCCTCCCTTTGCACTGCAGATGTCGTAGACGAAGTTTCGCAGGATTTCCAGGCCATGAGGGGTATGGCTCACCTCAGGGTGGAACTGCACGCCATAGATTTTCCGCTCCTGATTGGCGATTGCACAGATTGGTGCGTTATCTGTGTGGGCGATAACCTCAAAGCCGTCCGGCATCTTTGTCAGAGAGTCACCATGGCTCATCCAGACGATGGATTCAGATGGTACATCCCGAAGGAATGGTTCGTTAGTTGCATCAATCCTCAGATGTGCACGTCCGAACTCTCGCCGTGCCGAGCGGTCGACTGCTCCGCCATTCTGGTAGGCAATCAACTGCAAGCCGTAACAGATGCCAAGGATCGGCACGCCAAGCTCAAAGATAGCTGAATCACTGTGTGGAGCACCCTCAGCATAGACAGAGGAGGGACCTCCTGAAAAGATCACCCCGACCGGATTGATCTCACGGATTTTTTCCATCGATATGTTGAAGGGGTGGATTTCAGCGTAGACGCCCGTCTCACGCACTTTCCGCGCGATGAGCTGGGTGTACTGGGATCCGAAATCGAGAATAAGAATGGTTTCCGTGTGCGTCACGGTCAGTTATGTTACCTGCGTTCGGTGGTGGTGTATTCAAAAGGAAACTACAAATGTACGGAAGAATTGCGAGGTGGGGGAATTCAGGTCATGCACAGCACACGATTTTAGTCTGGGAGCGCCGTCATCCTGATGGCGTGGAGAATTAACATCTCTTTGAGTTCGGAATCGATAAAGACCAATCTGAAGTCTTAATCCGCTGGTTGGACGGCCAAACATCCATCCGACAACGTTGAGGCGTGCGTTTGACCCAAGACGAGAGAAGGGCGACTCAATCGGTTGCTTCAGTTCAATGTCGGTTTCTCCAACGGCAATCCCGTCGATTAATGCAAAAGAGAATATCACGCTCTTCGGCAAAGCTAACCTCGTCACTCCCTTCCGGAGCACAGAAGAAGCAGCGAGCGCTTCCTGTGGCATCGAATTTCAACCGGGGACGATCGATCTGATCCCCAAAGAGGGGACTTCTCGGTCACAAGCTTTCGGAGGAATTCTTGAGCTGAGCGCCATCTTTCAATTCTGGTCAATGTGCCGGGCAACTCAACGTCAAGGATAGCATTCTTGTTCTTTGCGGTTGAAAACAGACAGAACCGGGGATCAACAAGATCGGAATCGGTCGAAAGGCGACATTCAAAAATGAGACAGCCAAAAAGCGAGCGTCGCAGGCAGATGTCCCACAATTCATGAATCCGGTGGTGTGCTTGATCGTTAATTACAACGTTATCGATGATTCGGATAGGAAAGTCAAGATAGTCTGAGAGGGTGTTCATCGCCGGAAAGTGATGTACGGTGTTCTGAAGCCAATTGAGATCCATTGCTTTTGCAATTGACCGAAATATATCGCCTTCGCGGGGCTTCATACTGCCTAAGGAGCTTCTGTTGATAAAAATGTCGTGGTTCGGCGACTTTTCTCCAACTTCTTTTTACGATCCCTTGAATGCCAAACAGAGAGTTTCGAACTTGGAAGTTGCGCCATTTCAAGGGGAGGTCACGAATCAGTTGGAAGAGAGAAAAAACGTTTCCTACTTCTGCTTAGACCTACTCGCGACAACCTTGCCCGCTCAATAACTTAAAGCGATTGATACTGAAGCATGGCAAATCGGACAAAGAACGATCGGGCATTACGGTTTTATCACGAGGTACTTGGACTTGAACGACTCCACTACGGGTTATGGGAACCGGATGATCCACGAACAGTTGTCGGACTCAAGGCTGCACAGACCAGATATGAACAGCACTTGATTGATCTGATTCCGGAGGACGCAAAGAGTCTTCTTGATGTTGGATGTGGCACTGGAATCATGAGTCAGAGCCTGCTGAAGCGTGGTTATGTTGTGGAGGGACTCTCTCCTGATGTCAATCAACGTGATCCGTATATGGAGCTGACACATGGCGCCCCTTTTCACTTCTGTTGCTTTGAGGAGTTCGAGCCGGAACGTCAATATGATTGTCTGATCTTAAGCGAATCTGCGCAGTATATCCCGCTCCCCGATCTCTTCGTGGTTGCTGTCCGTGCCCTTACTCCGAATGGGCGTATTATCCTTGCCGACTACTTTGTGAAGGATGGTGCAGATGGACCCATGGCCAGGAGTGGTCATCGCATCAGCAGGTTCGATCAACTTGCCACCGAACATGGGTTCCGCGTTATGCATGAAGAGGACATCACAGACCGCACAACTCCGACGCTCGATCTTGCCCGAAGCGCGATTGATCGCTATCTCTTCCCTTCCTTCAACATCGCAACCGAGAAAATTCGCGCTCGCAGACCTCGAACGGTCAAACTTCTTCGCTGGTTTTTCCGAAAAAAGATTGCCTCACTGAAGGAGGAGATGGCGTTGCTCGACTCAGCGGAGTTTGCGCGGTGTAAGAGATACATGGTGATGGTGTTAAGCAGAGATAAAGGATGAGGGCGGAGGGATGGATGTCGGGATGTGTAGCTCTTGCCAGGATGTTCGGAGTGCTGGCTGAGAAGGAAAGTTTTAATGTGGTTTTGCCCTTGATTGAGGTCGGTGGTTGTCTCCATCTGTTCAGTTAAGAGGGGTTTCAAAAGCGATTTGGCACAGGCATTTGAGGTGCAGGGAATTCCGAAACCTGTCCTTGTCGATCCGGGCGGCATTATCCTTGCAACGGGAGGGGATTTGCGCGGCGAGAATCTGGAGAAGACACTTACGCGCCATCTTGGCGATGGGCAGGCCTCGCGGTAGGGCAGATATGCTAACTGGTCTATAACAGCGTTAACATTAATAAGAGAGGTATGAAAGAGGCATTTCTTTCATGCCTCTCTTGTTTGTGAGTGGGAAAGAATTACTTTAAGAGCAGTTCTTCCATTTGTATGAGGATTGATGGAGAAAATCAATCCTTGAACGTTGTTAATAAGTGGTCCGGTGATTGTAGCGATTGGAATGGGAATTCTTGCAATGCCCGGAGTTGGTGGTTCGTACCGGACAACATTTTTCCCAGCGCTCATTGTGCTGGGTGTAGGAATGTCTCTAAGCGTTGCACCGTTGACAACGGTTGTGATGAATTCTGTTGATACTTCCTCTACGGGAAGGGCTTCCAGAATCAACAATGCGGCCGCGCGGATTGCCCGGCTTTTAGCTGTGGCAATGTTAGGAGTTGTGGTTCTGACAATCTTTTCAACATCATTGGAAACCGAATTGCTCCAGGTCGAGACTTCAACAAGAGTAAAGATAGCTCTTCTGGATGGCAAGAGCGATCTCGCCGGCACTAAGATTCCGAATATGGTGCCACAGGAAATGAAGCATCTCTCAACTCTTTGACTCATGACTCCAGACCCCCGTGGGCAGTTATCGCCTGGGCAATGATACGTTCAGCAATTCCTGCAGGTCTGGGCGGATTGATTGCCGGCCTGATGATTCGTATCAAGCAAGAGGAGCAGATAGAAGGGAGAAAGTGGTTGGGTAAAGTCGAAGCACTCTCAACTCTTTAACTCATGACTCCGGACCCTCGACTCTCAACCCTTCGACTCAAGATACTCCTGAAGTATGATAGTGGCAGCCCAGGTATCGGACATGCCCTTCTTCCTTCTTTTTGATTTCTTGATCCCTGCCTCTACCATTCGTTCAAGGGCTTTGCGGGAACTGAGAGCTTCGTCCCATTCGTTAACTGGGCGTCCCAGCGATTCTCCCAATTTCTCAGCAAATCTCTTTGTCAGTCGTGTTGTTTCGGTCTCTTTGCCGTTGAGATCGTATGGGATACCGATCACAATTTCTCCTACATTTTCTTGGTCCACAATTGCTGCAATCTCATCAACGGCATTCTTTGAGTAGGCAAGAACCTTGAGTGGTCGGACGGTCATGCCGAGTTCGTCCGAGATTGCTAATCCGATGCGGGCAGTTCCATAGTCAATGCCGAGATAGCGCATGGTGAAAAGTACAGTGACTCCTGAAAATGACGAAGCCCGAACCTGCCGGTTCGGGCTTCGCTGTGCAAAATGGTTTTCATAGAACTTAGTCTATGAACATCTCTATACCCACATGCCCGCTCGAAAAGAGACCAACGGTGGTACTGGTTGGATCAGGACTCGCACGGTATCTGAAAATGTCAACACATCCAAAAACGCCGACGTTTGAAGTAACGAAGTACTCCAGCCCAAATGCAGCCCAAATATCGACCTGAGAATCTCCTACTTCCGGGAGAGTAAGATCAGCTCCAACTTTGAACATCGGGTTTATCTCTCCTTCAAGAAGAAATTTGACGTATGGACCGAGGTTAATATCGGTTTGTACATCGCCAAACAGAACCCCTATCGTGCTGCCGAGATGGAGGCTTGGACTGAGTGCGTATTGGGCACCGAGTCCGTGAGTGCCGGCCTGAATACCAAATTGTCCATCCGGCGCGACACTTTCCTGAGCAAGCAACGGTGTTGTCCAAAGGACGAATGCTGCTGGAAGCAGCGCGACCATGAAGAGACGAAAACGTTTCATAAAGCGCACCTCAACTTTGTTTGAAGGATTAGTAAATTGTCTTGAGACGGATACTAATCATTGTTACTGTAGTTCCTTTCCCGTCCGAACACCTTGTAAACATAGTCTAAATTGGCGGAAAGACAATAGGTAAATCGACTGTGAGAAATTTTCTCCAAGTCGCGTAGCGACGCTCGGTTGATAGCCATAGGGAAGCATGGGGTAGAAGATAGCCCAGCCGTTTACGGCTGGGACGATGTCTTCCCCGGATCAATCCCGCGGTTCGAACACGATTGATTCCATTCGAGTCGCGTAGCGACCTTTGATCTAAGAATGAGGAAAAGAAATCTGTGGACCACATTGATGAAAGAGATGTGATGCAACAGACCGCAAGGAAGGGGAAATCATGATGGAGGAACAAGGAATAGTAGAGGTAAATGGGGGTGTAGAGGCGGACAACGTCTGTCAAAATCAGGAATCGACATCACAGGATCGGTAACGCAGAAAAGATCGAAGCGTGGTGTTATTAACTCTTCAAATCTATGGCATCATTATCCAATTCTCTTATGATGAAAAAGCTTCTCGCCTTTGCACTCTTTCTTTACCCCGTTTCTTCAGGAATGGCACAGGAATTTCGGATCGATACAGTACAGGATGTCAGTCCATTTGAATCCGAGACAACTTATTCCTTTCCATTTCTTCACCACGACAAACGAGAAATAGTCTCCGATTCAATCAATCGGGATCTGATACATGTATTCCTCGACATTGAAATCGGCAAAGAGCATGAAAGTATCTTCGAAAATGTCTGGGGCTCGGAAGAACAACCGTTTCCCGTCCTTTCAGACATCTCATTCGAGGTGTTGAGGAACGACACTCAGTTTTTTTCCATCGGTATCTCTGCCGAAGGTTGTGGAGCATACTGCGAGTATTTCACAGAATATTTTAACTATGACAGCAGGACAGGAAGGCCTATTGAGATTGCCGACCTCTTTACTTCGAAGGGAATAATTCTCTTGTGTGATTCGTTGCTGACAGAAAAGCGTAGAACCATTGAGAACCACTTGGCAGTTCTTCGTAATCGAGACAATCGGCAGGAATTAGAGTATGCAGAATATTTTGATGATCAAAAATATCTCAACGTAACTCTAAGGCTTTATGAAAACTGCCTGCAACGTAGTGATACCCTCTATGCTGAATATCTCCGATTTTCTATGAATCCTTTGACTATGTCAATCTGGCTCAGCAGATGTTCCGCACATTGGAATCTTCCTTACGATGCATTGTGGGATTTTGAATATGAAATTGACTTGTTGGACTGGAAAGATCACTTAAGTGAGTATGGAAAAAGTTTTTTGAATGTTGAATCTACCCGACCTGGCACTAAGCGTTCTCTCTACCAAGCTCCCTCCATGCCCTCTCTTCGGTCCGGATCCGAATCCAAAGCAGAACTGCATTTACGAGAGAGAATGTGATTGCGGTCACGTAGCAACTAAAGACGAGAGGCAGAACGAGTATTTCCACCACTATTGCCAGATAGTTTGGATGTCGGATATACTTGAACGGTCCGGTTACGATTAGCCTCTCTCCCAGTAAAACGAGAACACGTGTTGTCCATCGTGAACCAAGCGTTCTGAGTGTCCAGTAACGCAGGCCCTGAGCAAAGAGCCAGGCTGGAAGAAGTACTGGCCAGAAAGGGTTGACCGGACGAGACAGGAGAACAATCTCTGCAATCATTGCGGCGAACCAGAGAGTATGAAGCACAACTATAGCCGGATAGTGATCCTTTCCAAACTCGATAGCTCCTTCTGCTCGCAGCCTTCGATCATTTCTTTTGGAGATTCGTAGTTCCCACAACCGTTGTAAGATCGCCAGCGGTATCAACACGTGTAGTGGCGACCACTTGATGAGAGAGAAGATCGAAACGGTATCAGGCATAGTGTTTGGTTTGAGTTTCGTTGTGGGAGGATATGGATTCAGGGGGTTTAAGGGTTCTGAGGAGAACAAAGTGTTTAAGGAGGGCAAGATATGAGTCTTGAAGGTTGTGTTCAATTAACTGTGTCATTTAATAGTGATAGTACCTTTTTATTCGCTCTTCGTAATTGATTACCAGCTC
>JAGWAZ010000018.1:30176-105452 GCA_021296135.1 Chlorobiota bacterium | reverse complement strand
CGATACATCAACCCCTACACCGACTATCCGATCATATGAAAGAGAGGTCTGGTCTCGATAATAGGCCAGCACATACCATACCTGTGAAGCATAGACGCTATTACCTTCGATCAATGTTGACTCGGGACTCTCTAGGATTCCTTCATCAACATTCCATTTCCCACTCACATACTCATACTCATGCACGGCCCTCTTCAGCCAACCACGCGCTAAGTAACGTCGCGAATCGGGATCGAAGACCAACCGCCAGTCCCACATCGGTGTCCAATTATTGAATGTTCCGACCACAGCCATATCGTCATAGACTTTCTCCCCTTCAATGTCGAGAGTAAATTCAAAATAGACATAGTCATCTTCGGTGCTCTGGACATACTCGAAGCGGGGGAGACCGTTGTTATCTCGCTCTTTGAAGCTTGTAAAACGGGGTTCATCGTTAAGGCGTGTAGAGACCGGGCCGTCAAAGGCAGGGAACTCCACAAGATCGGTCAGATCAAGGAGACGATGCTCATTACCGGAAGGGATATTATGGAACTCAGACAAAATTTAACTTCCGTACCATGGGGACCAGGTAGCCCGATAATCTCCCTTACGAGGAACTTTTCTCGCGCTCCCCTCATCGGCCACAAGAGGTTTGTCCCATTTCCCTTGCTCGATCAGATGGACCGCCTTGAAGTTTAGGCTAAAGAGTTCGAGTCCGGGAGTCACTTCCACATGAGCGCGAAGCCCTTCCTGAGCCTTTTCTGTCCATGCACTCTCAAAAAAATCGGACTCCATTTGGAGGCCGACTCCGGCAGTCGATTCAACTGCAAAGAACCGCAGTTCAGCAATCACCCGATCTTCATAGAAGTAATCAACAACCCTGGCGATATAGTTGCCTGAGCGTTGAATCTCAACACTATTTGAGCTTGATGGGAATGTGATTCGCGCAGAGTAGTCATAGTTCCGAGCAGTAAATGGAGCTGGATCGACAATAAAGTCAGTTGCACGAAGACGGGAACGATCCTGAATAAAGATGCTTCGAGTAGGGTTCCAATTTCGATCACAATGAACAAGGATCAGCGCAAGTGTTGGAGGAAGATCGGCAAGAAGATCAAGCTCTATGGTCAGCGCTGGTGATCCAAATCCTGAACTCGAAGTCGTAGTCCCCAGAGACGTGACCTGTAGGAAGGGGGGCGCAGAACGACTTTCCTGACCATGGATCCAGGCCCATCGGACTGTGACGATCTGTTCACTATCATTCTCCGGAGGATCATCGTTTTCTTCCTCGGAAATTTTACTTGTTACGCACCCCACGCAAAAGAAAATCGAGAAAAGAACCAGAACATGTTTATGGATGTAAGTCAACCCACTCAGCCCCATCAATAAAGACCTCCTTTTTCCAGATAGGTACGCGCTTTTTCAGTTCTTCTATAACGTATCGACATCCATCAAAGGCATCTTCCCTGTGTGGAGTAGTAACCGCAATACAGACAGCGACTTCCCCTATGATCAGGACTCCAACCCTGTGATGAAGGATGAGGTTCAGCACATCAAATTGTTCGATCGCCTCTTGAGCAATCTTCCTCATCTCCTGCTCAGCCATCGGCCCATACGCTTCGTATTCAAGACGCACAACTTCTCCATCGCGATCCTTCATACTGCTTGACAGGCGAACAGTTCCAACAAATGTCACAACAGCACCGGCCCTTCGGTCACCGACTCGTTGGCTTATCTCTCCGACATCTATCGGACTCGATGTAACAAGGCATTCTATCATAATTCATACTTCAGTTCCGGGCAAACATCGTTCGCCCCTACTGTCTCCCCTCTCCTTCTCCCCTCTCCCAACTATCCTCCCGCTACCGGAGGTATGATCGCAAACTCAGCACCCTCCGGTACAGGTTCATTGTCGGCACTATACTTCATGTTTACAGCAAATCGGCTGGCTTCAGCAATAAACGCAAGTTCAGGATGTTGCTGAAGAAGTGCAGAGCGAACCTCCGAAACTGTAACTCCTTTCCCCACAGTTAGAGATTCCTCTTCAAGCCCAACCGCTTCACGTGCAGGGCCGAAATATCGAACAAGGATAGTCATGGTCGTAATTGATAAGGCCGTTGGATAAGCAGTCGATCTTCAGAAACCTAATCATACAAAACAAAACTGAATTAAGTTAAGAAAGGTAGTTCAGGATTCCTGGTACGTTGCTCTCTTTCACATGAAAGGAGGTAAAAGATAGTAGGAGAGTGTCATCTAGAGATAGAGAAGAATCTTTTCTGATATTCTTCGAATCCACCCTGCTCATTGATATGCCAGCAAGGCCTGAGTGAAAAATCTACCATTTGCTCTTGGTTTGACACTCCCCTGGTCTTTCTTGTCATACGACACAAAAGAGGTAAAGACTCGCAGGGAGTCGGGTCATTCGAAGGAAGATACGATTGTTCGTACGGGTGACTACAGTGCGATACTGAGCACGATTGAGTGAGGTTCTCGTTCTCCTCGTCTGTTCATAGGCAAAGATCGCAGTATAGCAGAGACGGCCACAGCAACAATTACTCAGCTGGGTAAAGCAGAGATCAAGAGACTGACCGTTGATAATGACAAGGAGACAGGGCAGAGCAGGAGAGAAGGTGAGTCTTCAGATCACCGATCTGCTTGGGCAGGAGGTTCTTTCAACCGGGGTGCTTGTTGACTACGGACGGTTCGTTTGGGATGCTTCGGGTGTTCTTAGTCGCATAGCGACATTGAATTCATAGCTCCATGCCGAAGCACGGGGAATAGTCGCATAGCGACGCTCCGTTGGGAAGACAGCCCAGCCGTTTACGGACATAGAGTAAACTGGCAAGTGGGAAGATAGCCCAGCCGTTTACGGCTGGGACGATGTGATTCTCTTGGCCTCGAATCAGGCCGTTCTACGGCCTTCTCTTCCCCGGATCAATTCCACGGTTCGGATACGACTGAGGCCATGGTAGGCGCATAGCGACCTTTGATCTAAGAATGTCGATCAACTATGTTCGATCTATGATGTATAGATCAGAAGAAACGGGTCGCTCCTCCGGAGCTTGTACAAGCCAAGCCTGTCGGTAGCCCTGGCGGAGTTACTGATACTAAAGATATGCTCTCGGGTTTCTGCCCGAGGCTATGAATCGAGGACTTGTAGTAGAGTAGATACGATACTGCCCCACCTCGTCCTTAAACTCCGCCAACGACCTCGTTCAACCTCGCCCGAAAGGTATGTCACTATCTCTGTTCTTGCTTGAACACGACTGAACCGAGCAAATTGGCAGCTTTAGAGGGATTTAGGAGGAAGTTCGTCAGATATGCTCAGCCGTTCAACAGCAAGCCGAACACGACGGAAGAGTTTTCCGGGAGGAAGTTCTAAAACACGCTCTAAGTGAAGCATGGTACGAAGACAGGGCTGCTTGAGTCCGTGTTCGAGGTTGGAGATATGAGGCTGGGAGATTTCCGCTTCGTCCAGACTTCCCAACTGTAAATCGACTTGCGTCAAACCCAACTCGCAACGACGTTGACGAACAATCTCGCCAAAAATCGCCTCTGGAGTTATCAAAGACTTAGTCGACTGGTCGAATCGCTCGAACTTCTGCTATCGACCCAAGCTATTATCAAACAAAATAAGAAATATATCTATAGATATATTCTCCAACATTGAGATGCCTATATTCAACATGGTTCAAGATGAACAGATAATTCAGGAGAGAAAAAAGATGATGAAACGATACGGTCCCTGGCGCTTGCTTCTTCTATCTCTATTCTGGGTGCTCGGAAGCTCTCAAGCACATCCGCGCAACTGGAGGTTCGAGATCGGTGTGGTTCTATCGGACAACCTACACGATACATGTTGCGCAACAACGGGTTTCTCAACAGACTGCTAGTGACCCTGATTTACTTCGTTATTCTTAAATCGCTAATCGGTGGTCGTACATCAATCCAGAGTAACAGATCTACGGCTGTACCGAGACAATTCGGTATTATCATTGTACTGCCTCAATCAACCCACTTTCACCACCCGATTCTTCAGAGCTCCGAGTCGCTCAATCTCCAGTTCGACTTCATCACCATCCTGAAGCCACTGATTTGTTATTCCGGATCCGTTCAATTCAAGAAAGCAACCGGTACCAACTGTTCCCGAGCCAATAACGTCTCCAGCCTGAAGCGTTACGCCATAGGAAGCACGTTCAATAATCTGCGCAAACGTCCAGGTCATGTCTTTCAGGTTCCCTCGTGATACCTCAACACCATTTACCTTGGCAGTCATTGTTAAATCATACCGCTCACCCTGTTCACCCGGGACTTTCTTGTCGACCAATTCATCCGGTGTGGCAAGCCAGGGACCGAATGTGTTTGCAAAATCCTTTCCTTTGGCCGGGCCAAGGCTCAGTTTCATCTCCTGCATCTGCATGGCGCGTGCCGACCAGTCGTTAAAGACCATATAGCCGAAGATATATTCATCGGCCCCCGATGCCTTGATGTTTCGTCCCGATTTTCCAAGCACAACGGCACATTCCAGTTCAAAGTCGAGTCGTTCCAGATGACGCTCCATCACCTTGACATCTCCCGGACCGGCTGTTGAGAATGGGTTTGTGAAATAGAAGACCGGGAATTGATCAAACTCCGGAATCATCTCCACCCCGCGATTACGCCTGGCAGCCTCCACGTGTTGACGAAAAGCATAGCCATCGCGCATTGTCGTAGGACGTGGAACCGGAGCAAGGATATGGAGATCGGACAGGAGGCGACTCTGCAGATCATCACGGTGATCCTCAGCCCAGGCAGCAACGTCCCGTGCAAAACCCTGGGCAGCCTCCCCCCCTCCCAGTAAACCGCACATAGTAGTGAGAGCTTCCAGCGAAACGTTATCGCTCAGAGCAGCAACCGCAAGGTACCGTGGAGCCGTTTCCAGTAGATTTACGACAATTGAATCATCAAGCACAAGTCCGAGCTTGCCTTCAATTCCATCCTGATACTGCTCTGCATTGTCGAGATAGCTGACGAGTTTCATATGTCTGAACGTGATCTAAATAGTTGTTGATTCTGCAAGAAAGAGTAGGCGCTTAGTGAGAAGCAAAGGTAGTAATTTCAAAAAGACTGTTCGCGAGAGTAAAGGGGCCTTACGATTCAGAGACAATTCTTTGCCACAGACGGCGACCGAGCCATGCACCACCAGGGCCGAGAAGCAGCATTGAGAGAAAAAGAAAGAATAGAAAGGCAGGTGACCCAATGCGAGGAAACGTCTCCAGAACGAATGGACTGACGAAAGCCCAAGCGCAAGCCATCAACAGGCCAACCGAAGCCCCCATCCATGTCAACCGACGTTTCAGCAGAGCAGATGCCTGTTCACGGTCAAGGTTCTGAATTGAACTGCGATTTCTGGTTCCCATCATCACGTTTTCTATGGAATATCCTTCCCGAAGGGAGTGAAAATACAATTCTGCAATGGACATACCATCAAGAGCATAAGAAGCCCCTTTTTGGTTGACTGTCGATAGCATTCTGCACAGCGATTGTAGGGGTATCGAGAACTCCTTGTGCGGAAATGCAGGTTCCCGAAACTTAGAACTTAGTGCTTTGAGCTATCAGCCCTCAGATTGCAGTTGTCAGCTTTGAACTCTCGATTCTCGACCCCTTGACTCCCGACTCTGGAACACTGATAAACACAGATGCTAAAACATTGATGGAACAGACCCCCGACTCTCCCCATCTGCTTGTCCCCTTGTCTCCCCATCTGCTTGCCTCCCAGTCTTCCCCCTTGATCCCCGACCCTTGACTCACAAACTCTTTCTCAACTCGTCTTATTCCGTGCGGCACGTGGCGAGAGATGAGTTGAGAACTCCTCTTCCCGTATCAACTCACCTGTCGAACGGATTAGCTCCTCTTGTGAAGAGAAAACGTCATTACCTGACTTCGGTACGATGCGCCGATAGGTCCCATCGGCCATCAGTTCACGGGCTTTTCGGGTATCGAGCAGATAGATTTCAAGAATTCTCTTCAGCCTCTCCCTGTTTGCTGATTCTTCAACAGGGAACATTGTTTCAACCCGCCTGTTCAGATTGCGAGGCATCCAGTCAGCGGAACTGAGATATATCTCTTCATCACCACCATTGTGAAAGTAGAAGAGACGGCTGTGTTCCAGAAAACGGCCAACAATTGAAATCACACGAATGTTTTCACTGATCCCTTCTAACCCGGGTCGCAAACAGCAGATACCTCTGATTAATAGATCGATCTGTACTCCCTGCTGGGAAGCAGCATAGAGTTCACGAATAATTCCTTGATCTACAAGGGAATTCATCTTTGCAATAATGCGCCCGGGATGTTCAGGTGAACTCTTCTGAACCTCCCGGCGAATCAACTCAACGGTTCGTTCTCTCAAGTTCAGCGGAGCCATTACTAGCTTCCGCCACTCGATCTTCGCGCTATACCCCGTCAGATAGTTAAAGAGATTGATCGCATCATATCCCATATCAGGATCGGCGGTAAACATTCCGACATCAGTATAGAGTCTGGCTGTCGTCGGATTATAATTCCCGGTGCTCAGGTGAAGATAGATTCGTGGAAGACCGTTGTCATCCTTCCGCACTACCATTGCGATTTTGCTATGTGTTTTCAGACCAACCAAACCGTATACAACGTGAACTCCCGACTGCTCTAATCGCTTCGCCCATTCGATATTCTTCTCTTCATCAAATCGGGCTTTTAACTCTACAAGAGCGGTCACCTGCTTGCCGTTCTCAGCAGCGGTAATCAGGGCCTCGACAATTGGGAAATCCGATCCGGTCCGGTAGAGAGTCTGTTTGATAGCAAGCACCTTCGGGTCTCTTGCTGCAGCCTTGATATAGTCGACAACAGCCGAGAACGAATCGAATGGATGGTGCAGAATGATATTTCCGGAGCGAATCACCGAGAAAATACTTCTGTCTTCATCTCGGAAACTTGCCAGAGATCGACTTGTGAAGGGAGGATCTTTCAGGTCTCTACGATCAATCCGGTGCAGACCCATAAAATCCGAGATATTGCCCGGACCTTTTGTCTCATAGATGTCCTGGGTTCCCAGATCAAGAGACCTTTGCAAGAACTCCCGGATCTCATCAGGGGTTTCTTCGTCAATTTCAAGCCGGACCGCTTTGCCCCACTTGCGCCGTCTCACCTGCATTTCCATTACTTTCAGAAGATCGTCAGCCTCCTCTTCGGCAATTTCAATGTCGGCATCTCTTGTAACACGAAACGTGCTGCTTGAGGTAACTTCAAGACCAAGAAAAAGAGCATGAGCATATATGGCAACAAGCTCTTCGATCAGAACAAAATGTTCTCCGGGTTCTTCCTCAAGGACAGGGATCAATCGTCCGAGAACCGACGGCATCTGTACGACAGCAAAATGGAATTCACCTTCCTTCAGCAGGGTCTCAGGTTCATGTATAACAAATCCGATGTTGAGATTCCGGTTAAGAAGATGCGGGAAGGGACGTCCCGGATCGACGCCGAGTGGAGTAAGAACCGGAAGAACTTCGGTCATGAAGTATTCCTGAAGTCTGATCCGTTCTACAGCAGGCAAACTATCAAGGGAATGAAGGACAACTCCTTCTTCGGCAAGACTTGGTAGAACATCGTTCATCAAGCAATCGCTCAATCGTTCCAACAGGGGACGGAGTTTCTGATTGATCTGATGCAGTTGTTCAAGAGGCGTTAATCCATCAGCAGCAAGTTCTACAACGCCAACCGAGACCTGTTCCTTGAGTCCGGCAACACGAATCATGAAGAACTCATCGAGATTGGAGGAGAAAATTGCGAGGAATTTCAGGCGTTCAAGGAGTGGGTTGGTCGGATCCTCCGCCTCCTCCAACACACGCTCGTTGAAGTCAATCCAGCTTAGCTCACGGTTAATAAAGTATTGCGGATTGCGGAAATCGGTACGAACAACCGGAGATTCTCCATTGCTCTCAGCACGAAAATCATGCAATGAGGAATCTGCACGTTGTATCTCCTGTTCTATTCGTAAATCAGACATAGCTTAAACATGTTCATTTCAGCCCAAAAGACATAAAGTACAGTTTCATGGCCTTGATTTCAAGTATTCCGATATATTATATGTTTATGATTGTCATGAACCATAATTTTGATACACGCAGGGTGCGTGAAAACCGTCAGTTCAGCCGAACTGGTTCCGGGATATATGATATATGTCCCAAAAACCATCTTGACAGCATATTGACCAATTATCATACACAACAAAAGAGAATTCTATGCAGAATCTTTTACTTTCGCCGCTCTACGATCCAACACTTGTCCAGCCAATGCGCGATGAAGTAAGCGCCCTGGGCGTGAAGGAACTGAATACACCCGACTCTGTAGACGAGGCACTTGGCAAGGAAGGGACAACATTGCTCTTTATCAATTCAGTCTGCGGTTGTGCCGCCGGTAGCGCACGTCCGGCGCTTCGCCTGGCACTGGCTCACGATACACTTCCGAATCAGACTGTCTCCGTCTTCGCCGGTCAGGACCGTGAGGCAACCGAGCAGGCCCGGAGTTACGTCCACGGCTTTCCACCCTCATCGCCCATGTTCGTTCTTATGGAAGACGGTCAAGTAGTTCATGCCGTGCCTCGCCATCACATAGAGGGCTACACAGCTGAACAGATTGCTGACAACCTGAAGGGAGCGTTTAACGCGTATTGCGGAGAGAAAGCGTGAAGTCAGGGCCGAGGGATAAAATAAATAGGAGTATCATATACTGTGCATGTTGAGACGAGGTATTACTCGGATTTCTGCAGGTAGAGTGCATATATGTCGGGATAAAGGTGAAGGGATGAGGGAGGAAGTTGAATTGGAACGTTTTCGGAAGTCCAGGCATGTAGAAATGTTCGTCACTTTGCCCTGTCGAAGGATGAACTACCCGGAAAAGCTCAAGTTACAAGCGATCGCATAGCCGTTGCACTTCAGAGTTGAATTCGGGGATGAGTGATGCAAGGGCTAAGGCCGTGTATGAAGCAATGCTTCCTATCGGTCGCACTATGCATATACTTGAATGAGATACAAGTTAAAATAAGATGCAATCGATAATATATAATTTCTTAGCAAAAGATATCTTTTTTATTTAATTGACCAGGGAATTACCGATTGGAAAAGGTCGCTTCAGTGATGAATTCATACGATTCAGAAGCACTCGTTCCCCCTATATTTGAAGTTGCGTCAGATTTTGGCGTGATGAGTTATCAGGGAAGAGAGTTTCCATCTATTTTCCACCAAGAACCAAGACGACCATGATCATCGGAGTACCTCGCGAAATCAAGCCGAACGAGAACCGCGTTGGCGCAACACCTGCTGGCCTTGAACTTCCTGTCCGTGACGGGCATACGGTTCTTGTCGAAACCAATGCCGGCGTTGGCTCAGGCTACAGCAATGCCAACTACGAAGAAATCGGTGCAAGGATTGTTGCCTCACCTGCGGAAGTTTATGGTGAGGCTGAGATGATCGTCAAGGTAAAAGAGCCGATTGCTCCGGAGTATGGATTAATCCGTGAAGGACAGATTCTCTTTACCTACTTCCACTTTGCGGCAAGTCGTGAGTTGACCGAGGCGATCATTAACAGCAAGTCGATTGCAATTGCCTATGAAACAGTAACAGCCCCGGACGGATCGCTTCCCCTACTGATTCCAATGTCGGAAGTTGCCGGACGCATGGCAACACAGGAAGGGGCGAAGTACCTTGAGAAGCCGATGGGCGGACGTGGTGTGCTGCTTGGTGGTATTCCCGGCACAAAGCCGGCCAACGTTCTTGTACTTGGTGGCGGCGTTGTCGGAACACATGCTGCAAAGATAGCAGCAGGATTCGGGGCGAACGTGACAATCATGGACAACAATCTCTATCGTCTCCGCTACCTCGACGATGTGATGCCGAAGAACACCGACACAATGATGTCAACACCGCACGGTATCCTCGGAGCAATTCGCGAAGCTGATCTGGTAATCGGCGCTGTCCTTATTCCGGGTGCAAAGGCTCCATGGCTCATCACACGCGCAATGCTCTCGGAGATGAAGCCTGGATCGGTTATCGTCGATGTATCGGTTGATCAGGGCGGCTGCGTTGAGACCTCGAAGCCGACAACACATGCTGATCCGGTCTACGAGGTTGACGGCATCGTTCATTACGGCGTCGCAAATATGCCGGGAGCAGTTCCGTTTACTTCAACGATCGGTCTGACGAATGCCACACTTCCCTACATGCTCGAACTGGCCAACAAGGGCTACGAAAAAGCATTAGAAGAGGATGAAGGACTTCGTGATGGACTCAACATTATCAACGGCCTTGTAACCCACAAGGGAGTCGCAGAGGCATTTGATCTTGAATATGTGCCTGTTGATGCTGCCCTGGAAATATCGGAGATGGTAGGGTAGACATCAGATATGAGACATCAGAGAAATACTCCGATCATTTCTGAGGTCTGATCACTAATGTCTGACAACTAATATATTGTATACAACCATGGGATTGACTCCATTTGATGCGTTGCCCGACCATGCTCAGCTCTGGGCCTTTACATCGGGATATCCATTGTCTGAAGAGCAAAAAGAGTTCGTCGAGAATAGAGTACGGGAGTTTCTTGGTGGTTGGGCTGCACATGGCACTGAGCTGACCGCCTCAACCTTGATCTTGCACAACCGTTTTCTCTTGATTGGTGTCGATCAGGACCAGACAGGGCCATCCGGCTGCTCAATCGACGCTATGACGCGCTTTTTGCGCGAGCTTGGCAAAGAGATCGACGTCGATTTCCTTGACGCTCCGAACTGCTGCTATAGAGATGGAGAGACAATTCGCTGTGTGGATCGAATCACATTCGGCTCGCTCGCAAACAAAGGAGCGGTCGATTCTGAGACTACGGTATTCAATCTGACAGTTCCATCTGTTGGCGAGCTGCGAGCCGGAAGTTTTGAGCAGAGGGCGGGAGCTACCTGGTATGCAAAGGCATTTCGACTCGGTGAGCCAGCCGACTGAGTCATCAGTTCTCAAACCTCTGAAAAGGAAGTGGACTGCTTTGCCTTAAGGTCTTGAGGTCTGCTATCTGACGTCTCCAGTCACCTTCTCTGCAAAGTTCTTCATGAACTTCCGCACCTTCGGATCAATCACTGCCATGCAGTATGGTTGATCCGGATTGGTGTCGAAGTAGTTCTGGTGGTAGTTCTCGGCCGGATAAAACTTCTCAAACGGAGCAATCTCTGTCACAATCGGATTTGGCCAGAGATCACTTGCATCTACCTCAGCCTTCTTTAGCTCTGCAATCTGCTTCTGACCTTCGTTGTGGTAGAAGATCACTGAACGATATTGAGTACCAACATCAGCCCCTTGTCTGTTGAGCGTTGTTGGATCATGAGTATGGAAGAAAACTTTAAGAATATCCTCAAAGGAAATGACTTCCGGATCAAATGTCACCTGCACAACCTCTGCATAGCCGGTTGTCCCAGAGCAGACATCCTGATAGGAAGGATTATCAGTCTTCCCTCCCGAATATCCTGAAACAGCAGAGATCACCCCGTTCAATCGTAGCATGATTGCTTCGACACACCAGAAACATCCTCCACCAAGAGTTGTTGTTTTGTGGCTCGTCATCAGCAGTTCTCGGTCTCTACACCCTCTTTCAAATTGCTCTATCTCACCTTCAGGCTCTTTACCACATTTTCAAAGGTGAGAGTCAGAATATACAGATCAGGGGAGTTCTCGGGGAAGACCTATTTGTAACCTCTGCTCATCATACAAACTATCTTCATATACGGTACTATAGACTTCCCGCCCATCAACAGTATGGAGACGAGGATTAGTAAGAGGTAAGCTCGTCAACCCAAGTTGCACTTCTACCCTGTTATTATGTCCTTTTTTGGATGTGGCAAGCGATAAACCTGAGGGGTGGTCCAAGTACTTTCTCGCAGTAGAACTTGATCGCATTGATCATGTGATTCGGATACAAGGTACCGGGACTAGGCCTCTTTTCTCACTCCAATAGAAGATTTCTGAATGATGCGGTGAGGCATGATTCATGGAGTAAAAATACGGTTTCAGATTGATGCATTCAAGAGGTTCAACCGGAGAAGAGGTGTTTTACTGATCGCCCCGTGCCCGAATATCTGCCGTTAGCCAAGTATATGCGCATCTGGGGAAAGGAATCAATATCCGAGCTGATGTTACGCAGAATCAGCAAACATGGTAGCCACGATTCTTTAGGTCGCACTTAGGGCAAGCACCAGTACCATCACCCGATCTACACAGCAGGAACACTTCTGCAGAGTGTTTGCAGCAGGATTCCCGGTTGTTTCCAGTCTGTCGTGCAATGGTGTCAAGCCTTGTAGCGTACGCTAAAGACGTACGCCTACCAATCTGCTCGCTTCAAGTCTTTGCAGAACATCAATTGCTAGCCCCGGGAAGTCTCGTAGCGACTATCGCTACCCACCTTTATCACGGGTTAGATTGGAAATTCCGATCTTTGCACGTTCCAATTCAATCGAAAACCGGAGTTTCTTTTATGTATATCGCTGATATTCATGCGCGGCAGATTCTTGACTCACGAGGCAACCCAACCGTTGAAGTTGAAGTTCTTCTCGATACCGGAGAGATGTCACGGGCAGCCGTTCCTTCCGGGGCCTCTACAGGAGAGCATGAGGCCGTTGAATTGCGTGATGGAGACGAATCGCGATGGTTGGGCAAGGGAGTCGTAAAAGCGGTGGCGCACGTCAACGATACGATCGCTCCGGAACTGACCGGTGAGGCTGTTGACCGACAGACAGAAATCGACGAAATTCTGATCGCTATAGATGGAAGCCCCAACAAGGCAAACCTGGGAGCAAACGCAATTCTCGGGGTCTCAATGGCAGTTGCCCACGCCGCCGCAAGCTACTACGACATGCCTCTCTATCGCTATCTCGGCGGCGTCAAAGCCTCCACGCTCCCTGTACCGCTGATGAACATCCTGAACGGCGGCAAACATGCCGATAATACGGTCGATTTCCAGGAGTTCATGATCGTTCCCCTGGGCGCAGATTCTTTCAGCGAGTCGCTTCGAATGGGGACAGAGATTTTTTATTCGCTCAGGAATGTGCTTCGCGGTAAGGACTATAACACAGCAGTCGGTGATGAAGGGGGCTTTGCACCGTCGTTGCAATCAAATGAAGAGGCTTTAGAGGTAATCATGACCGCCATTGAGAAAGCAGGGTATGTGCCGGGCGATCACGTCTGGCTTGCACTCGATGTTGCCTCAAGTGAGATGTATGAGGATGGAAAGTACAAGATGTTCAAGTCGGATCAATCGCTGAAAGAAGTTGACGAGATGGTAGAGTGGTACAAAGATCTGACCTCACGCTTTCCAATCATCTCTATCGAAGACGGACTGGCTGAGAACGATTGGGATGGCTGGAAAAAGTTGACAGAAGCAATAGGCAACGACATCCAACTTGTCGGCGATGACCTTTTCGTTACGAACACAGAGCTTCTCTGGAAGGGGATCGAGTCAGGGGTCGGGAATTCGATTCTTGTGAAGCTGAATCAGATCGGCACCGTTACTGAGACGCTTGAGGTGATCGAGCTTGCCCAACGTAATCTCTACACGGCCGTCATCTCCCACCGCTCCGGCGAGACCGAGGACACAACAATTGCCGACCTTGCAGTGGCAACAAACGCAGGACAGATCAAGACCGGATCAGCAAGTCGGACGGACCGGACTGCAAAGTACAATCAACTGCTCAGAATTGAGGAAGACCTTGATTTGAGCGCAGAGTTTGCCGGTGATACTGCCTTTGCACAGGGAGTATAGAGAAGTATGGAAAAGGTAGTAGAGAGAATAGAGGGGCATAGACTTCATAGATTCTACCTTCTATCTCCTACCTTCTAAAAATGAAACTTCACACTTCTAACATCGAACTTCTAACTTCTACTCATGCCTATCATTTTTGGAACTGACGGATGGCGAGGTCTTATCGCCCACGACTTTACGTTCGAGAATGTTGCACTCGTTGCTCGAGCTGCAGCCAGATTTTACAAACGACAGAAGAATGCTGACCGAGGGATCGTTGTGGGCTACGACTCTCGATTTCTCTCGGATAAGTTTGCTGAGACAACCGCGCGTCTCTTTGCCTCAGAGGGCATGAAGGTCTGGCTGACGGATCGCATCTCGACAACTCCGCAGGTATCGCTTGCGGCGAAAAGAAAACGACTGGCCGGAGGTGTAGTGATTACCGCAAGCCACAATCCGGCCGAGTACAACGGCTTCAAGCTGAAGGCAGGATATGGCGGCCCTTCGGCTCCTGCAGACATCGCGAAAGTTCAGAAGACCGTGAGGGCCTTTGAGAAGAAGCTTCCGAAGCGGCTTCCAAAGGTTGCAAGTCTGGATGAGTATCTGAAGGAGAAAACTCTTCGCTATTTCGATGCTCGAAAGGAGTACGTGGAGTATGTGAAGAAGAAGATCGATCTGAACGCGATCAGCAAAGCAAAGTTCAAGGTGCTTTATGATCCGATGTTCGGCGCAGGCATTCAGACGATGGATCTGCTTCTGAAGGATGTCGATCATATTCACAACGAGCACAATCCTGCCTTCACCGGAATCGATCACCCGGAACCACTCGGCGAGTACCTTGGCGAGTTGAGCCAGCGCGTCGGTTCTGAAGGTTATGCTATCGGACTCGCCTCTGACGGCGATGCGGATCGGCTTGGTGTGATCGCTGAGGATGGGAGCTTCATCGACTCACATCGCGTCTTTGTTCTTCTGATGAAGTATCTCTATGAAGACCGTAACAAACGTGGCACTGTGGCAAAGACAATCTCCCTTACAACAATGGTCAACGATTACTGTGAGCGGAACAAGATCAAACTGATAGAGACACCGGTCGGCTTCAAATATATTGCTGACTTGATGGCCAACGAGCGGATTCTCATCGGAGGTGAGGAGTCAGGTGGACTCGGCACAATCCTGCATATTCCGGAACGAGACGGCATTTTCAACGGACTGCTTCTTCTGGAGCTGATGGCAAAGAAAGGGAAGTCGATCGGTCAGCTATCACGTGAACTTGATGATGAGTTCGGACCACATCGCTACCGCCGTATCGACAAACCGATGACGCAAGAGCGAAAAGATGCAATCCTGAAACGGGCGGCTGCCGGACTAACGAAGCTCGACAAATATCCAGTAACGAAAGCAAGCACCCTCGACGGCTACAAGTTTTTCGTAGATAACGGGTGGCTCTTGATTCGCGCCTCCGGAACCGAACCACTCCTCCGTTATTACGCTGAAGCTGACTCCGAGAATAAAGTAAACCAATTGTTGGAAGCAGGATTGAATCTGTAGGAAGTCGTGAAGGCGGTATTCTCACTCCTGAGGAGCATTACTACTACGCACGAATCACGATTGAGGCGATGGACGGGACATCTCCCACAATCGCTATGTTCGCTACGTTTCAATATTCCACAACTGGTTGCAACCGGCCAGGGCAAGCTTCAATCATCTCCACAAGCAACTTGTCGGGCTTGATGAATGGGAAACCTCAATTACACAACAGACACGGATGCTCCAAAGCAATCCAAATGCTTTTAACGAATAGGCCAGCAACTTCGCAGTAATGTTCAACCTGATGATTGCAAAGAACGATTATGCCCTTGCCTTTGCCGGCATCGGACATCGTTACCCGACCATTGAGACCTTTTCAAAGTCAATCGATGCACGACAAAGCTTCCCGAACAATAAATCAGAGCCAATAATATCGAGGGCGGGTTTTTCTTTCGAAACAACCTGAAACATTAACATTGTATCCCGGCTTCCGGATGTGGGAACGCCCCCTCGTCCTCTTTCAGGTCGCGTGGCTTGAGACAGGCAAAGTCTTTTTCTACAAGAAGCGAAACACATTCTCCCCCTCCAACCTCGACATTCCCTTCAAAACCTACCTCATCGGAGTCACTCCAGCCCCCAGCAAGTGATTTGGCAATAAGGATCCTTATCCTACCAGGTTGGTAGCGCAGTCCCAAACGTTCAACATCTGACGAAGACTCAATGCGATAGATAAAAACATCCTCTGCATTGGGACCTAATTGTGTCTGCTCCTCAACAAAACCCTCCTTAGCCAGTGAGGATACTTCTACCTGACCAAGACGGAACCGCAATGTATTTGATCGAATACGTAACTTCATGAAGGCAATTAAAAAGTAAAAATAAAAAATTCAAAAAATCAATTCAGTATGGTATCCCTGATTCCTCGTTTTTAATTTTTCATAGCTATGTTCTAAATAGTATATTATTTATGGCTATATTCTTATATCCCATCCAGGCGGTGTTCGATGCAAAGGCAATGGCTGATAGACTGCCCGAATTCAACTCTGAAGTGCAACGGCTGCCGGAGGAGTCATAAGGCGACAGAAAATCGGCCTGAAGGCAGAATGAGGAAACCCGGAAGCTTCCTCTTGCCGAAGCGATGCCGTAGCTTTCTGATAATAACTCCATCAAAGCGAAGCACTATGGCCTATCGACAGGAGTTTGCCTTGCATCAACTAATAGAACCCTTTGCAAAAGGGCATCCATTTTGGTAAATCTATAGAAAAAATCGATCATGAGCCAATTAAGTTTTTCAGACATAGAACTAAGTCAAAGTAGAAAACCCAGCAGAGTTTCGGTAAAACTAGACAAGATAAACGCCATAGTAGATTGGAACGAGGTGTTGAAACTGGTCAAAGTAGTAGATAAGACCAATCCTATCATCGGAAGTGCCCCCATCGAGACCTCTTGAGCAAAGTGAAAATGCTGTTTTTACAACACCTGTATAATTTAAGCGACCCTGAGTTAGAAGACCAGGTGAATGATCGCTTGAGTTTCCAGCGCTTTGCAGGGATCGATTATGCCACAACGGTACCAGAGTTTACCACGATATGGCGTTTTAAGGAGTCGTTGATAAAAGAGAAGCTCAATGACAAGGTATTTGCATTGATCTTATCCTTTATAGAATCGAAGGGTTTGCTGTTGAAGAAGGGTACCTGTGTAGATGCCACGATTATCCCATCGACCACAAGAGCATTGAGCAAAGAACGAAGAGCAGCGTTCGATGAGCATCCTTCCTCACAAATAGATACTGATGCACATTCAACAGTCAAAGGAGGCAAGAAGTATTTTCGATACAAAGGGCATATAGGTGTCGATGTAGGAAGTACTTTGATACGCAAACGCGCCTTTACATCTGCCCGACCTCATGACTCACAAGTAAAAGAGGCTTTGTTGAGTGGAGATGAGAAGGCGGTATTCGGGGATAGCGCCTATTCGAAGAAGAGTGATAAACGAAAGGCTCGAAAGGAGGGAGTATACTATGGTATACTGGAGAAAGGGACAAGGAGAAAGAAGCTGTCCAACACCCAAAAAAAGGCAACAAAAAGAGGTCCCGAATACGCTGCAAGGTAGAACATCCTTTTGCTTAGCTAAAAGAGAAATTGCATTACAGCAAAGCAGTAGCGAAGACCTTGGAGCGGAATCAATTACGATTTGATTTCAATTGTATGTTGTAGAATATTTTCAGGGCAGAGTATATACTGTCAAAGGTATAACCAAGGGGAAAGGTGTGTCCTTTTGGGTCGAAAAAGACCGAAGAAGCACAGAAAAGGAGAACAATGAGTCCAGAAAATCATAAAACACTCAACAGAAAAAGGAATATTCTTCAAATAAAGAAGAATGTGGATATAATGAGATCTTATTCAAAGGGTTCTTATAGAATTCTGGCCGTTCGGCAAAAGCGAAAGCGGTGTCAAGATGACTTCCTCTCTTCAGGTCGAAAAAACGGCCGAAGCGACGGCCCTTACTAGAGGCCATGCACATCTCAGGAGATCGATTCGTCTCATCCGACCTGCGGTCTACTCCCTCGTGTCGTTGGCGGTCCACTGGGCCAGAGGACATGGGCACGGCTTGCTGCACAGGATCTTGTACTGATCGCTCAAAGAATCGATTAGCTGGCTCTGAGTCCCGAGTCCGGTGGCGAGCGATGCATCCAGCGGTGACTTGTGTCGATAGCCGCGGGCGAGCATTTCGCCGACCAAGGCTTCGTGCCGGCTGTACAAGGCCGCCAGGCGGCCGACCCACCTCTGTGTTTCTGGATGCCGCCGGTATCCCGTCTTTCCTTGAGTCAACACGTTCCACAGCCCGTGCAGCTCCCGGTGTTCACCGAGAAGGTGTTGCCGGCAGAGCAGAGCCGGTGGAAGATCCCATATTCTCATGAGGGCTTGAGTCTCGACGCGTATGCCGGACCGACGCGACGCCCGCTCTTCTGCCGCGGCACCATGTCCTTACGGATATCGTTGCGTCGCGAGCGGCGTGCCAAGTCGACCATCGCGTCCTTCGGGCATTCCAGCGTCTCGGGGTCCGCGGATATTCTGCTTAATCCTACGCTCAGATAGCGTGCGAGCGTTTGAACATCCGCCATCAGCCAAGCCTCGACTTCGCGCACAGCTATTCGGAAGCAAAGATTAGGCGCGGGCGCCGGTACCCACTCTTCGCGTATCGACGGGGCGCAATCGGCATCGTTATCGAGATCGACGAGCACCACCCACGGTGCGTAGCGAGCCGCGTTGTTATAGCCGTCGATTCTCTGACGCAACGCAGGCTTGCCGTTCTTTCCGTATACGTCACCGGTTTGTCCGCCCGCATGGGCGACCAGCCTTCGGACGACCGCTTCGTCGACGTCGCCTTCGACCGCCGCGGAGATGATCGTAGATATAGGCACGTTCACGAACCTCCGAACAAGGAGAGTTGTTCCGCTCGCTCAGGCCGGGTTTTCGGGATTACGACATCCGCAAGCGAAAGACCGCCCGCCAACAGATCGCGGGATTCCTGGAACGATGAAGCCGGCTTTACCTCGACACCTTCTCTTTTGGGAATGATGAGCAGCGTCTCGTCGAGCCCAATTCCCTCGTCTCGCAGCAGGTCCGATGAGTGGGTGCTCAGGAAGATCTGCCGGCCAGTTTTTCGCTGAACCCGGGCAAGCATTTGGGGCAAGACGCGCACAATCTCCGGATGGAGCGAGAGCTCCGGCTCTTCGAGGAGCAACGGCCCCTTCTTCTCCATGGTCGCCCAGAGAAGCCCCATGAGCCGCAAGGTTCCGTCCGAGAATTGCTCTTCCGTCTGCCAGGCCCCCTGCGGGCGCCAATGTCGGTGCTTGCCCCGCAGGTGTGGCGTGCCGCGGGCGTCGCGCCACAGACCGATTTCTTCGAGTCGGGGAACAGCGACCCGAAGGGCTTGCTGTATGCGCTTTAGCCGCGCATTGCGCGTTCGTTCCTGGGTCTTTGTTACCTGCTCCAGGAAATCGCCTCCATAAGGGTCGTTCGTTCGCCCGACCGAACGATCGGGCTCGCGCACGAGCTGCGGGACGATGTGCAGATACCGGATAGATGTAAAGAACTCCACCAGGGGGCGAAAGGGCTTGTTGACGTTCACTTGCTCGAGGTGGGTCTGTGTCAAACGCGCAGGATCGTCCTTGTCATCTTTGTTGGGCCGATCAACAAGCGGACTCTGATCGTGGATTACACGTTCTTTGCGGAGAAGTGGCCGACGCTGCTTGTCCTGATGGAAAGCGATCTCATACTCCCATCGAGACTCCCCTCTTTCACTCTGCAATTCCACATGGACCTCGATATCCGGCCTGCTACGCGCCGCCAAGCACCGGATGGCGCTCACCCCACCGCGCCGACGGACCGCCTCCTGAAAACCGCCGCCAGGAACAGCGAGATCACCCAAGAACCGAAAAACATCGAGGAAGTTGGATTTCCCCGATGCGTTAGGCCCTACGAGAAAGACGCGATCCTCTATGGCGACCTCGACCTTGGGGAAATTCTTCCAATTGTTCAGGCCTAGTTTTCGAATCTTCATGTCGCTGCTCATCGCTTCACCTTTGCGATCATCATTCACCTTTGTCCCTTGGCGAATTCTCCCCGACTTGCACCGGCCTGCTGAACAGCGGGCCAGTTTAGAACCTGTCCTTCCCGGATGGCGGTTTCAGTACCCAACGGGTATTCCCTTTTCTCAGCCGTTCTTACCGGTCTCTCTCGTTCTTAGCCGTCTTGCCCGATGGGCTACTCACGGAATCATCTCCGCTGCTATTCTGTGTCCACTTGTCAACTTGTGAGAGCTTGAAGCAAAGCAACCGTTAAATCCACCTCTCTGACCAGACAAATTTCATTCATATTTCCCGCCCCACCTCACCGCTCACCAAAACACCACCAATACTACCCACCCCGATAAGGTATGAAATTTATCCGGCCAGAGACCCCGCCATCGCTAACGCTCGGGCGGTGTTTTTGCGGCGTCCTCGCCTGTACTCTTTGCCTTAACGATTGACATCAAACGGACGCCCCGAGCACTTGGTGCCGTACCTTATACTCTATGGTTATGTATCAATCGCTCACACTGCAGAAGCACCTCGCATGGGCCACTCACATTCGTTCGTGTGCCTGCTTGGTGTTCACTTGGGCGACTTTGATTATATTCGTTATAACTCTCCAAGCGTTAATTGGACATGTTTATTACCTTTCAATTCTTTCGTACACTGATTCAAGAAATGTTTTTATTTCGTTGTCACCATCTACAGATTCCCAGTCAGAGATATCCATTGATTCAAAAACTTTAATATTCATTCCATTTTTAAAACCGTTTATTCCTTGATCCTTTAAATATTTTTCGACATCTGTATCATCATCTATCGTAAGTGTCGTTTTGTCTATTTTGGTTATTCTAGGGTTGATACTCTCAGCCCCCTCTTTACTTCTAATTTCTGAGATGTAACACTCTTTTATCTTTTCCGGAGGACAAAAATTTTCAATTTCTCGTTTAGACAATTGTTTAAATAAAGCACCATCTGAATCGCACTTGGATTTAATTTTTACTTTCTCTATCTGCTTTCTCTCGTCGCCATTATCACCATCTACAATTACCGCATATTTTTCTCCATGAATCTGCTTAAATAAATCCAAGTCTGCATAATTTGATAGAGATGACCCACCACCAATCAGACAGACTATACCATCTTTGCTCAAATCTTTGTCCAGTAGAGTTCTTGCTGCAATATTTAAAAATTTAACATCGTCTGCACCCTCAGCAAAAACCAAAAACTTGCATTCTCTGATTAAATTATGATCTGGTTTTATACCAAGTTCAGAAATGATTTTCTGTATTATATCCTCAGATCCTCTGTTATATTGAGATACCCCACTTGCATTTTTTGAGACCAAGATTGAATTTTCGCCATTAGTTGCACCAGCAAATATAGGAGAATGTGTGGTTATAAAAAATTGAGAATTTTCGGAAATCTTTATAATAGATTTAAGTAAGTCTTCTTGAGCAGAAGGATGTAAATAAGTCTCTGGTTCTTCAATTGCAAAAATATGCTCTCTCATAGTTTGCTTACTGGCAAGATGTTCAAAATATGCAACCATTAGTAATCAAATTCATGACCCTCAAATTCAAGATTTAAATCAAACTTCTTAAGAGATTTCGTCCAATCAAATTCAGTTGTGGGATTGAATTTTTTTAAACCCGAGACATTTTTCTTCATGAATTTTCTGATTTCTTCAAACTCTATTGCTAAATCTTCTTTCAAGCCTGCCTCAATTTCTGCTGTCTGTGTCTCGGTTTTATAAAAGTATGCAGAGATAATTGGCTTAAATTGTGATTGAAAATTTGTCGCTTCAATATTCAAATCTTGTTCAGCAGTAAAAAGAGAATACTCAGGATATGTCACACTTCCGTATATTTTATCCAAATTTTTTATATAATTGCCAAGAGGATTATATCTATTCTCCCGCACAACATCTGATGGAACAGAATTTTTTATCTGTTCAATTCTTATTACATTTTTCTTTCCACGGCCAGATCTCTCTGGCACTTCTCCTAAGTTAGTAATAATTTGGTTTAGATCGGCTTCTTTTTTGTTCCATAAATCTTGATATCTTTCATCTCTGAAATCAAAACATTTGTAAAACGAATTTACCTTTATTTTTCCGTCAATTAACTCAAATTCCTTTTTAATTGTAATTTGTCCTTGGCTGTCTAATGCCAAATTATCTATTTCAGTGGGTGGTAAAAAAGAAATTTCAATGACAGTTTTTTCATCATCTGGTTTTGCTTTAAATATATCTTTCTTATTAAACTTTTTCTCGTCAAAAAAGCATCCTATTGCCTGTAAGATTGCGGATTTACCAGAATCATTTTTACCAACAAAGGTATTTATTCTTGATATCTCCAGAGGTGTCAAATTATCAATGCCACGAAAATTTTGAATTGTAATTTTTTTGATAAACATATTTTTATTTTAATTCCAACAAATCTCCAACCTTTCAAATCACTCGGATTATATTCATATTTTTCATTATAGCATCATTTCAAATATATCCGCACGCAAAAAATTATTATAAATACGCATAGTCTTATTAAAAAATTACTTATCACCAAAACTACTCACCAACTCACCAAAATTCTCGGGGGTGTATTTTTCAAAGTCCTCTTGCTTGATATATAGGGCGGTGAATTTCACTTTTTTCTGCACCGCATTGATATCCTCACACCACTGATACAATCGCTCTCTTTTTTCCACAGCGTCCAAATCTTCAAACCCCTTGGTCTCTACGATGTACATCTCTTTATTTGATACCTTAACCAAGAAATCCGGATAATAATCTCTAATATTTCCGTCCGCGTCTTTGTAGTCAATTTTGAAATTTACCGCAAAATAGTCTTTGGCATACGAAATGATGTCATCACAACCTTCTAAAAAGCCGGCGAATTGCAACTCAAAATGACTATCACCGACGATTTTATTGAAGACGCTCTTTTGGGGCACCACAAATCCCTGGTCCTTAATTACAAACGGTCTTGCTTGGCTGACTTTTATATAGTTACGGATTTCCGCTTCACCTTTATCCAAGACAGTCAATTCATTAATCTCTTTCTTGAAAGTTTCCACAATGGTCTTTGACGCTTCCATTTCTGACAAGTTACGCAGGATATTAAGATCGTTTAAGTCAACTTCTTGCTCAAAAAGATGGTCGATAACAAAGTATTTCACTTTTTCATACAAGACATCGTATCCGCCCACCAGTCTAAGCTCTTTTCTGATAATTTGCGTGAAGTAGCCGATCACACTTTGATAGTTAGGTACAAAATTATTGTCGAATTCGGTTGTGTGTGTAATATCGCCGGAAGTTATATCACGAAAAACAATTTGCTTTTTCTCCTTTTCGCTAAACTCTTTGACAGCAATTTTGTTATGGGTAAAATCGCTGATGTCCAAATCAGAAAGATTTTTATACTCTCTATAAATACGCGGTGACAAAATAGGAATCTCAATATCCAGTTTTTCAATATCTTTTTTAGGGTTTTCTTTATCTACCTCAATTACCAGCGGTGTTTTTGGTTCCGTCCCGGTACCCATTTTAGTGGTCTCGAGTTCGACCCCTTCGCTCCTGATCGATTCCACAAAATCCATAAAAGCGTCCGTACCGACCACACTGACATACTCGGTCACATCTTTATCGCGGTACATTCGGCGCAAACCCCGGCCGAGGGTTTGCTCGGGTAAAATATTACTCTTGGCTGAATAAGCCCGCAGACCGACAATAGTAGTAACATTCTTTGTATCCCACCCTTCTTTAAGCATTAAGACGGAAATAATGGCTTTATGCGGACTGTCCCAGTTATCAATCTCATTAGCGGCTTGGCGTAACTTTTTTAACTCCTCTTCTTTTTTGCCGGTCACACTCTCTGATATTTCACCATTCTTTTTTGTGTGAATAACCAGTACATCTTTTTCTGATTGAAATTCCGGATAGGCCGGATTGTTAATCAAGTATTCCGCCACTTCATCGCAATTCCTGGTGTCGTCAGTCATAATGAAGAAGATTGCTTTCTTGCCCATCTTCTCATGTACTTTATAGGCCTTCTGCCACTCCAAATATCCAAGATGAATATAATCTTTGTATTTTTCGGTGAATTTGGCACTTTTGTATTCTTGCAATTTGGCGCGACTGGCAGCATCGGGTAGCACCGGGCGCTTTACCACATCCTGATAAATTGCTTCCACCAATGGATAATCGGAAACTGTCTGGACAAAGATTGAGCCGTTGTTATGTTTGGGGGTGGCGGTAACATCAATTTGCAAAGATAGAAATTCATCTTTCATTTTCATACGATTGCTAATGTCTTCAATGGACTTAAACCAAGCCAGTCGTTCGTCATGGATATGGTGGGCTTCGTCATTTAGTACCATTAGCTCGTCAATATCCCGCACAATCTCACCGAGGTTAACTTTTGAATCACTAGTGTTGGCAACCGGTCGCTCACCGAGAAAGTAATCCATAGTGTCATCATCGTCCGCACTCGGCACCACATCTTTACTGCTATACACGCGGTGGATGTTGGTTAAAAAGATATTGCCGGTTTTTGAGACAGTACCGACATTGTCCTGCATATGTATGGTCATTTGAAAATCGTCCTGCCAATTTTGTCCGGCAAAACCATTATCCGGCAAAATCGGGTCTTCCCAGAATATTTTTAATCCGGCAAAATCACTTTTGATACGATCGAGCACGATAATGTTGGGAGTGATGAGCAAGAAATTGCGCGACAAGCCCGATGTCTCCTCATACAGTTTGTGAAAATAGCTCCAGGCGATGAGTAAACTCATTACTTTTGTTTTTCCACTGCCGGTCGCCATTTTTATAACCAACCGAAGCCAATTCTCGGGGAACATACTGGCCGAGACAGCCTCGGAGCTATCGTAACGAATCAAATCGTATTTATCCTTAACATCCGCTACTTCATAACAATAAATAATTGTCTCCACCGCCTCTCGTTGAGCAAAGTAGTATTGAAAATTCGCCATGCCGTCGGCGGTCTCTATCGGGTGCGGTGTATTAAACCACCACTCCAAAAGAGCTCGGCCAGTGTCACTCACTCCCGCATAATTTTTGGCTCGCCAATCAGCCACTTCCTGTCGCAGTTTATGAACCAATGGTGGCAATAATTTTTCATAACCCTTATCACGCAATACCTCATCGGCCGGAAACCACCTGATCTTAGGGTCAAGTATAGTGTGCGGTGATTTTGGTAAGTCTTTATGCAATGCCATAAAATTTATATTTTAACCTCAATTACTTTCATAGTATCATTGCCGAAAATATCAACCACCTTAACGGCTATCTTGCGCCGTCCGGCACCACATTCACGGCTCACACTCTTAAGCTCGATCGAGCGATCTTTTTTGGTCCGAAAACTCTGCCACTCATTCTCAAAAATATAATCGCCAGTCCACACTTTTTCAATTTCACCCTCATCATTTTTAATGCGGACAATCTCTTCCTTGCTCTCAAAATCAAAGTCCACCGCCCAGTAATCAATCCAATCCGTCCATTTTTTGGTCAGCACTTCACGATTCACAACCCCGTCTTTGTCTTTGGTTACCTTAATGATATTACCTGCCTCAACCAATACCTTATGAGCGCCTTTTTTAAGACCCGCAATCACATTATCTACAATATCCTGATTATAGAAAACAGAGAAATCTTTCAGCTCAACAGCCACAGTACCCGGGGTGCGTTTTCCGGCCGGCTTTATGTGGGGCTTAATTTCAATGTATGACACATCATGGAATTCTATTTGATTTTTTTCAATCGCTCGCTTGTCGAAAACTTCCCGTGGTATGTACTTCAGTGCCAAATCAATCCCCTTACCTTTGGCTTCCTCTTGAATCTTGGGAAACAAGCCCATCTCAAACTCAAAGGATAAAATGTCCACTTTGGTAATCTTTTTTTCAATACATTCTTTTATTACCGCTTCCACGAGAAGGCGCGAGGTCGGTAAATTAATCGGTCCGACCGCCACCAACCGCCCGGCTTTCTTGGCGACAAAAGTTTTAAAGTTTTCTACCGCCTCGGCTTTATACGCTTTGATGATGAGCTTTATAAAATCATTCTCTTTTTCAGCTATCTGTTTTTGCTTTTGTTCCTCACGCAGATTGTCATTGACTCCGATGTAGTGTTGGCGTTCATACTTGCCGAGGTTTAAAATCTCAAAGGCCCGAAAACCTTTACCCGATTCTTTTATTTCTCTCTGCACACTAATCATCCGTTTGCGAGTAGTATGAATAGAAAACTTGCCCAGGTCGGAGCCAATCCATTTGCGACCCAGTTTTTCCGCTACTGCCAGAGTAGTACCCGAACCACAGAAAAAATCGGCTACTAGGTCGCCTTCGTTGGAAGATGCTTTGACTATGCGTTCAAGGAGCTTTTCGGGTTTTTGGGTGGGGTAATTTAGGGCTTCTGGATTCTTACCATGAGAAATATTAGGTATATCATGCCATAGTGATCCAATGGCTAACTGAAACTCATCCAGATAATATTTTTTATATTCTTTGCCTGTTGATGTTGTATGTATAAGATTTTTTTTACGCATCTTCTCAATTGAATCTTTCGAGTAATTACCAAGTGTAACTATTTTAAATAGACGCCCGTTGTCTTCCTTATATCTAAATTCCTTAAGTTGAGTATGTGTCAATTCATCAGATTGTTTAAATTGTTGTTCAAAATAATAGTTATTGCTATTTGAATACCACAGCAAGTGATCAATTTCTTTTGACCATTGTTTTGAAATTTTCTTTCCTCCCTTACCAACGGCATCTCTTTGCCAAATAATTTCGTTTCTATAGTCATCCTTTCCAAACACCTCATCCAACACCAACCGCATATAGCTATTCACTCGCCAATCACAATGCACATAAATACTGCCATCGTCGGCTAATAGGTCACGCATTAAACTTAATCTCTCATATATCATCGCAATAAAACTATCCGCGCCTTTACCCCAGGTGTCACGATAGACCAACTCTTCCAAAACATTCGGCTTTTTGGTTAGCTCGTCATCACCGATTTCAACTTTCATTGAAAAATTAGCACCGACATCAAAGGGCGGGTCAATGTAGATAAGTTTAAGTCCGCCGGCTTTCTCTATCTCCTCGCGGAGCGGTCCGCTTTTAAGACTGGACAGAATCAGTTTATTATCTCCCCAGATGAGCTTGTTTGTCCAACCGGAAATCTGCCGCCCTCGTTCGTCGAAATCAAACAGGGCTTGTTGTGGATTTTCTTTGGTCTCTTTTGTGGTTTCGGCACGTGGTTCGTCTACTACCTCAATCGTCTGAAACGGCAGAACCGTTTTTGTCACTTCCGATGTCTTTCCATGCCACACCAACTCTACTTGTTTTTTGTCTGCAAACAAAAGCCAACGATATTTTTCCGGCAGTGGTTTATCAGCCTCAATATATTTAAGCACATCCCTCTTCTCATTCTCCGTAAGTTTAATTTTCTGCATATATATAATTTAAGTGCCGATTTGTTTTATTATTAATAGAAGTACTTATTTACTTACCAATCCTACCAAATTCCCCCTATTTTGCAAAAAACCCAGCCGCCCGGACAATCATCTCAAGCTAATTTTTAAACATTAACCTTACTACCCGGTAGATAATCGGGTTTAATATCACTGCTAATATACCGAATCAATCACTTATAAACCCCGAATTCAACTCTGAAGTGCAACGGTTGCCGGAGGAGTCATAAGGCGACGGAAAATCGGCCTGAAGGCTGAAGAGGAAGCCCGGAAGCTTCCTCTTGCCGAACCGATGCCGTAGCTTTGTGATAACAACTCCATCAAAGCGAAGCACTATGGCCTATCGACAGGAGTTTGCCTTGCATCAACTGATAGCCGAAGAGCCGGGGATCGAGTTCTACTTCACCGACCCGTATCGTGCCTCACAGCGTGGAACGAACGAGCAGAGCAACGGGTTGATTCGTCGGTACTTCCCAAAGGGGACCGACTTCAACAGAGTGAGCGATGTGGAGATAGAAATGCTCGTCTGGGGTGGAAGAGACCCTGGGAAGTATATTGCGGTAAAGCTCCTCCACCTGTTGCACTTCAGACTTGAATGTGGGCTTCTGACTTTCTTACTTCTGACTTCCCTCATCCCTGATTATGAGCATCCGCTTGTCGTCCCGCATTCCTCACAGACATGACAGGCTCCGTTCTGCTTTACACGCATCGAGCCACAGTTGCCACACTGTTCGCCGGTGTAGCCGTGTGCTTTTGCAGCCGCCACCTTCACCTCCAGATCGCTTGCTGTACCCGTCGCTTGTGCCGGGCGGTTTGAGCCGTTCACTCCGTTCCCATTTGTGGGGTTATTGGTTCCGCCTTTTGCCTCCCGCTTCCTGCTCTGTTGGCGTTCCCACAATTCACGTCCTGGTGAGAGCCACGCTGTCACTCCCTCCCGGTCTCCCGAACCGTACTCAATCCCTTCGGTTTCATCCACCGCCCTGACGTGAACGAAGTCTTCACGACCGAGATACTCGTAACCGACGGCACGGAAGACATAGTCGATAATAGAAGTTGCGTTTTTGATCGCCTCGTGTCCCTGCACTGGACCTGACGGTTCGAAGCGGGTAAAGGTAAAGGTGTCGACCATCTTCTCCAGCGGCATACCATACTGCAATGCCTTTGAGGCAAGCACGGCAAAGCAGTTAAGCAATCCTTTGAAGCTCGCCCCCTCCTTGTACATATCGATGAAGATTTCTCCAATTGTACCGTCCTCGTATTCACCGGTACGAAGGAAGACCTTGTGTCCGCCAACGGTTGCCTCTCGAACAAACCCGTGTCGTCGCTTTGGCAGACGCCGACGTTCTGCCCGGTGATAGACCTTCTCGATAATCTTCTCCTGCACCTGCTGCGGTCCAATCTCCTCATTGAAGTTTTCATCACTGCCGATCATATGGGAGGCCTCCACATCGATGTCGCCAAGCATCACCTGCTCAACAAGTTCAGAATCTGCCGAGACGTTCAGCGGCTGTGAAAGCTTCGAGCCGTCACGGTAAAGAGCAATCGCCTTCAGCATCAACTTCCACGATTCATTGTAGACTTTCTCGACATCCTCGAGCGTTGCCTCACGTGGCATGTTGATCGTCTTCGAGATCGCTCCTGAGATAAAGGGCTGTGCAGCAGCCATCATCTTTACGTGCCCCATGTACTCAATGTACCGCTTACCGAGCTTTCCACACCTGTTGGCGCAATCGAAGACCGGCAGATGCTCTTTCTTCAGATAGGGCGCTCCCTCGATTGTCATGGTACCACAGACATACAGGTTGGCCTCTTCTATTTCCTCCTTGCTGAACCCGAGTTCGGCCAGGATATTGAGCGACGGATCCTCAAGCTGCTCGTCGGTGAAGCCGATAGTTCTCAGAAAATCATCCTCGAGCGTGTAACGGTTGAAGGCAAAAGTGATGTCAAACGCCGTCTCCAGTCCTGACTCCACAACATCAACCTTCTCGTCGGTAAAGCCTTTCGTCTTGAGCGAGGCACGATTGATGCGTGGGCAGCCATTCAGCGAAGCATATCCTTTGATGTAGGAGGATATCTCAGCGATCTCAGCATCGGTGTAACCGAGGTTGGTCAACGCCTTTGGCACCGACTGGTTGACGATCTTGAAATATCCACCTCCGGCAAGTTTCTTGTATTTAACCAGAGCAAAGTCCGGCTCGATACCAGTGGTATCGCAGTCCATAACCAGACTTATAGTTCCGGTCGGAGCGATAACCGAGACCTGGGCGTTCCGGTACCCATGCTCTTCGCCGAGCTTGACTGCGCGATCCCAGCATTCCTTTGCAGCTATGGAAAGATTTACGGGGCAAATCGAATGATCGATGCCGACAGGTGTTACGGTCAATCCCTCGTACTCCCCTTCCGGTGCATTATATGCGGCTCGACGATGGTTCCGCATGACACGAAGCATCTCCTTTGCATTCCGCTTGTATTTGTTGAAGGCTCCAAGCTCACCTGCTATCTCTGCGCTTGTGGCATAAGCCTCACCGGTCATGATTGCAGTGATCGCCCCGGCCCAAGCACGCCCTTCATCCGAGTCGTACGGAATACCAGCACGCATCAGGATCGTACCAAGATTTGCATAGCCAAGTCCGAGCGTCCGTGTTTCGAAGCTCTTCTGCGCAATCTCTTTCGATGGGAACTGCGCCATCAGCACAGAGATTTCGAGAACAATTGTCCAGAGCCGCGTAGCATGTTTATAGCTCTCAACATCGAAGACCTCGATCTCCTCGTCATAGAAATGGCCGAGGTTGAGACTCGCCAGGTTACATGCCGTGTCGTCGAGGTACATGTACTCACTGCAAGGATTGCTCCCGTTAATCTGTCCTTCTCTCGGACTTGTGTGCCACTCGTTGATGATGGTATCGAACTGCAGGCCGGGATCAGCGCAACTCCAGGCAGCGTGGTTAATCTTCTCCCAGAGATATTTGGCCTTCACCGTCTTCGCCGCATCTCCGTTTATCCGCCAGGTCAGATGCCAGTCGGCATCCTCGGCAACAGCTTTCATGAAATCGTTAGAGACACGGACCGAGTTGTTGGAGTTCTGTCCGCTGACAGTATTGTATGCTTCTCCCTCATAGTTCAAATCGTACTCGCTGAAGTCAATCTTCTCCACTCCCTGTTCAACAAGGGCGACAACACGGATAATATAGTTGAACGGTACACCGCGACTGAGCGCACGCTGTACGAGATTGTGAAGTTCGGAAGATGGATCGGAATAATCGGTTCCATGTTCCCGTGCAACCTCGGCAATCCCCGAAAGAAAAGCCTTGCAGATGCGTGATCCGGCAACAAGAGCGGCCACCTTCTGCTCCTCCACCATCTTCCAGTCGATGAACTTCTCGATGTCAGGGTGGTCGATGTTCAAGATCACCATCTTTGCAGCACGTCGTGTTGTGCCACCCGACTTCACAGCGCCGGCGGCCCGATCGTTCACTTTCAGGAAGCTCATGAGCCCACTCGAGACACCGCCGCCTGAAAGAGACTCTCCTTCGGCTCGGAGCGCAGAGAAATTACTTCCTGTGCCCGAACCATATTTAAAGATCCTCGCCTCCCGAGTCACGAGATCAAAGATTCCACCTTCGTTGACCAGGTCATCCCTGACCGACTGAATAAAACAGGCGTGCGCGTGCGGATGTGTGTAGGCATCTTTCGAACGGGTCAGCTTTCCGGTTACGGGATCGACGTAATAGTGCCCCTGCGCAGGTCCTTCAATGTTATAGGCCCAGTGGAGTCCAGTGTTGAACCACTGAGGTGAATTCGGGGCAGACATCTGGTTCACGAGCATGTAGGCAATCTCATCGTAGAAGGCCTGTGCATCAGCTTCCGAATCGAAGTAACCATGCTCTTCCCCCCAGTGACGCCAGCATCCTGCAAGACGATGGACAACCTGCTTTACGCTCTTCTCTGGACCGAGAATCGGCTTCCCGTTTTCGTTAAAGAGCCGGTTCCCCTCGGCATCAAATTGCGGCACACTTGTCTTGCGGAAATACTTTTGTGCGAGGATATCAGTCGCCATCTGTGACCACTGGATCGGAACCTCGATGTCGTGCATCTCGAAGACAATCGATCCATCAGGATTCCGAAGAATAGAACTGCGGAGGGAATACTCAAACATGTCGTAGACATTTTTACCAGTGGTCGTATAGAGACGGGAAATCTTCATAGAGTTACAATAGTTTTATACGGTTGTTGTTTCCTGCACGACGCCCTGAGCCAAGCGCGGGGCATGTTCCTTCTTAACAGAAAAGCGTGCTTCGATCAGCGAGACATACAGAATGAGTTGTTAGCTGGAACTATGACTCGATATGAAGTTATGAATCATCGAAAGATCAGAGCAGGCACAAATGACCTTTGATCCATCGGGGAACGTACTATGTGTTGCAGTCGATAGTATAGGTATGCCATTGTGCTGTAGTCCCAGGTTAACAAAGTGGGGCAAAGATACGGGATTACATACGGGGAAGTAAAGCAAAAATTTCACCTGCAATAACGGCATATAAACTGCCTTGTTTCAAGATTTCCCCCTCCCCGCTTCTTCATTGGTGATTGGCTATCTTTATAATTTTGTTATCGAACGATATTTCTAAAACTCTCTATACACTATTATGGCGCAAGGGACGGCGCAAAAGAGATCGGCAAAAAAGCAACCGACAGCTAACGGCTCATCTCGGAGGAAGAACGGCAACCGTGCGACCGCAAAGGGGAACACAACAGTAGACTGGAAACGCGTCACGAAGACTCTTTTCATCTCACGTGCTCTTGATAAGATTGAAGAAGAGGAGCTTGCACCGGCCGGACTCATCACCTACCAGTTCTCCTCCCGAGGCCATGATCTGTCGCAGATCATCCTGGGCGAACATATTACGCACGAACATGATGCTGCCACACTCTACTATCGTTCGCGTCCCTTTGTTCTGACACAAGGTCTGACCCCGGAAGAGGCGCTCCGCAGCACAATGGGTCGTTCCGGAGGCATCAGTGAGGGGCGTGACATCGGGGTTGTCCACAACCTGCCCCGCCGCGAGAAAGGTACTGTCCTTCCTACGAGCGGTGATGTCGGCGCTCAGTTCACACCAGCTATTGGCTGGGCGCAAGCGATTCAATACCGTTCCGAGAGCCTGAAGGAAAATGACTGGGATGGTGCAATTGCCGTCGCTCTGGGGGGAGATGCAGCCTGCGCTACAAACGGCTTCTGGTCGGCACTGACCATCGCCACAACACTACAGCTCCCCTACCTCTTTTTTATTGAAGATAATGGATATGGTATCTCTGTCACGGGTGATCTCCAGACTCCTGGCGGAAGCATCTCGGAAAACCTTGCGTCGTTCTCGGGTCTTACCATCCTTTCCGGGAATGGGGTTGAACCTGAAGAGACTGCAGAACTGATTGCCGAGGGGGTTGCACACACTCGTTCAGGAAAGGGGCCTGTACTGCTTCACCTGAATGTGCCACGCCTGAGCGGGCATTCCTTTGAGGATAATCAAGCATATAAGTCGGCAAAGCAAGTGGCAGAGGAAGAGACAAATGACCCGTTGCCGAAGCTGAGAGAGTATCTGATCAGGAATACGATGTTGACCGACGATGAATGGAAACGCATGGAAGTCGAAGCGGAAGAAGTGGCACGCAAAGCCGCAGAAGGCGCAAAGAACGCAGATGAGCCAGATATGGAGACTGTGTTTCATAATCGGTTTTATCATGCCGGTTCACCACAGATTGTTGGCGGACGCATGGCCGAAGGCGGAGAGAAGAGTTATCAGGAGTGGAGTAAAGGGACCCAAGAGACAAAGCCGGAAGGGCCGCGCATGAACATGATCGATGCAATTCGTCGGACGCTTGAGACAGAGTTGCAACGGGATAATCGCATCCTTCTTTTTGGCGAAGATGTTGGCGTGAAAGGAGGCGTGCATGGTGCAACCATAGATCTACAGCACAAGTTTGGAAGAGAACGCGTCTTCGATACATCATTGAACGAAGAGGGAATCATCGGGCGCTCGGTCGGCATGGCGCTGGCCGGACTGATGCCGATTCCCGAGATTCAGTTCAGGAAGTATGCCGACCCTGCACACGAACAGATCACCGATTGTGGAACCATTCGCTGGAGAACGGCAGGCAAATTTGCCGCTCCTCTGGTCGTCCGCATCCCGGTTGGTTACGGAAAGAAGACCGGTGATCCCTGGCATTCTGTTTCCAGTGAAGCTCTCTACGCTCATCTTGTAGGATGGCGTATTGCAATTCCGTCAAATGCCGAAGATGCGGTCGGTCTGCTTCGCTCAGCTTTGCGTGGGAACGATCCCACGATGTTCTTTGAGCATCGTTCTTTGCTCGACACACGAGACGGACGACGCCCCTGGCCCGGAGATCATTTCACACTGCCTTACGGAGTTGCCAGAGTTGTTCGTGAGGGATCCGACATCACGATCGTGACATGGGGAGAGATGGTGCACCGAGCAACAGCAGCGGCCGAGAAGAGTAATGCAAGTGTTGAAATCATTGACTTGCGGACAATCTCGCCGTGGGACAAAGAGAGAGTTCTTGATTCTGTTCGGAAAACAAATCGCTGTCTCGTTCTGCACGAGGACAACTGGACGTGCGGATTTGGGGGTGAAATCGGAGCTGTGATTGCGCAGGAAGCCTTCACACATCTTGATGCCCCGGTTGAACGGATGGCAACACCGGATGTGCCAATCCCCTACAACCCTACCTTGATGAAGGCAGTTGTTCCCGGAACCGAAGAGATTGGGGCAAGGATAGATCAACTTGTCAATTTCTGAGAGACTTCGACATCAGATCAAAAGGTGAACATTCCATACCTATCGAGTGTTCTATCAACTCGATTTAACTGTCTATCATAGAAGCGTGTTATCATCCGAATAAACACATATCTGTAACATCTTGATATAACCGTCTATCATAGAAATGTGGTATCATTTGGTAAATACGTTTCTGGGACATCTATCGATACAAAGAAATCATGAAACAAATGTATTCTGTTCTACTTCCCCTCATACTTACTGCCGGTATATTCGCCACAGGTTGTAGCGAAGACACAATCGATCCGGTTGAGGTAAAACCAAAAGTTATATTTTTCCATGCGGCTCCCGATACTGCCGTACAAGGCGTTCACCTCCTTGTAGAAGGAGAGTCCGTCGCTCTCAATCACAGTTTTGGTAACGTGACCACATATCTCGATGTGGCATCCGGAACACGTAACGTCAAGCTTGTCTCCTCTGGTACGACAAACACAATCTTTGAGGGTATTCATCGCTTTGAAGAGAGTGAGAGCTACACGCTTATTGCCATCAACGATGGGGCCGGGAACGCAGACCTACTTCTGTTCAGGGATGATTTGACAACGCCGGCGTCAGGAACGGCTTTGATTCGTGCAGCACATCTGATTTTTGATGCTCCGAAAACACGTGTAGCTCTCAAGGAGTCTGGTCTTGGACCGTTATATGACAGCCTTGAGTTCAAACAGAATAGCGAATCTTTTGTCCAAGCAGTTCCTCCTAACCCATATCAGGTCGTCAGGTTTATGGATGCGCAGCTGACCGGACCTGGCGATACTACCGGAACAGGAATAGACCCAATCCTGGAAGAGCAGGTAACGTTGGAGGACGGGAAGATCTATACTCTTGCTGCCACCGGCACAACTGCTGCCCCATCATTAACGGTCATCAAGCATAATTGAAGAACACGAAATGAAGAAGATCAAATTCTTCTTACTGCTTCCGGTTATCGTAGTCGGACTCCCTCTTTTCCAGGGATGTGAAGAGGATACGACCCAACCACCAGAGGAGAGCGATGACCATACGGAGATTCTCTTCATACACGCAGCACCGGCAGCGGCAGGCGTTGATCTCCTGATTGATGATTATGACTGCCGTCACCAACGCAACATTTAGTCAATTCGGAGCGGGCTATGATGAGATCGAGGCGGGTGAACGACGGGTACGGGTTACTCCAACAGGCGATGCTGCCAATCCGGTCATAGATGAGAACCTGACGCTTACAAAAGACGAACACTACACACTTTTTGCCGTCAATAATGATCAAAACGTCTTCAGCCTTCTACGCTTCCAGGATAATCTTTCCGAACCTTCTGCCGGCAAAGGGCACATTCGCATTGCACACCTTATCCCTGATGCCTCCAACGTCAAGCTCTCTTTTCAGGGAACGGGCCAGGGGGCAATTATCCCCGACGCTGCATTCCTTGAAAAAACCGAAAATTTCACGTCGGTTGATGCCGGAGAGGTCACGCTGAGAATTCAGGAAGTTGATGGCAAACAGCCTATTCTTCCTGATCTCCCATTTACTCTTGAGGAGAGGTATATCTATACAGTTGCACTTACAGGAACGCTTGACGAGGGTGATAGCATCGATGCACAAATAGTGATGGTCAAACATGAGGAGTCACACGACTGAACAGATGCGCTTTGAACCATTTGGTTGTGAGGCCGGGTCGGAATGTTCTTACTGATCCGGCTTCGTTCTTTATCTTCATTCGCTAAACGCCAGGAACTATTATCACACATGGCGAATCGATCACGACAGAACGATGATATCCTCTGGAAGATGCTGAACGCAGAGCTTGGCGTTGAGGAGATACACGAGGTTCAGGAGTACCTTCGCGGGAAAAGTCCCTTCTTTGACATGGGCTACGGGGCGTTGACAATTGAACCGTATGATGGGCATGAAGGAAGGAATCGTATTTATCGTGTACGACATGAAGAGTTTGGCGAAGAACAGATAAGCCGGGCAGCGCTCCAGAGCCTCCTCCACGATCTACTCCATTACCGTCGCAAGCAGAAAAGGCTTATGCCAACTCATCTGAACTGACTCTCCGGTAGTAGTATGTTCTATGTTCTGCTGACCGTTATCTCTTCTCTTGCAATCGCTCTCATTCTTAAGTTCAATGAAACCCGGAAGGGAGACCGCATCGTTGTTGCCGGAGCGAACTATATTGTTGTCTCGGTTCCGGGCTTTGTAATTGCGAAAGGGAATCCCACGCTGGCAACACCGTGGTTAGGATTTGCCTTGCTTGTTGGGGGTAGATTTGTTGCAGGCTTTCTGCTATTGATGAAGGCCATCAGGTCGACAGGACTTGCCATCACCGGCAGTGTTGCACGAACCGCCACTATCGGGCCGATTATCCTCTCAATTATCATTTACCACGAGCAGCCTGATCCGCTCAGAATTCTCGGCATTCTTCTTGGCCTCATTACATTTATCTTCCTCGGGCTGTCACAACGCGCAGATGCAAAAAAGAAGAGCTATGACTTCGGAACGATACTCCTCCTTACTCTCCTCTTCTTCGTTATGACGCTTAACGAATTCTCAATGAAGATTGCTCAAGCCAACCATGTGGAGCATGGGCCCTTGCTCTTTTATCTGTTTGGATGTTCAGCCGTGATCTGTTGGAGGATTATTGCCTTTCGATCGATTCAGGGTAAACAACAGGCATCAGCCGCTATAGAAAGACATGATCTCTTGCTCGGTGGACTGCTTGGCATCCCAAGCTGCCTCGCCAGTTGGTTTCTTATCCAGGCTCTTCATGAAGTTCCAGCCTCGGTTGTCTTCCCGATCGTCAGCGCAGGAGGTGTTGTTACTGCAACGCTTGCTGCAGTGTCGATATGGCGGAAACAGCTTACACGCCCTGCATGGATTGGCATCGGCTTTGCTGCGGTGGCAGTAGTTTTGCTTGGGGGATAGTCCATCGCATCCATCTCTTTGTGCCTATTCTTTTTCGATAGATTCTCCTTTCAGGCTCAACTCTCCCAGTAATTCGCGTTCACGATCACGCGAAATTCCAGCCCGCAACCCATCTTCAAATCGATCTGTCGTCTTGAACCATTCCATAGTCTCACGAATTGTCTCTTCAATCGGGCGAAAGGTCAACCCTGCTTCCAGGGCACGAGAGATATCTGCCTGATTCATTCCATTCGACTCAGAAGGAATCCAGAGAGGCATTTCAGTATATGCGGAGACCTTATGTTCTGCAAGAAACTCTTCGCTTGCCCAGAGGAATTCAGCATCAGATCCAAGAGATTCCTTGCACGTCCCCAGAAATCGATTCATTGGCATAGGTTGTGCGGGTCCGGTTCCGTTAAAGAGGCCAGTAGTACCGGTCTCAACCAACCGCAATATCCACCCGGCAAGATCGCGTCCATCAATAACCTGCACGGACTGCTCCGGTATACCTGGAGCGAGGACTCTTCCTCCCTGCAATACACGCCAGGGCCAATAGGTAAAACGATCGCTTGGATCGTGCGGTCCGGCAATCAATCCAGGTCGGATATTCAGCGTTTTCCCGGACAACATCTCTTCTCCCTTTGCCTCGGCAGCCGCTTTCAAAGGGCCATAGTTCTCCGGGGTAATCTTATCACGGGACATCTGAGAAGTCAACTCTTCAACAGGAGAATTCTCATTCGATCCCTCCTTACCATGAGGATAAACACCGATGCTTGAGATAAACGTGTAGTGGTTGACGTTCAGCCCGACCACATCAAGCAAGGTCTCAACATCGCGTGGGAAGTATCCGCTCGGATCGAAAAGGGCATCCCATGATCGGCCCTCCAACTTCTTCAAGTCCTCGGTCAAACGTCGATCGCCAAGTATATGTTCTGCTTCGGGGAAGAGATTGGGATTTGATTTGCCACGATGGAAGAGCGTAAGTTGATGTCCCGCATTTAACACAGCTTGAACGAAGTGGCGACCGAGGAAGATCGTTCCCCCTATAACAAGAATATTCATTGAGAGTAGGTCTTGCGTGAATCAAAAATGTTTTGCATTATCGAGGCTAAGTTATTCCAACAGTTCAATCAACCCTGAACGACGCTGTCATGTATACGTTTTCGATGCTTCGGAGGCTGTCAGTTTTTGTAGCCCTTATTGCCTGCACTTCCTCCTTCATGTTTGCTCAGACGCTTCAACGAGTCGATCCACTTGAGGCTGGGTTTGCCGGCTCAACAACCGGACGGACCGGCAGCGCATGGTTCGTACACCAAAATCCGGCTTCACTCGCTTCGCTTCAGAGTGGAGTTCTGCTCGGCTGTTTCTCACCATCAGCACTTGGTATTGAAGATTACAAGGAAGGTGCATTCATTGGAGGAGCCGTAATTGGAGAATCGGTTCAGGTCGGTTTGTCTGGAGCCGCCTTTGGAAGCGGAGAATACCGCGAAGCCGCCGGAGGAATCGTTGGAGCAGCACAGATTGAGAAACACCTGAGCGTTGGGGCTACTCTGTTGCTACAGAGCGTCTCGATTCAACGCTATGGTTCAAGTGTTATTCCGCTTCTCGATATAGGGGTACAGGTTCAGGTTTCACCGAAAGCAACTTTCGGCGCCTCCTTTATCAACACTACGCGAAGCGCAATAACGGATCAGGATATTCCGCAACGCCTGGCGTTCGGTTTTGGGTGGACTCCAGACTCAATGCTTTCTCTATCGCTCGACGTGATCCAAGAGCTACGTCGCGATCTTGGCTTTGCTTTTGGAATTGAGCTTGAACCACTCAAGAACCTTTCTCTTCGAGCCGGGATGGGATCAGAGCCATCGACAGTTGGCTTTGGCCTGGGATTCCGAACCGACAACGTTATCGTTGATTATGGCGGATCGTATGTCGATCCACTCGGCCTTCGTCACGTATTCGGAGCAGGAATCACGTGGTAATCCAGCTCTTCTGACAGCTTTGTGTCGCGACAGATCATCACAATCATTAACTCACTACCAACTGAACTATGAAGACATATTTCCCACAAGTCCTTTTGTTTTGCCTTTGGATAATTCTTCCTCATATACTCTTTGCTCAACTCCCAACCGAAGCAGAGCTTGAACGCCTTCTCGAAGAGATGGGGAGCGAAGAGGAGGTCGATCAATCGATCATTGACCTTCTTGAAGGTTACCTTGCACAGCCTCTTCCTCTCTACAATACAACAGTGGAGAAACTCGTAGAGCTTCCCGGGGTTTCTCTACAGACCGCGGCACGCATCATCGAATTTCTTCAGACGGAATCTCCATCCAACTTCGAAGATTTCGCCGGACTCGACTGGATTGACTCATATCTGCTACAGCTTCTCAGCGCCTTCACTACGCTGGAACTTCGACAGGGAGCATCTGGCAAACCCCCGCTTTCAATACAACTCCGTTCCCGGGTTACCCAAGATGTCCAGAAACGGCGTGGCTTCTCCGAAAAAGAGTACCGTCTTCTTATCCGACGAGATCTGTTGACCGGTGACTCCACAGGTCTCGACACGATAGCGCTTGGATCCCGATACTTGGGAACCGAACAAGGGATACTGACTCGTCTTCTTTTAGGCCATGACCGGATTTCGGCCGGTATCACCTTTGAAAAAGATCCAGGAGAGGAATTGATCTATAGAGACACAGCAGAGTTTACCTACAACAATTTCGAGAAGGTTGATCCGCAAGAGCTTTCTTCCTTTACGACGCGCTCGGGATTCGGAGGATTCCTGAGCGGACATCTGGTTGCTGAGTTGGAACCGGCAACCATTTTCCTCGGTGATTACTCCGCAAATTTTGGTCAGGGACTTCTCTTTGGCAGAACGTTTGGGGGTAGAAAAGGAAGTTCCCCAACGCGTGATCCATACAACGGACGAGGAGGATTGCAAGGTTACCGATCAACCGGAGAGCGATACTTCTTTCGTGGTGCCGGAATCATCCTTGGGCGTGGTGACTGGCTCCCCTCCTGGCTCGAGGTAACCGGGTTTTATTCACAACGTTCACTGGCCGCAAGCATTATTCCTCAGACTGAGGGTGGAGCCGATGCAGAGGTCCTTGTGACTTCGATTCGAGATGACGGACTGCTTCGAACACGAAGAGATATTCGCAGAGCCGGCAGGCTGACCGAACAAATCATCGGTGGAAATATCTCAGGTCATATCAGTGAGTCCCGGATTGGATTGACCGCCTCTACCGGCCAGTATGATAGCCCGCTCGGTGGAACCCTTCCCTATGATTTTCATGGTAGTCAATGGGATCTTGCCAGCCTTGACTTTGAAACTCCATTTGCTGCGGGTCGAACCTTTGGGGAGTTTGCCCTCACAGGCAATGGGGCCTTTGCCGGAATAGTTGGCACGGCCATCCGGCTTTCAGGAATTGACCTGACCCTCTCCACACGATATTACCAGACATCTTTCTTCTCCCCCTATGGCGTTGGGTTCGGCGAATCTCCGGCAAATCCCCGGAATGAATTCGGTCTTTATCTTGGTGTGCGCACTCGGTTGTTCCCGAGAGCATTCCTCTCGTTCTATACGGATATCTATCGCCTACCGGAAGCTACCTCAACAGTACCCCTTCCGGTTTCGGGAATCGATGCCATGGGTTTGTTTGAGTATAGGATAACACCCGCATTGCAACTTCAGGCACGATTAAAAACGGAGAAACGTGATGATGTTATCAAAACAGAAGATGAGCTTGGACGTGGCATAGAGCAACTGGTAGATCGTATAATTGCCAACGGCCGTATCACAGCTATTTGGAAACCCCATGATAGTCCAATAGAAATCCGCGCACGTCTTGAGCAGAAGGTTGCAAGATATTCAAACAGTATAGAGGATGCCGATGGCACCTTGAGCTTTCTTGACATCCAATGGAAACCGCTATCAACCGTAAGATTCGGTTCTCGGCTTATATTGTTTAATGCCGAAAGGAGTGATGTTCGCCTGTACGAATTTGAACAGGATGTTCCAGGAAGATTAACGAACATTGCACTCTCAGGGGAAGGACGTCGGTTTTATCTGATGGCCGAATGGTCTCCCGAAGAATCTTTTTCTATTTCCGCCCGGTATGCGGAAACATGGTATGCCGACCGGGAGATCATCTCTGAAGGAAGTTTGCAGGAAATTCGGGGAAACCTAAGCGGAAGATGGACTCTCCAGGCAGATTGGAAATGGTGAATTGTGATTTTCAAAGTTCGAATGTCGAACGAAGGTTGTACCGATTACTTGTATCATTCGACAATTGACATTAGAAAAATTGGCATTTTCCGTTAAACACTTCTCCATGTAGTCCGACAAACATGCGATATTGACCGAACAACTGATTTGATTGACCATTATGCAAAGAATACTCGGACTTCTCACTATTGCCTTTTTCTTTCCCCTTGCACTCCAGGCCCATATGCTTAAGGATGATGTTGAGAACATTGTGAAAAAGACCAAAGAGTTATACAGTAAAACAACTTCGGCAAAAATCACGTTTTCCCAGTCGGGTTCTACAGGGACCGCAACCGGTAGACTAGAGTATTCTTCCGGGAATAAATTCCGACTCACGCTCCCAAGTCAGACCATTGTCAGCAATGGGACAAAGAGCTGGACATATATCAAGGAGAGAAATCAGGTCGTGATCAACAAGGCGGCAAGTGGCCGACAGGTCACACCGAACGATATACTTCGATCATTTCCCGGAGATTACTCCTCAACTCTTGACGGAAGTACAACTGTGAATGGTAAGAGCTGCTGGATAGTTCAATGCACTGCATCCGACTCAAGTCGCGTTGGAGACATCTCCAGCGCAACACTATACATTGACAAGAGCACATATCGCTTCCGTAAAATCACCGTCAACAGTGCATCGCTTGGAACAATGACGTTGACAATTACGAGCGCTAATTACAACAAAACGATTTCTTCTTCCCGTTTTACGTTTACTCCTCCGAAAGGAGCGAACATAATTGATCTGACAAAGTAAGCTACGCCAGTAGATGCTTTATCGTTAGAGGGATCACAAATGCTCGTCATAAGATTCCATGATGTCGGGCGCTTTTCTTAGTATGCAGGTTTCAGACACGAGAGAGTATGCTGAAACAACTGCTCGATAAGAGATTACCGAACTTTTCGGTTCTTGGCGAACCACTCGCCGAGAGAGCACGCACTCTTCGCGACTGGTTTCGTTGGGTTGGTGAAAATATCTGGCAGATAGCTCTCCGCTCGGATGGCGACCACATCTTTTTGCAGGCAGCCGGCATCGCCTTCAACATCACTATCGCACTTGTGCCAACCATTCTTATTCTGTTTTTTGTGCTTGGATATGTCCTTGAGCCGGATCAGGTAACAGAGCAGCTTAAGGTTTACCTCGACCGGTTCATAATTGCTGCCGGCTCACAGGAACAGATTATCGAGCTTGTTGGCTCGCAGGTCAGCGCCATTGTAGCCAACCGTGGTCTGGCCGGAGTGCTCGGTTTCATTGGCCTGCTCTGGACAAGCTCTGCCCTTGCCTCATCAATCCGGGTCGGCATCAATAACATCCTGCGATGTCGTGAGGAAAAGTTCTTCCTTGTCTACAAACTTTACGATATCCTCACAATCGCACTGATTGGAATCCTCGTCTTCATCTCAATTCTTGTTGGCCCTCTTCTCCAGGTTGTGGCATCAATCAACGACAGGATTGCCGAGGCTATCCCGATTGCCAACCTGGACTGGTTTATTTCAGAGTCGATAAACCTCGGCCTTGCGTTTATCCTCTTCTATGTCATTTTCCGCTTTACTCCGTACCAGAAGCAACCGAACACCATCATCTTCGCCGGCACGCTTACCAGTGCGCTCCTCTGGATGCTTGCACGCGTCGTTTTTACAATCTACCTGGCTGAGTTCAGGACATTTTCCCGTGTATACGGAGCCTATGCCTTCCTTGCGGCGAGCGCCTTCTGGATTTACTACACGGCTCTGGTCTTTTTGGTTGGGGCGGAAGTTGCTTACCATATCAAACAGAGCACTTGGAATGCACGACGTACATTCCACAAGATCGCGGAAAAAATACCGTCGCGCAAAAGAAAGCGTCGAAAAGAGAAGAGAACGTAGGAAGAGTAAGGAGTCGAAGAGTTGAGAGTCCAAGAGTCGGGGGTAGTCAGAGGCCTTACATTGCTTCATACATGCAATCTGATGCTACCCGGATCCACTAATGCTGAAAGCCTGGAATCCTTTTACCCCTTGGCTTCTGATCCTTGACCCTTAACTCACAACCCTCCTTATTCTTCAGTGGCTGAAGGTGGAGTGCTTGGAGCCGGAGTTGACGGCGCAGGCTGACTCTCATTCGTCTCCTCCGCATTCTGTTCTTGTTGCCGTCTTCGCTCCCGCTCACGTTTCAGACGGGTATATTCAATAGAGGGAGCAAGACGCGCCTCCTTACGAATAACACCCCGCGCCCGAAGAGTATCCTCTGCGTGTTTGTATCTATGTCGATCCGGTAATAAGCCACGAATAGAGGGAGGAATTTGTGAGATCGGGATCAATGCCTCTTCAACTCCCATCGGATCTTCGGGCAACTCCAGCTTTTCATCACGATTGCCTTTCAGATCAAGCCAGGGACCAAACTTTGGCCGGGCATAATCGAACATATCTATAATGATAACGGGAGTGCCGGTAAATCTGATGACGCGACCACCCCTATTCCTTGTCCCGACCTGTGCCCACTCGAAAAGCCACTTCGCATCATCGATGAACTGACGGATACACGAATGCGAGGCTGGCCGGCCCGGCATGTAGTATTGATGGAAAGCATTCCCCGCAAAGAGATGAAAGTTGAGATTGAACGGAAGTTTCCAGTTCTCATTTAGGGATGATATGCGCAAGCGTTCCTTCCAGTTAATTGCGTAACGACCCGGAAGCGTCGGCTTGCTCTCCGTACCGGTGTTGCAGGCGGCAAAGCGCACCTGTTTCCCGTTTTCATAGCAGGCATACGACTGTTGAGCATTTGAGATTACAATCAACTTCGGTATCTCCTCTGCCTCAATCCAAAGTTGCGGAAAAACCGAATAGGCACGCACATCGTCGACGATCTTGTCCGGCACAACAACTGTATCACCAATTCTCACGCTCCCAAAGACACGACGATTCATAGTAACAAAGGTCTTATACCGCTCCGACTTTAACTTGCCATAATCAAACGCCTTACGGATCGAATCGAGAACCGCCCGGTTTGCAATATGCACAGTCCTGTAGGTAACAGCAGAGAATTCCTCTTCAGCAGCCTGAAGTCTGGCCGCACGTATCGAATCCAGCACACGCAGACTGTCTGCATAGATGCGTGCAACTGTAAGTCGCGCAGCTGCCTTCTCTCGCGCAGCATCGCGAGCTCGTTCTTCGGCGGATACGCAAGAGCAGAGAACAAGGAGAGCAGAGACAAGCACCCCTCGCGATAGACGAAGTCTTGAAACACAATTCATAGATAGCCAGATGTCGGAACAGAGCATAACGGATTTGAGTCATACAATCATCGTTCTTTCGAGCTCCAAACAACGTTCCGATCAGATTTCTGACAACACTCAACATTCGGAACTCGTCGTCTGAGAATCAAAGCGTTCCTCCGGCTTTCAGTTTCTCGGTCCGATCGGCCAGTTTCAACGCCTCAATCACCGGATCGAGATTACCATCAACAATTTCTTGCAACGCATAGTTCTTTACATCACCCTCAAGTCGATGATCCGTTACGCGATTCTGAGGCCAGTTATAGGTCCGAATCTTGTCCGACCGGTCTCCACTCCCTACCATCGACTTCCGTTGAGCGGCCTGCGCACTCTCTTGTTTTTCACGTTCGATCTCATAGAGCCTTGCACGAAGCATTCTCATGGCTTGCTCTCGGTTCTGTAACTGTGACCTTTCCTGCTGACATGCAACAGAAATCCCGGTCGGCTTATGAGTAAGTCGAACAGCGGTTTCCACCTTGTTAACATTTTGTCCTCCCTTGCCGCCCGAACGGAACGTATCCATTTCAATATCAGCCAGATTGACCTCAACATCAACCTCTTCTGCCTCCGGCAGAACTGCTACTGTAGCAGCAGAAGTATGGATGCGCCCCTGAGTTTCGGTTTCCGGCACACGCTGAACCCTGTGAACACCCGATTCAAACTTCATCGCACCAAAGGCACCTTCTCCGGAAAGTTGAAAGACAATTTCCTTGAATCCTCCCATACCAGACTCGTTAAAGTCGATCATCTCCGCCTTCCACCTCTTGTTTTCGGCGTAGCGAGTATACATCCGATGGAGATCACCTGCAAAAAGAGCAGCCTCCTCCCCTCCTGTTCCGGCCCTGATCTCAACAATACAGTTCTTTGAATCGTCCGGATTAGTCGGAATCAGCAGATAGCGTACTCTCTCCTCCACACTCTCTCTTCGTAATTCGAGATCATCCAGTTCAGCCCGAGCAAGCTGACGCATCTCCGGGTCACCTGCCGACTCAATCAGATCTTCCGCACCTTCAATCTCTTCAATCAACTGTACATATTCCTGAAATGCCTCCTCAATCGGAGCAAGTCGGCTCTGTTCACGCATCGCATAACGATACGCTTTCATGTTGTTTACAACATCTGGATTGGCCAGACTCTGCTCGACAGCAACGTAACGCTTGTGTATTTCCTGTAGTTTATCGAGCAACATTTCCTTTTGTTGATCAAGCTTTTCCGTTATGTTGACGCAAGCTACAAAAATCGGAACCGGTTCGGATTTGCATCGAATGCTTTCGTGTCAGCTCAACTGATCGATCGAGCGCTGGGCTTTGAGCCGGAAAACGAGATATTTCTCACAACACAAGGTCTGCTTGACTATCAAAGTGGAGACTATCGTTCCGCAGCATCGTATCTTCAGAAAGTGGTTGATGCAGGCGGAGCTACGGTGGATCGTTTGGAGTTACTGGGTAATAGCCATTTTGCCCTTGAGCAGAAGGAGACTGCCAGGGCAGCATGAACCCAAGCCCTTGATCTAAGTACTGGAACTGAAGAAGAGAGCAATCGAATTCAGAGCAAACTTGATGTTGAAAAAGAATGAAGAATACCCTGCCTGTATCGCTATTAGTTCTATCGGTATTGCTTGCATCGTGTGGTGGATCAAAGGGAATCGTTCATGATGCCGATGCAGTTCTTTCAAACATTGAGGGGAGTTATCGACAAACACAAGACCTCACTATCAAAGGAACCATGAAAGTCTCGTTAGCCCCGGTTACCATCTGGTACGAGGCTCTGGTCAAGGGATATGATTCTCTGAAAATTGTCATGAACGGTCCATTCGGTGTTGCAGTCGGCGCCCTGGCCGCAACCCCCGAACATTTTCTCTTTTTGAACTTTCAGGATGGAATCGCCTACGAAGGGAAACCGGATCGGGAAACCCTTCAACGCGCATCATCGCTGCAGCTCAACTATCAAGAGATCATCTCGCTGATGCGGTGCGAAGTTCCCCACATTCCAACAAAAGAAGAGATGGATGCAGGAACGATGAGTGTTGAACAAGAGAATGGTAAGATCATTTATACCATTCCGCAGGGTGATATAGTAGAATCGTTTACGATTGATCCGGAAAAGCTGGTCATCATTGAGTACAGCAAGAGAAGAACCGTTGGCGACAGGACTTATACTGATCTGCTCGTCATCTACGACAAGTTTTTCAAGAAGGTTGGCGATAGAAAGTTCCCAGAGGAAGCACGCATTGAGATAAACGACAATGACATGAGGATGACTGTAACGGTAGACAAGATCAGGGGTGGGATTGCTGAAGATGAGCGGCTTACAATCGACGTTCCGAGCAATATGAACCGAGAGACATTGTAGCAGAAATTCGTAGCGGGGAAGTTTTAACAAAAGCTATGAGATTCACTGCCTGGAAATCATATTTATCATCCCTTGTCTTCTCACTGATCCGGTCGGAAGATCGGAGTTGTATTCAACGACAACAGAACCAGTATGGCGCACACCGTGTGCTCCTCCAAGTCGCCTCTTGTCATTCCCCTTTCCTTCTTCTCCTTGTCATGCTCTCTCTGTTCTCCCTTGCCATACTGCCAACATTTGCTCAGGATGCGACAGAGGCTCCGGTCGTCGATACGCTCGGCATTGACTCTATCAACGTCAGCACCGGTGGGTCAGGATTTGACAAGAGGGTAACGTTCGATGCGGACAGCATCATCTTTTCCATTGACGGGAAGAAGGTCTATCTCTACAACAACGCCATTGTTACGCAGGAAGAGGATAAACTTCAGGCTGCATACATTGAATTTGATCTGGACACAAAAGAAGTATACGCAAGGGCACGCCTTGACTCTGCCACTGGGAAGCATGTTGGTGTTCCGTTGCTGAACTACGCCGGAGAAGAACTTTCAGCGTTGACGATGACGTATAACTTCGAGACTGGGCGAGGTGTCAGTTCAGAGGCTGAAATTGCTATAGAGGATGGTTTCATCCATGTTGACCGGTTCAAACGTGTCTCGGAGAACACAGTCTTTGGAGAGAACCTCCTGTTCACCACCTGTGACGCCCCTCATCCTCACTTTTATTTCAAAGCATCGAAATCGAAGTTGATCATTGATGAGAAAATTTATGCCGATCAGCTCAAACTGTCTATCGAAGACGTTCCGGTGATCGCTCTTCCAATTAGCGTTTTTTTTGCACTCGGTGGGGGACGACAGTCCGGCATTATCCTCCCTTCCTTCAATCAATCCCAACTGCGAGGAGTAGAATTGAACGGACTTGGCTACTTCTGGGCAATCAACGACTACCTCGATACTCGATTTACGACGGACATCACAAGCAAAGGCTTTTTCAATGTCGACAACCGGACGCGCTTTCGTCTGCGCGGTGTGATTGAACGAAGCGATCTCTCGGTCACCTACGGCAGGAGTCGGAATAACATTGATGAACCGTTCGGGAATAACTGGACGCTCACATACAGGCATGGACACCGTTTACTCAAAGAGACGAAACTGGGAGGGACATTAAGATATGCAACGGAAGATGCTATTCGGGCGACGACAAACCGCTTTGAAATTCCGAATCGGATCGATGATATCACCACGCAGGAGATTCAATCAAACTTCTCAATCACGTCAGTTGCTGATCTGTTTGGTCTTCGGCTTCCCTGGGGGATTGAGTATCGTCGCACTCAGAATATCGTCAGCCGGGAGATTCAACCGGAAGGCTTTACTATCAACCTGAATCCACAGCCGTGGTACCCCTTTGCACGAAATGAATCCGAGATACTTAACACATTCTCGGTTGGCGTTAGGCCAAGATATGTTCGTGAGTTCAGAAGAGATACCATTACTTCCGACATCTTCAGGAGTACGACGAAGCAGGGAATCGGTCTCAGTCCATCAGTGCGACTCAGTCCGAAGTTTGGATACTTCACCTTGACCCCTTCTGTTTCGTTGAATTCTTCCATCTTTTTCCGTCGCATTGTTCTGCAACCGGACAGGGACAAGATTGACACAGCATTTGTTAACGGGCTATACACTCCATTCTGGTACAGTGCGAGCGCGGACATAAGCACAACTCTGTATGGTATTGTTCAGCCTCGAATCTTAGGAATAAACGGCATTCGTCACAGAATGAGTCCTACTATTGGCATAACTTATAGTCCTGACTTCAGCGAATCGGACTTCGGATATTTCGACGAGTACTTCAATCCTTTCACAAATCGAATCGAGCGCTACTCAATCTTTGTTGGTGACGACGTCGTTAAAAGGCCAAGCCAGGGAGAGACACGGAGGCTGAAATGGGAATTGGAAAACTCCTTCGAGGCAAAAATCGCTCGGGGGGATACACTCGAGGACAGAAAGATCACCCTTCTGAATCTGAGACTCGATGGATCGTACAATTTCGCGGACTCCCTTTTTCCTTTCTCTACAATTGGCCTTTCAGCCTTTACCACCCTTGGTCGGGTTGGCAACTTTACAGGCTCTGCCACCCTTGACCCGTATCACGTTGACTCAATTGGAACGCGTATCCCGCAGCGAATGGGATTCCCGTGGGTTCGCGTAACAAGTGCAAGGCTTACATTCAGCACATCGTTCAGCGATCAGGGCTTTAACGATAACCCCTTTCTGGCCACCCAAAGTGATTCCGTGGAGTCGCGTCGAGAACGCTTTGTGGAACATAGGAGTGGATTCGATAGAGAGGCCTTTTATGGTGAACGTGTACGGGGAAACAACACGTTCAGAATTCCGTGGGAAATCGGTCTGAGTGGCACCTATACGATAACTCCACAGGCAACCGGAGATGCAATTACCACCTTTACGATCAACCCTGACATCTCCTTCTCACTAACGCCGACAACCCGAATTACAAGCGGCGGATCATACAACGTACTTGAAGGACGCTTCAATATCCCCACTATCCGTCTGGTAAAGGACCTGCATGACTGGGAAATGAGTCTGGAATGGCAACAGACCCGAACACAGCGGACGGGAATCTTCTTCAGAATCGGTTTTACCCCCTCAATGCTTCGTGACCTGGAACGAACATTTGAATTTTGAGCTAAATTTCGCCCTTCCGGCGTGATCTTCTGTAACCGGAGCAGTTCCCCGGTACTCTTCTTGCCTCTACTTTGCTATATTTGTTCTCACTCGCGCTCAGTATGCGCATCATTTTGAAGAATTTATACACTCAGAAGGTTTTAGAGGTCAAGTTCCGCGCGACCAAACCTTGCTCAACTCCGTCAGGTCCGGAAGGAAGCAGCGGTCGGTAACGGTTTGGAGCGACGTGGTATCGCTTGACCTCTTTTTTATTCTATAATCAATCTCCGTCAGGGGAAAGCGTACAATGCTTGCCGGGATGAACAGGGAGAGAGTAGAAGGGAAAAGGCGCCTTACGGCGCAGGGCGACAAGGCGGATTATAAACGTAAACGGTTGCGCTCGGATGTCATAAGTAGTACCAAAGCACCCGTTTCTCCGAAAAGTTGTATCCATTGGTCGAAATCTCTCAGTCGGATTCGATTTCTCCCGCCCGCCGATAGCTTCTTTTTACAGCTCTCCATTTCTCCCCCTCCTGCTGGAGTTAGTTCATACAATTTTGTAGCACATGAAAAAGGAGATTATCATCAACGCGACCTCCACGGAGATTCGCGTGGCTCTTACCGAAGATGAACGCCTGGCAGAGCTTTTCCTTGAACTGCCCGACAAAGAACGACATATAGGCTCCATATACCTTGGTCGTGTGGAACGGGTTGTGCAGGGGATGAATGCTGCTTTCGTTGACATCGGTCTTGAGCAACATGCCTTCCTTCACTTTTCCGATGCCGCAAAGGCAGGCGAAGATTTCTCAGAGCTCTTGACCGACGAGGATGAAGAGAACGAGGATGAAGAGAACGAGGATGAAGTAGTTCAGCAAAGAAAGACAAAAAAAAGCGACACAAAGAGCAAGTCGCAGAGAAAGAAACAGGAAGAGGAGAGAAAGGCGGAAAAGAAACCGTCAGCTCAAAAGAAAGCCTTAAAGGGATCCTCCTCCAAAGAGAAAACCAAGGAAGGGAGAGAAGATAGGCAGGGCGCAGACGAGGAGCAATCGAAGAGAGCGAAGTCCGATCCCAGGAAAGATGAGAAGAAAACCACCGACGATAGTCCAGCCAAGAAGAGCAGTTCTCGGCGCCCAAGACCTAAGCGGAACATCCCAAAAGAGGCAGCACGGAAAGAGACTGAGGAAGCAACGGTGAATAAGACCCCGGACAAGCCTCAGAGACCGAAAACAGAAGAGAAGTCCGGCTCAAGTCAGCAAAGAGGTGGTTCCCGAAATCGCCAACGCGAGAGTGAAGCTGTGTCGAAAACCATTTCCCCAAAAGAGAAGTCAACAAAGGGCTTGCTGAAGAAGGAAGAAGGGGATCAAAGCAAGAGAAGAGAGAGTTCAAGGGAACGTTCACAGCGATCTCTCCGAAGCTCTCGCAGGAAGTCTGGAGAGCAATCCTCTCAAGAGACCGAGACAATCGGCGTTACTACCAAGAATAAACAGGAAGAATCGAAGTCCCGACGTTCACGATCGGGGGGGACCTCAAAATCTTCCAGGCAACCGAAAGAAGAGAAAGAGGACAAGGAAACAAAGGATGTAAAATCAGAAAGACCCGCTCCAAAGACCCGGAGTAGCAGACAAAAATTGAAGAGGAGTGAGAGTCAAAATGAGGCGAAGAGGAAGAATAGCGATGACAGTAGTGGCCACGGATCAAACGCCACTACTGCAATAGAAGGAGGGACTGAACAGCAATCGAATAAAAAAGCATCTTCAACATCTTCCCGCAGCACTTCCACACGTCGACGTAGTAGCCGAAGGAACAGTTCAACAAAAAAAACCCGGGATACATCGAACGACAAACCTAAGCGTTCGCGCAGAATGGATGCTCAGCTTCCAACCTTTCAGACAAAACGCTTCGGCGAGATCACCATATCGCTGGAAAAGGGACAAGAAATTTTGACTCAGGTGACCCGTGAATCCTACGCAACAAAGGGAGTAAAGATTTCAACCAAAATTGCTCTTCCAGGTCGTTTTCTTGTGCTGATGCCGCATGATCCGGGAGTTGGTATATCGAGAAAAGTGCAGGACTCAAAGGAACGCAGACGCTTGCGAGGCATTGCACGAAAGATGTTGCCGGAAGGATTCGGTTGCATCATCAGAACAGTTGCGCAGGATAAGGATTCCGAAATGCTCGAGCAGGAACTCCAGATGCTTCTTGACCGATGGAAAGCTGTTGACGAACGTTTGAAAAATGCAAAGGCACCGATGCTCCTGTACAAAGATCAATCGGTCACAAACACAGTCATGCGTGATCTGTTTACCCCGGATATCTCACGTGTCGTCATCGACAATAAAGGGCTCTATCAGGAGATTCGCGATTACGTTACCTGGGCAGCCCCCCCCCTCATCGACAAGATTGAACACTATGGAGAACGCGCACCAATCTTTCAGGCCTTTGGTATCGAAAAAGAGCTTGACAAGATGTTTGCCTCCAAAGTCTGGCTCTCTACCGGTGGTTACATCATTCTTGAGCAGACCGAGGCGATGATGGTTATTGACGTCAACTCCGGTCGCTATGCAAAAGAGAAAGAACAGGAACTGAACGCTTTGAAGATCAACCTCGAGTCGGCCCGGGAGATTGCCAGACAGATACGATTGCGCGACATCGGTGGTTTGATTGTCATTGACTTCATCGATCTCTACGATGAAAAAAACCGGAAGAAAGTCTATGACGAGTTAAAGAAGGAACTGAGTCGTGATCGTGCAAAGTCTGTAGCCCTCCCGATGACACAGTTCGGTATCATTCAGATGACTCGTCAGCGGGTACGCCAGCAACTCGTACAGACGATGTCCGAGCCATGTCCAACATGTAATGGCAAAGGCATCGTTCAGTCAAAGAGCACAATCCTTCGCCGTATCGAAGGCTGGCTGGCCAAATTTCGATCCGAAACACGAGAGTTTCGCCTGACTCTGACCGCTAACCCACACATCATCGAATTTTTGACTGAAGGAGATACCATGAGCCGACTGACAAAACTGATGCTCAAATATTTTGTTCGCATCAAGGTTGTTCCGGATGAACCGCTCGATATGGAGATTTTCCGCTTCTTCTCAGTTCGACGACAGGAAGATATTACCCAAGAGTACATGCCGAAGTAAAGGGATCATGCCATTTCACTTTTTGAACAGCGAAACTATTGCCGAGAACAAGTTTGAATTCGTCTCTTGCCATACTTGGATCGACCGGTTCTATTGGAACGCAAACACTTGATGTTGTCCGGAAACACCGAGATCGATTTTGCGTCCGATCTCTGACAACGAATCGGAACGTTGATCTTCTGGAAAGACAGATCAATGAGTTTGAGCCGGAGGCAGTCGTTATACAGAACGAACAGGCAGCAGAAGAAGGCAGCAGACGCTTTGGGAACCAGACTACTGTGCTCTGCGGTGAGGATGCCTGTGTTGATGTCGTGACAAAGGATGAGGTTGACATCGTTATGAGCGCCATGGTCGGCTTTGCCGGTCTGCGTCCAACAATTGAAGCAGCCCGTGCCGGCAAACAGATTGCGCTGGCAAACAAGGAGACCCTTGTTGTTGCCGGTCATCTCATCAACAAAGCAATAGCTGAAAGCAAGGCAACACTTCTCCCTGTCGATAGCGAACATAGCGCTGTTTTCCAGTCATTGGTAGGAGAAGAGATCTCTTCGCTAACAAAGATTATTCTGACAGCATCTGGCGGCCCGTTTCGGCAGAAACCGATCGAAGAGTTCGACCAGATCACCCCTGAGCGTGCATTGAAGCATCCGAACTGGGAGATGGGAGCGAAGATCACGATTGACTCGGCAACAATGATGAATAAAGGCCTGGAGGTCATCGAAGCGAGTCGATTGTTTCACCTCGACGCTGAAAAGATCACGGTCGTTGTTCACCCTGAGTCAATTATTCATTCGATGGTACTTTTTACGGACGGGTCGATCAAAGCGCAACTGAGCTTGCCAGACATGCGTATGCCAATCCGTTATGCCCTAGGCTGGCCGGAGCGAATTGCAGGAGAGTTTGAGCAACTTGATCTGGCGGCGGTCGGTTCTCTCAACTTCGAGAAACCTGATATGAGCCGATTTCCATGCCTCGGTCTTGCTTATGAATCGCTGGAACGTGATGGAACGGCCCCAACGATTTTAAATGCTGCTAACGAAATTGCAGTGAGCGCATTTCTGGAAAAAAGGATTGGTTTCACTGACATTCCACGATTGATAACAGAAGGGCTCGAGAATATTCCGATCGTCGATTACCCGTCGTTGCAGGATATCTTCGATACTGATAAACGAACACGGGAATTCGTTCGTTCGTATGTTCCCGAGGATAGTTCGTAGGCCAAAGAGTCATGGGTCGAAAGAGAAACTGTCCCAGTTTTAGAACTATGACCTAACCTAAGTCGTTCGTTGATTTGGTTGGATGGTTGATAGTTCAACAACCAGAGTAACGTGGTTATTCTGACAACCATAGGACTACGAAACCATTGGAACCAACAACTAAAAGAGTAACGTAACCCACTATCTTCTTTAGCTAACAACAAAGATTTCAACGATAGAAAAACAATGCCTGAGATTTTGATTACGATCATAGCCTTTTTTATTCTGATCGGTGTTCTGGTCTTCATTCATGAGCTGGGTCACTTTCTTGCTGCACGATGGACCGGAATGCGTGCGGAGGTTTTTGCTGTCGGTATTGGCCCGCGAGTGATGGGCTGGAACCGCATCAATGGATTTTCCTTCGGCAAGTTGCCGGACGATATCGAGCTGGGAGAAGATACCGACTATCGTGTCGCCGCTTTACCTATCGGTGGTTACGTCAAAATTCTTGGTATGATCGATGAGAGCATGGAGACCGAGTTTACAACGAAAGAACCAGAACCATGGGAATTTCGCAGCAAGAACACTCTTCAGAAAGCCTTTGTCCTCTCAGCCGGTGTTATCATGAACATCCTTCTTGCCATCGTCCTCTTTGCCGGCCTGAAGTTCTTTCATGGCGATGAAATATGGAACACCACCATTATTGGCCCTCTCCCACAAAAGGGAGCAACTGCAGTAGCCTATGACGCAGGCCTTCGAGCCGGAGATCAGGTGATCGCCATCAATGGTGACAGTGTACATGACTACCAGGAGATTCGTGATCAAATATATGTTTCGCAGGCAGGAGAGGACCTAAGGTTCCAGATTGAACGGGATGGAATGCCAATCTCTATTTCAATCCCCCGATCAGAGATTCCTGCCAACCCGAGCAAGGAAGGAGAGATCCTCCTTCCCGATAATCTCGGTATTGAAATAGAGAGTGTGCTCGGAGCATCTGCGGCATACAATGCCGGACTAGAAATAGGCGATCTGGTCACATCCGTTGATGGACAACGAATAAGTTCAACCGATGAATTTATAACCTATGTCTCGGGACATAAGGAAGAGAGTATTCTATTAACGATACTACGGGGTGGGGAGAGGCTGACCAAGACCGCAACCCCCAACGAGGATGGCAAGCTCGGAATTCACATCAAGACCGAATATGTTGGACCAAAAACGCAACGGACGTACGGCTTTGTTGCTGCTATTAGTGGTGGATTCAAGGATGTCGGCAAGCAGCTTTCGTTGATTACCGGACTGATCGGTGATCTCTTCACCGGAAAACAGAAGTTGAAGGAGTCTATTGCAGGCCCGGTCGAAATCTTCAATATGGCCGGGAAAACCTTTGTGCTCGGTCCGGTCCTCTTCCTAACTTTGATGGCGTCACTCTCGGTTATGCTCGCCTTCCTGAACATCCTTCCAATCCCTGCTCTGGATGGCGGTCATCTCGTCTTTGTTTTTATTGAAGGGATCATACGAAGAGAAGTTCCCTTGAAGGTTCGCATCGCTGCACAACAGGTCGGTTTTCTGATTCTTCTCGTCTTTATGGTCTATCTCTTCTACAATGACTTTACTCGATGAATCGGTCGATTCGGATCATTCGTATATTCCGGCAGCGGCCAGCCTCAGTGCCTGATCGCTACCATTTTGTTTTCTCCACTACATAGATGCTATGGTCCAGCCTCGAATACTTGTTTCAAACGACGATGGAATCTTCTCGAAAGGGATTCGTGCTCTGGTTACAGAGCTTGAAAAGATTGGCCACGTTGATGTTGTGGCCCCTAACGCGCAACAATCTGCTGTCGGTCATGCCCTGACAGTCTCTGTTCCCCTCCGTGTTGAACGGTATGAACACAACGATGAGTTTTTCGGTTGGGCCGTCAACGGCACACCGGCCGATTGTGTAAAGCTGGCAACGTGCCACCTCCTCCCCCGCAAACCTGATCTACTGGTCAGCGGCATCAATCATGGACGCAACACTGCCGTTTCCCTGGTCTACTCAGGGACTGTTTCCGGTGCAACCGAGGGAACAATGTTAGGCATACCCTCAATTGCCATATCGCTCGATGACTTCTCCCCGGAGGCTGACTTCCAGGGGGCAGCCAAAGTCGCAAGCCATATTGCTCAGCATGTTCTCGAACGGAGTCTGCCTCCAGGCGTTCTTTTGAACGTAAACGTTCCTGCAATACCGTTCGAAGAGATTCGCGGAATTAAAGTTGTACCACAAGGCGATTCTTATTGGAATGATCGTTACGATGAACGGACCGATCCAATAGAAAGGAACTACTTCTGGCTACATGGCGATTACGTATTGGTTGGCCAGGAAAGTGATGACCATGTAGTAAACAACGGCTTTGTCTCGGTGACTCCGATTCACTATCGGTTGACCGATGAGGCAATGCTTGGTGAACTTCGCACCTGGAAACTCGACCTGCAGGAAAGGCATTCCGAAACTGTTTCTCTGTCATCGAATACGGAATCATGACAATCGGCTTTATGGTCTCGGAAGGATTTGCCTCCATTCGTCGTGTTGCAGGCGCGTCGATCATTGGAGCTCTTCTGACCGGAGTCTCTCTTGCCATTGTTGGTGGCTTCCTCCTGATTGTATTCGGATACCGGGCAGAACTTGATCGTGCCCGCGCCTCCGCAGTCGTCGAAGTTTTCCTCGTAGATAGCCTTTCAAACAACCAAGCAGAGGAGACGGCCAGGGAAATCGCTCGACTCCCCGAAGTCCTTTCGACCCGAGTACGAACTCCCGAAGAAGGAGCGGAGTTATTTGGGGATGCAATTCGTCTCGATACCAGTGTTACCGGAGGCATCCTGCCACTACCGACAACCATCAGGGTCGATCTACGGAAAGAATCACGCACAACAAGCCAGGTGGAGTCTATCCGATCCGGGCTCATGAAGATGAAGAGCATCGAAGACGTTGCCTTTGCAAGTGATCTGTTGAAGACCGTAGAAGAACGATTGATCCTGTTCTCCCGCATTGCTTTGCTTCTCGGCATTCTGTTGCTCCTCGGCGTTATCGGCATTGTAGCCGTGACAGCGCAATTGACAGTCGTGACACGCCGGTCAATGATTCGGACCATGCAACTCCTTGGTGCGGAGCGACGATGGATTATTGCGCCTTTTGTCCTTCAGGGATTTCTGATCGGGCTTATCGGTGGAGCCATTGCCGCAGGAGGGCTATACAGCATAGGCCAGTTGCTACCAGTACTGAGCCGCCAAATCAACACGGAGTATATCATCCCAGGATTGATAGGGTTTCCGTTTCTTGGTGGTCTGCTTGGCTTGATTGGATCCGGGGTTGCCGGGGGATATTCAATAGCTAAGGGATCAATGATAAATTAGAACCGCAAAATTCAAAAAAGGAGAAAGATATCTCCGAGCAATGATCCTCTTTTTTCATTTTGAATTCTTTCAAAGATGACACGCGCTGATCGCTATATCCTTCGTCAGTTTATCCAGACCTTCCTCTTTGGTCTGCTTGCGTTCATCACGATCTATGTAGTCGTCGATCTGATTGAAAGTCTGGACGATTTTAGCGACAGAAACGTTCCCTTCAAAGCAATTCTCCTCTATTACCTCTATTTCTTTCCCGAAATCATCAAATTAATTGCTCCGATTGCGATGCTCCTTGCTGCTCTTTTTACGTTCAGTCGTCTCGATTCAACACATGAGCTGACAGCACTTCGCTCTGCGGGATTTGGCATGAGACGTATTGCCCTTCCTCTACTCATCTTTGGCTTCCTTGTCGGGGGCGGAATGATCTGGTTTAATGGCTGGTTTGTCCCCGAAATAAACGCAAAGCGGTTCGAAATCGATCGGCAGTATCTTGGGAGGAACATTGTCGGTGGAGTCAGCAATCTCCTGCTTCGCGTCTCCCCTACCCTCACACTGCAGATGGATTATTTTGACACGAAGAACAACACTGCAAGGATTGTCAGTCTTGAACGAATGGACTCGGCGGCCCTTCTTCTTGTGCCACGAACTGAAACCATTGATGAGAGAACGGTCGTCACAGGACGGGACTCACTCTACACTCTTGCCATCGTTGAACGCATCGACGCAAAGTCGATGGAGTATGACTCGGTTACCGGAGTATGGACAATGATAAGGGGTATCGCCAGGAACATGCGTGATCCGGAACAGGTTGCCGCAACACCGTTCGATAGACGTGAGATCAAGGGACTACCGATCACTCCTGAACAATTGCGTCTCTCGCAACAGAGTTCGGATGAGTTGACCCTGACAGAACTTCAGGGAAAGATCCAACGTGAAGAAAGAGGAGGAAGAGATGTACGGTCGCTTCTGATCGACTATCATTCAAAGTTTCGTTGTCTTCTTTGGTATTCCGTTCACAACGGCGCAACGTAAGGGAGGCGCGGCAATTCCAATGGCGCTTACCGCTTTGATAAGCGCTATCTACCTGATCTTCACCGAAGTCAGCAAAACTCTCAGCTTCACGGCCGATGTCCCCCCGGTCTTCACAGCATGGTTGGCAAACGGCCTCTTTCTTCTCATTGGAATTCTGAATTTGTGGCGTGTAGAAAAGGGCTGAGTTTGCAGAGATAGATAATAATGGCTAAGCTCTAATAAAGATATGAAAGAGATATATATCTTTAGCGTTATGGACTCTTAGTAACAACCGAATCTTCATAAAACCAACACGAACGATACGAAACAAACAACAGAAATAACGAATCGACTCAGCCTGTCACCCTGAGCCTGTCGAAGGGTGACACTCGAAGCTCAGGATGACGCATTACTGCGCAAGGAGCTTTGCACAAATAGAACCATATAGAGCTTTGGATCTTGTTGAGAACATAGCCATAATAATCTATCATCCTTAAACACATTACCTGCCTTAATAATCCACTACCAACGGTTGGGTATCTCTACATTCAACTCTTTAATCGTAAAAGGCTATCTAAACGCATAGCATTCTCCTCTATAGAAGATTGTAAATCAACCACATCTTTCCGAAAAAGGTCACTGTATCGTAACACAACCTCGACATTCCCTTGACGGATGAACAATAGAGCAGGGGTCTTGACCACTGAGTATTTCCCAAACAATCCGTTCTTCAGACCGATTGGAGGCCATGGGTCTGGCTTACCCGATGTGTTTACATCCAGAAAAATTCCCTCGGCATGAGGCAACACTCTCTTTGCACCCGTGAATGCTCGATGTTTTGATACCGCATCAGGTCCAGACCGAGCTATTCCAACAAATCTGACCGGCGCGTAGGTCTCATGTAGCCTATCTAAAGCTTTGTCAAGTACAAGAAAACAGCTATGACATGCATACGCGTTTACCAGAACGGCAAATGTTGATGAATCCGAAGTGTATAATTGCTCCAATGATGACTCTTGAGATAAATACGATGATTGACCCTCGGTCTGTTGCCCAGAACTATTACACCCAACGATAAGCAACGATAAGAGAAGATAGAGAATAAACATTGTCATGATGAACTATTGTCATTATGGCATCGATGGTTCTTTGAACGAATAGAGAAATAGAGAGTGATATAACTTTCCATGTTCTATCAAGTACTGTTCCATTATAGAGGGTAATTCCGAGTATTTTATATCGAATGTCTGAAGAGGCACGTACTCCTGTATCCTATAGAGGACATTGGGGAGACCACCCCTTTTGAATCCATATCTGAGCGGGAGCATGCGTTCGATACTAAGATTACTATCCAGATCGGACGAAAAATCGGGGATATCGCCAGCAAGCAACTCCCACCTATTGTTCCGTCTCCTCCAGATATCATACTCTATTAGTGCTCTGCCTTTTAGTAGCCCTTTCTCTGCCGTCTTCCCATTGAAATATGTTACCAGCAACGTAGAATCGTTCAGGAAGTCTACGCGCCGAATGTTGCTTGTAGAGTATGCTGTAGGGCGTAGGGTATCGATATACTGGCGTATAGACATTCTGTTCTTAGGGCTAAGCGGAGAGAGCTCCTCAGGATCAATCGTGCCACGTTTCTCTATATCAACGGCAATCCAACCAGGAACCTCTCGCTGAATAACTCCCCTTTCTGCTCCGGAGAGATCGTACAGCTTGACCCTATACTGCGTGATATCTGAAACCACAACCATCTGATCCCACACAGCAATAACGCTTCGTGGCCTAAAGAGGGTATACTCAACCCCTTCAGGGTTTGGCAATACGATATGGTCGAATAATGTGTCCTCTTTGGGCCTGTATAATCGCATCCCAGTATAGTCACCAATTCTTAGAGTACTGCTCACTGCGCACTCATGCATGACAAAAGCATCTCCGGAAGCCTGTATCTGGTAGTAGAAATCATCTAACGGAACGCTTCGCCATACAGGGATGACCGAAGAGCCGGACACGTTCTCCTGACCGAGGCTCTGGAGATCGTATACAAGGAGATGATCAGACACCAGGATACCCATAGCCGAGGCATCTACGGTAATGTCTTTCACAAAAAAATACGTATCTCTGATGTTGCCTGGAATTTCAAACCAGAGAGTGTCCCGAGTATCTGGTTGATCGAGAACAATTCGCAGAACCCCCATGACCGAATCACTAATCCGCAACCCAGAGTAGTAGAGAAAACATAGAGAATCTGTCAGCTCGACAACGGTATACCTATCTACAAGCTCGGCATTATCTATCAAGGGGAGAATTGTATCGAGAGAGAACCAGGATTGTATTGTGGGCAGAGTGGTTCGCTCAAGAGAAGATTTGGTTGTGCAGCTCAACAGCATAACTGTTGAAAGAAGAACGATAGCGAACGCCCCGTAGAGGGGGCGTTCGCTATAAGGAGGCCTTTTCATAGAATATTCTCCACGAATGACGTGAACATCCCTTACTCCACTACTGAATCTGGAAGTGTTATGGTCTCTTCAATGAGGACGTCATAAGGACCGGTCCCCTCCCACACAACAACGCTGACTTCACCTCCTCGATGGGTAAACTCCAACATGCCGCTATAATTACCGGCATCAATCTCATCCTCGACCTGCGGAATGGCTGAAATCTTCGGCGGGTACATCCACTCGCAAGCGCTGTAGCCAGATCCAGTACAGTCAAGTGTAGATGCGTCCGCTAGAGGCCATGGGTTATCCTCATGAGTTTCATTGACATTCAAAAATCCATTTGGGCCACCACCACTTCTTGTTATGGTAATTGTTTTTGCATAGAGGCTCATCGAAACGAAGACGAGCACTACAAAGCTCACGATAAATTTGACTGAAGTTGTCATAATAGAACTCCTTATGATTTGGTTTTTTGGTTATTGTAATGTTGGAATTGGAGCCCCTCATTCCAGTACGAACATCAGAACATTGGGATTGGGCCTCTCATTCCCCACGAACATCGAATGAGATGTCGTGAATTTCAGATAAAATGAAAGTTTTTAACGTGTAACACCTCACGCTTCAGCAAAGAGCGGAGGTTTTTTCCGATTTTCGTTGAGAAGTGCGCAGGTGGGGCTCTGCACTTTTGGGCATGTTGGTATGTTAAGGAGACTTGAGATGGAGTAGACTCAGGTAAAGTGCCACGCCCCACGGCGTGGTGCTTTTTGTGGCCCGTGGCCCGTACATACTATTATACATTATCTTCATAATATCAAACACAAACAGAGCAAGAGCAAGGGTAATATATGCCAGAAAATTCTTAAAAAAACAATCGATAGTAACAGTACGTAACACCACAACAATCCATTGTTCCCTGGAGGCATCACGACATATTCGGGTTCAGGGAGCCTATCATTCAGGAGAGGCCGAGGCGGGGATGCGTATGTTATACTGTTGTACGGTGGCCAATTATTCCCCTCTCCTTTTGTTCAAGGCTCTATCAAACAACTTCTACGTCCCCCCAACTTCTTCTCCAAAAAGATTGTCTTTGTCCCTTCTTCTGCGGTTGAAAAATCTCCAAACCCGAATCGTTCGTAGAGACGTCGTGCCCTGTTATCTTCGCGTACTTCCAACGTTAACTTGCAGCAACCGAGCTCGTTCGCTTTCGTTTCGACCGACCTAAGGAGCTTTTCCCCAATTCCCTGACCACGATATTCCATAATCACCGCGAGGTCATGCACATTGATTAGGGGTCGCGCAGCAAATGTCGAAAACCCGACGAAGCAGTTGGCAATGCCTACGGGTCGATCACCATCGTACGCTAACAAAACAAGGGCCGACGGATGTGCCGCTAAGCCCGGCACAATCCTCTCAAGGATCTCCTTCTGCAGCCCTTCTCCTCGGCCCACTGGATCGCGAGCGTAGTCATCGATCAAGGTTGGAATTGCCTCGCAATGATCTTGATTACTAAAATCAGCCTCAACTACTTGAAAGTTCATATAGTTCATACATCGTGATTCCAAAAAAAGTGATAAAGCAGGAAAATAGGCGAAATCTCGGTTTCATTGGCTCCACCCATCTCTACTTACTCTCTCTCATCGTATCTTTTCTCTTTTGACGGTGTTTTTGAGCAGAATTGTGTTATGATATCATACTCTGAAGCCTTACAGACTATCCTTGATGAGGTCATCACTCCCCTGCCCTCGGAAAGAGTACCTCTTGTTCTCTCGCTGGGCCGAACAGTGGCTGAAGGCATCGTTGCTACCGAACAGATTCCCGCATATAACAACTCGGCAATGGACGGCTATGCAGTTCTATCAGAGGATACCCGAGCTGCATCGCAAAAATCACCTGCCCGACTTCGGGTAATCGGGGAAGCCCCGGCCGGTGCACCTTTTCAAGGGAGCGTTGAGCCCGGAACAGCCGTTCGTATCATGACCGGTGGGATTGTTCCGGATGGAGCCAATGCTGTGGTGGAGGTGGAATCGACAGAGGAGAAGGAGGATACCGTTCATGTGCTTCGGAGCGTTTCAGTCGGTTCATCGATACGTTTGGCTGGAGAAGACATAAAGATTGGAGAGGAAATTATACCCGTGGGAAAACGTCTTCAGCCAGGCGATATAGGTGTTCTGGCATCGCTTGGAATCACGAATGTTCCCGTTCGGATAAAGCCAAAAGTCGGTATCCTCGCCACTGGAAACGAAGTCATAGAACCACATAGAAAGCCAGAACCGGGACAGCTACGGAACAGCAACGGACCGGCGCTCTATGCCGCTTGCGTTCGGGCCGGAGCTGAACCGATTGATCTCGGCATTGCAGAGGACGACCGGAACGAGCTTCTTGATAGCCTGGAGACCGGACTGCAATATGACCTACTGCTGACCACAGGTGGCGTCTCAGCCGGAGACTACGATCTTCTACAGACTTTGCTACCGGAACTGGGTGTAAAGGTCCGATTCCATAAAGCAAACATCAAGCCGGGGAAACCGGTTCTTTTTGGTCTCCGGCAAGAGGGAGAACGTAAAACATTAGTTTTTGGTCTGCCGGGCAATCCGGTCTCGTCACTCGTCACGTTCCAGGTGTTTGCAGTACCTGCAATTACGTCGATGCTTGGAGAAAAGACTGAAGGGGATGGTATGACCGCGCTACTTGAAGATGAGATTACAAAGAAGGACAACAAACGCCATTTTATGCGTGGTGTTCTGCAGTTCAGCGAAGATGGCAATCCGACTGTCTCGATAACCGGAACGCAGTCGAGCGGTGCAATGAGTTCGATGAGCAAGGCAAACTGTTTTATTCTCATCGATGAAGAGACGCAGCACGTCGGGCCTGGAGAGCCTGTACGAGTGAAACTTATTTGAAAAAGACTTATGTATCATACGAGGGAGACTTTGTAGATTTGCAATCAGAACAAATTACACAGATATCAACAACCATAGTTATGAAGCAAATCATTGCTACTATATGTTTTCTCCTTTCACTTGGCTGTGTGCCGACTTTAATGCTTGCACAGGAAGGGGGTGAACCACCCCTCTTCACTCGGCTCACTCCTGAAGAGACCGGTATTGATTTCTCCAACTACGTTCAGGAAACACCTGAGTTCAATATCAATGTCTTTATCTATGCCTATAACGGTGGCGGTGTGGCCGCAGGTGATATAAACAAGGACGGATTGATCGATCTCTATTTCTCCGGAACCCAGGCACATTCTCCAAATCGCCTCTACATCAATAAGGGGAACATGAAGTTCGAGGAGGTATCGGCAAAGGCAGGCGTCGACGATTCGGTTGGCGTTCGTTATGGCATTTCCATGATCGATATCAACGGTGACGGGTGGCTCGACATTTACGTCAACAAACAACATCATCCCAATCTTCTCTATATCAACAACAAGAATGGAACGTTTACTGAACGTGGGAAAGAGTATGGCCTCGATTACTGCTGTAGTAGCACACAAACGGCATTTCTGGACTACGATCTTGATGGAGATCTTGATGCCTACATCGGTGTAAATGGTGTGGCAACAGGTAATGACTATACAAATAAGGGAATAAGTGACTATTTCTTCCGTAATAATGGTGATGGGACCTTTACCGATGTCACTGAGGAGGCAGGTATTCACGACGAGGGCTATGCCCTTAGCGTGACGGTTGGCGACGTCAACAATGATGGTTATCCCGATATATACATCACCAACGACTTTGTCTGGCGCGACGTGCTCTACTACAACAACGGAGATGGAACGTTTCGTGAGGCAACAAAGGATGTGATGAAACATACAACCGAGTTTGGTATGGGATCGGACATCGGGGATTTCAACAACGATGGGCTGCTCGATATTATGGCAGCCGATATGCTACCCGAGAGCCATTGGCGAAAGATGTCGCATATGGGGAGCCAAAACTCTTTCAGTCCACTCTTTGACTCAACGCAGATGATGCGCAACAACCTTCATCTGAACCGTGGCAACGGAATGTTCAGTGATGTCGCCCAGCTTGCCGGTGTTGACGAGACCGACTGGAGTTGGTCTGTACTCTTTGGCGATTACGACCTGGACGGTTATCAGGACCTCTTCATCACCAACGGCTATATGCGGGATGTCGCCAATCGGGATGTCATCAAAATGGTCCCACGCAACGCCCCACTCAGCGTGCTTCTCCGGGTCCCTTCAATCAAACTCGACAACCATGCCTACCAGAACAACGGCGATCTGACGTTCAAGAAAGTCAGCAAAGAGTGGGGCCTTGGCGATTACGTCAACTCGAACGGCGCTATATACGCTGATCTCGATAATGATGGAGATCTCGATCTGATTGTCAACAATATCGGTCCTGACTCTGCGGCAAGCGCCGTGGCAATGATCTATCGCAACAACGCCAGCGAACTGAACAAGGGGAACTGGCTCCAGGTAGATCTGAAAGGAACGGGAATGAACAGATTCGGTATAGGCGCGCGCGTGCAGATTCAGTACGGAGAAAACCAACAGATTCGGGAGCACTACCCGGTTCGTGGTTATCTCTCTTCTACTGAGAACAAGCTCCATTTTGGACTGGGAGATGTGTCGATAATCGACAGACTTCTGGTGACATGGCCCAACGGATCGGCTCAGGTTCTTGAACATATTGAGGCTAACCGAGTAGTTACCCTCGAGCAAAAGGATGCCAGCGATGGTATCGACATCGCTTCGCTTCGCGCTGCTCCGTTAGAATCGACCGCTAAAAAGACGTTTACCGAACTCGAGGAGACTGGAATTGACTTTGCGCACTTGGAGAACCGGTTTGATGATTTTAACCGTGAGCGTCTTCTCCCGAACGCTCTTTCGCGGAATGGGCCTGGCCTGGCGATTGGAGATGTGGACGGGAATGATCTTGACGATGTTTGGATTGGCGGAGCAAAGGAATCCTCAGGACAGCTTTACCTGCAGACCTCCCCGGGTTTGTTCGCTTTATCACCCCAGGCTGAGGCCTTTAGCGCAGATCGCTCTTCGGAGGATATGGGAAGCATTTTCTTTGATGCTGATCGAGATGGTGACCTTGACCTGTACGTTGCAAGCGGAGGGAACGAAACCGAGCCGGGAGACAGTCTGCTGCAGGATCGCCTTTATCTGAACGATGGGACGGGGCTCTTCACTCTCTCGGAGCATAGCCTTCCTGAAATGTATTCAAGCACATCGAGCGTTGTGGCCTGCGACTATAACGGTGACGGTGATCTCGATCTCTTTGTCGCCGGACGTTGTACGCCAGGTGAATACCCTGATGTTTCCCGCAGCTACCTTCTTGCGAACAAGAAAGGAATGTTCACCGATGTTACTGAGGAAGTAGCGCCGGGACTTGTCTCACCCGGTATGGTTACTTCCGCTATCTGGTCGGATTTCGATAACGACAACCGTCCAGATCTTATCCTGACCGGTGAGTGGATGGGCATCCATTTCTTTCGTAACGATAAGGGGAAAAAGCTGATTGACGTTACCTCGGAAACAGGTCTCGATTCAATCAACGGCTGGTGGCAAAGCTTGAGTGCCGGTGACTTCGACAATGACGGCGACATGGATTACATCGCTGGGAACATCGGACTGAACACGCGTCAGACATACCAGCCGACACGGGAGTATCCTATCAGGCTGTACGCCAACGATTTCGACCGCAACTCAAGTCGTGATCTTGTTATGACGTACTACTTTCAAGGGAAAGAGTATCCGGCACGCAACAGGGATGCGCTTGCTACTCAGATGGGCACATATATCAAAAAGAATTGGGTCGACTACGTTCCATTCTCGCTTGCCACTGTCGATCAGGTCTTTGACCCGACTCTTCTTGCAACTGCCGAACAGCGATACGCAACAACGATGTACAGTGCCTATATCGAAAACCTTGGAGATGGAACGATGCGGCTCCATCCCCTTCCGATTCTTGCCCAGGCTTCTCCTATCTTCGGAACAACTATCTTTGATTTCAACGCCGATGGAAACCTTGATGTGTTAGCGCTGGAGAACTTTCACGGTCCCGACAGAGAAGTTATCCGTTATGATGCCGGGTTTGGACTCTATCTTGCAGGGAACCGACGCGGCGGATTTACGGCTGTCCCGGTTACAGAGAGCGGTTTTTTCGCTCCGCAGGACGGAAGGAGCCTGGCGCTCGTAGACATCAACTCAGATAGCACTGTTTATCTCATTGCGGTGAACAACAATGCAAAAACCCAGGTCTTCGAGCACCAGTATGGTCCTTTCGATGGACGTATCCTCAGCCTGAAGCCAAATGAACACTACACGCATGCCGTTATCGAGTTCAAGGATGGGAAGCTCCGTCGCCATGAATTCCCGGTCGGTTCCGGTTATCTCTCACAATCTTCTCGCATTCTATTAGCTACACCCGACATGAAGTCAATCACGTTCTACAACGGCACGAAGAAAGGGAAAGATGCCCTGCTTATCGATGAGAAGATGTTTGGAGAGAGATAAGGAGGGAAGGGAATTGATATACAGATCGACAACATCGACAACGATGTTCGTATCGAAACTACTCAACGTTATATCTCAATTAATCAGGAGCCAATCATGGAGAACTCAGCAAAACCGACGGTGAATCCGTACCTCGCCTTTAACGGCAACTGTAAGGAGGCAATGACCTTCTATCACGAAGCGCTTGGTGGTGAATTGTTCGTTAAGGCTTTTGGAGATGGACCAATGGAAATACCGGATGAGCACAAGGATAAAATCATGTATGCTTCACTCCAGTTCGGTGATGCAATCATTATGGCTTCGGATACCATGCCCGGGCACCCTGCCGAACAGGGGAGCGCAGTCTCTATTTCAATAGCTTCACGTGATTTGAAGGAAGCGGAGAGATTCTTTTCAAAGCTTGCAGAAGGTGGGAGGATAACCATGCCGTTTGAGCCTGCATTCTGGGGTGCAACATTCGGAATGCTGACGGACAAATTCGGTATGAAATGGATGGTCAAGTGTGAAACACAGGAGGTTGAAGCGGAGTAGAACATTCAATTTCGATTCGGTTCAGTTATGGCAAAAATTAGTACTCAGACGACCTTCAACGTCCCAGTCGATCAAGGCGCAAACACCTACACCGAACAAGGAGGGAGTGAACATAAATAGGGAGAAGTATCATCAGATCGAGCAAGCCATTCTTGACGTTCTTTCGGAAGAGGATGAGATTGAGTTCAAGAACCTGCCGGCTGCCGTGGAAAAGAGGCTCACAACACCTTTCAAGGGCTCGGTTTCCTTGTACATCGCTACTGTCAAGCCCGATATGGAGACTCGCGGAATTATAGAACGAATTGCTGGATCCCCTTCTCAACAACTGCGGTTATGCAAAACATCCGGGATAGAGTAGCACCATAAACAATCCGACATTATTTTCATTCTATACTATCAATCTATACTATCAATCAACTATCGCGAAAGGAGGTATCTCATGTCAAGAATCGTTCACTTTGAAATCATGGCTGACAAACCTGACGATCTTTTGTCATTCTATAACAACGTCTTTGGATGGGAATCCCACAAATGGGATGGACCGATGGACTACTGGCTTGTAAAGACCGGTGAAGAAGGGGTGGGCATTAACGGTGGTGTCGCAAGGAAGCAGGAAGGTTTTCCTTCAGTTGTCAATATCATTGATGTTGATTCAGTAGATGATTTTGTCGCCAAAATCGAGTCAGCGGGGGGCACAATTATAATTCCTAAGATGCCAATTCCTGGTGTAGGATGGACCGCGTATGCTAACGACCCTGAAGGAAACATGTTCGGCATCATGCAGGCAGATGCATCTGTCTCATAATTTCATTACAGAGACATCCGGGAGCGTAGCATCCAGGCTTCGCTCCCGTTTTATCCAATAGATTGCATCGTTAATCAACCACAAACCAATTATGCCACGCGTAGTATACTCTGAGTTTACCGCAGAAGATCCCGATCGTGCAGCAGCCTTCTACAAGAATGTTTTCGGATGGAAAAGATCTTCTGTATTATGCAGCCTGAATAGTTACCGAGATAGCCTTTTGAACATTAGCCTTAGCCACTTCTTTTATTTTGTGCTACCATGAACGAAAAGCCTGATGTAATTACCTGGTTCGAAATCCCAGCCAGAGACTTCGATCGTGCCGTGAAGTTCTATGAGACAATTCTCGAAACGAAACTGCATCATTTTGGCTCACCAGAGACCAAATATGCGTTCTTCGATCATGAGAGTTCAGTTAGTGGCGGAATTAAAGAACATACTGGCGCAATTCCCTCCGAAAATGGAGTGCTTATCTACTTGAATGCCGGTGAAGATCTTCAACCGATTCTTGATTGTGTAGAGCCAGCCGGTGGAAAAATCCTCAGCCGGAAAGAACTGATTTCGGAGGAGATTGGATGCTCTGCCCAGTTCCTCGATTCTGAGGGAAATCGACTGGCGCTTCATTCACGTGGATAAAAGATCAACCACAAAGAACTATGAAACAGCATCAAACGACAGACACGGATCAAGCTTTAATCACTGGTCTGGCCTTTGTCTCGGCCTATGTCGATGACTTCGACAAAGCCTACGACTTCTATACTAATCTCCTCGGACTTGAAAAGAAATATAATATGGGAGATCAGGCCTGCTTTTTTGGCATTGGTGATGAACACGGCCTTTACCTTCAGGGCGGTCATGAGGTTAGACAGACAGACGTATCGACCGTACGCTCAACGTTTACACTGACTGTCGCTTCAACCTCAGAGTTCTTTGCCAAGCTGAAAGATGCGGGAGTGACGATCATTGATACAGCCCCCGTTAAAGTAGGAGAAGGACACTACTGGTTCCAGTTTTATGATCCGGCAGGAAATGTCCTTGAAGCGTTCGGAGCGGAGTAACCGGTAGCAAAACCATTCACATGATATTAACGACTTCCAGGGCATGAGCACTTCAACATCTTTCGGAACAATTCTCTGGCAGGATCTGACCGTAGAGAATGCTGAAGAAGTCAGCAGGTTTTATACGGAAGTCATCGGCTGGAAAGCATCGCCGCACGATATGGGTGAGTATCACGATTACGACATGCAGGGAGATGATGGCAAGACCATTGCCGGCATCTGTCACGCAAAAGGTCCAAACGCAAATCTTCCGGCGCAATGGCTGATATACATCAATGTCAAGGATGTAGAGAAGAGTGCTGCAAAGTGCCGCGAGCATGGCGGTGAGGTGCTGGACGGACCACGCATGATGGGTGGTAGCAAGTTCTGTGCGATTCGCGATCCGGGAGGGGCGGTGCTAGCGCTGGTAAGCGACTGATAGATTAAAGCTCAGTCAAACACTTTGAACCCGAAGGAAAGAACAGAGAATCTCCAGACCTGACAGAGGTCCAAGTAGGTAACCAAGACTCTAAAACGCATTAATCTGAAAATGAAATTTACTTGTACAGTAGAAATCGAAAAGCCGGTAGACGATGTCGTCAGGTTGTTTGATAGCGTTGAAAACATGAAGGAATGGCAAGACGGCTTTGTCAGCTACGAGCATCTGAGTGGAACGCCTGGAGAGCCGGGAGCAAAAGCAAGGTTGATCTATAAAGCAGGAAAGCGTGAGATGGAGCTGATTGAAACCATCACGGTTAAAAACTTGCCTCAGGAGTTTAGCGGAACCTATGAGCACAAACATATGGTCAACACGATCAAGAATAGTTTTACCCCTCTTGGACCGAACAAAACTCGATATGATGCAGAGCTTGAATACACAAAGTTTGTCGGATTCGTGCCGAAAATGATGGCTCTCTTCATGCCCGGAATGTTTAGGAAACAGACTCAAAAATGGTTGGATCAGTTCAGGGATTTTGCTGAGAGAGAATCCAAGAATGATTAATGGCTTAACGACATAAAATAATTTTGTATCAGCCTAAGTGAAGCAACTATGAAGTCAGAATTAAACAGTGCTGAAGGCCATCAAACAGTTATGCCCTACCTGATTGTTGAGGGAGCAGAGAAGTTTATCAACTTTATGAAGCAGGTCTTTGATGCCGAGGAACGATTCCAGGTTCTACGATCAGAATCTGAAAACGAGATAATGCATGCCGAGGTTGTGATTGGCGACAGTACGATCATGTTGGCAGATGCTACTTCCGAGTATCGACCCAGCCCTACCACGCTCTATATCTACGATGAAGATACCGACAAACGATATGAGCAAGCCCTTGTAGCCGGAGCATCTTCAATATATGAGCCTCACGATGAAGAATATGGTGTTCGTGCGGCGGGAGTTAAAGATCAGTTTGACAATAGATGGTGGCTGGCAACATTAATAGAAGAACACAAGACAACCTGAACCTTCTGAGCGTCAGTTCAGGAATTTCATGGGCTAAAATATAGTCGTTCAAGGCTGGTCAATCCATAGCGACTGCTGGTGAGTAACGGCTTACATCAACGATTTCGTCATCAACTTCAAAGCCACTGCTATGTTTATTATTTTGTTACGCATAATCTGTGTATTTTTCTTCTTTACGCTCCTTCATGACAACGTTGTCGCACAGGAGAATCTTGATCAACCAGAGACCGAAACATCTGCTATGAACCTTGGAACGTTCTCCATCAGTCTCGCCGTATCAGACATTAACGCCTCTATCAGCTTTTATAAAAATCTTGGATTTGAAGTTATTGGTGGCGAAATCAAACAGAACTGGGTGATTTTGAAGAATGGGAAGGCAATTATTGGCCTGTTTCAGGGAATGTTTGAAGAGAACATTCTCACGTTTAACCCTGAAGATGTACGATCGATTCAGAAATCTCTCAAACAGAAAGGGGTTGAGATTATTACCGAAGCGGATGGGACTACCGAAGGCCCTGCACATATGATCCTGAAAGATCCCGATGGGAATACGATTCTTGTGGACCAGTTTTAACGTAAGGCACAGTTCATTGGAGACCGATATTGCGCGTCCGCACCCAACGTATATCCGGCTTATCTTCTTTCGGAGGGCTTGTCATAATCAGCCTTCGCAGCATAACGTCTGACGTCTGTTATCTACTAACTACTATCTAACCAATCATGACTGAAAAACTCAAAGAACAACTTGCCCAGATTGAGAGCGAAATCACGGCAAAGATGAATGAGCGTCGTGAGCTGTTAAAGAGCTCTGTAGGAGAAACGGTGGAGAACTATACGTTCAAAACAAATGAAAACGCCGAAGCTGCGCTCTCGGACCTCTTTGGTGACAAGGGGGAACTGATCCTGATTCACAACATGGGAAAGGGTTGTACCTACTGTACGCTTTGGGCTGATGGGTTTAACGGTGTAATCGACCACCTTGCTGACCGCGCCGCCTTTGTTGTGGTCTCGCCAAATTCTCCTGAGGTTCAACAGGAGTTTTCAACAAGTCGGGGATGGAAGTTTTCTATGGCATCGACCGAGGGCTCCACATTCTCGCGCGATATGGGGTACGAAGTTGACTACGAAGGAGAGGCATATCAGCTCCCGGGATATTCGGTCTTTAAAAAAGATGCGGATGGGACCATCACGCGCGTGGCCCGTGACTTTTTTGGGCCAGGTGATGTTTACTCCAGTCTCTGGCATCTCTTCTACATGCTTCCAAACGGACCGGGCGACTGGCAACCAAAATTTTCGTACGAACAGGGATAAAGGGTTGACGAGTTCGTAGAGTTGAGCCTTCATAGAGTTTTGGGTTGCGACCTAACCCTATGAACGGTATCTTGGTGGCGCATAGCAGACTGGTCTGGCGTGACTTTCTGATTCTTCGACTCTCGCACTCTACGCACCCTTTGACTCTTACATTAAACTCAGATAATTCATGAGGGAGCCATCATTTGATCTTCAACAGGCTCATCGCTGGTTTGCGGTCGAGTACAACAATACAACGTGGGATTTTCTCGAAACGTCCGATCGATCCGATGCTGAGTCAGAGGAAATGATTCATCGTGCCCATGCGGCCTTTCTTCACTGGAAGGAAGTTGGAGCTCCCATCAACACTCTTCGCGCATACAACCTCCTGACATATGTCTATGCAATGAAAGGGGACGGGAAGGCTGCTCTACACTACTCTGATCTGACAATAAGAGTACAGCAGGACGACCCAAAGGGACTAACAGACTGGGACGTTGCCCTCATCTATGACGCTGCTGCCAGAGCATACGATGCCTCCGGAAACAAGGAGAAGGCTGAGGAGTACAAAGCAAAGGCAAAGGAGGCGGGAGAAGAAATTCAGGGAGATCGGGATCGGGACGTTTTCATGGCAACGTTCAAGATGTAGAGGATAGATAATTGATAGTGGTCAGTCGATAGTAGTTTGTCGGCTCACTGGCATTTGCCCTAACTCGTTTCCCGCAAGCTAAAGAGCTGCGGCTCCCTGACTTACTCCCACCCTGCAGCAATCAACGAGGGTTGAAGAGATGTGTCGAGCGAGCCGATCAACTCGGTCAGCGAGGTTATTCCATTTCGCTCCATGTAAGCTACAATCCCCTCGGCAATTGTTGGTCCGGCTCCAGGGTCGATAAAGAGCGCTGTTCCCACCTGAACCAGGGATGCACCGACAATCAGGAACTTGAGAGCATCTTCGGCCGTGGTAATCCCGCCAATTCCAATAATGGGGATACTGACCGCCTTCCGTACCTCGTAAACCTTGGCCAGGGCCATAGGCAGAATGGCTGGGCCCGAGAATCCACCCGTAATCGTTGCAATCTTTGGTCGACGCGAGTCGACGAAGATATCCATACCAACAAATGTGTTTATGCAGGAGACCGCATCGGCCCCTTCAGCTTCACAGACATGAGCGAACTCTCCGATACTGGTGACGTTTGGCGTCAGCTTGATCGCAAGCAACTTCTCCGTTCGCCCTCGTAATTCCCTTGTCATTTCTGCAACGGCTGGGCAGTTCGTGCCAAAACTCAAGCCACCATCCTTAACGTTCGGGCAACTGACGTTGATCTCATAACCGCCAATCCCCTCATGCTCTTCACATCGCTCCAGGACATACGCATACTCTTCAATGGAACTGGCCGCAATGTTTACTATTACAGTTGCATTTACTTTGCGAAGGGCCGGCAGTTTCTCATTCAAGAAAACATCAACCCCGACATTTGCAAGACCAATCGAGTTCAACATGCCAGCAGGAGTTTCGGCAATGCGTTGAGGAGGATTCCCATCCCTCGGCTTCCTGCTGATGCTCTTGGTAACAACTCCGCCAAGCTGCGAGACATCGACATAGTCGGGAGACTCCAGGCCATAACCGAACGTCCCGCTTGCGGTCAATACCGGGTTCTTGAAGGTAACGTTGCGGATCGTTATTTCAGTAGAGATTGACATTGTTTTTGAGCTTTGAGCTCATGAAAGATGCTGGCGAATCGACTCTGCGTCAAGGCCTTATACCTTTCATTACTACTTTCTCCTTCCCCCTTCTTCCGTCTTTGGCGGATCGCTCTTCTCACTCTTCTCCTCATCCATGCTCTGTCGGCAATGATTCCAAGACGAGATCACCTACATCATAGTTCGGTCCGTGCATGCAAACGAGTGTATACTTCCGATTTCCCCGCTTCATCTCAACCGGACACCCCTGGCAAATACCTATGCCACAGGCCATCTGACACTCAAGTGAAACTTTCAGATCAAGATCACGATTTGCACAGAACTCCGTAAGGCTGTCGAGCATCTTGTTCGGACCACACGCGAAAAGGCGAACCGAATCGTTAGAGTGATCGCGATCGAGATAATGCTCCACCGCCTGAACAACATTGCTGTGCAATCCAAGCGAACCATCATCTGTAGCGTAGTGCGGGTTACGGAGCCTGTCGTCCTGAACGATCATCGAAGCATTTCTTGCGCCATGAATGTTCACCACATCATAGCCACGTTGATGCAGCGCCTCCCCGAGAATTGGCATCGGCGCAATGCCGAGACCACCTGAAACCAGAATTCCCTTCTTGAATTTTCCATCTAGACGAAACGGAACGCCGAGTGGCCCCATCACATCGAGCGGATCACCCGGCCGTTTTGCGGCAAAAATTGCAGATCCCTTCCCATGAACATTGTAAATCAGCTCGATCTTGTCTCCATCAACCCTGTGCACACTGTACGCACGCCGAAGAAGGGGATCGTAGGAAGAATCAGGCTTGATATTGAGGAATTGACCGGGACGAAGAACCTCTGTAATCCTGGCCGAACGAAATCCAATTACCCAGACGTTCTCAGCAACTTCTTTTGTGTAGTCGACTGCAACTGTTTCGAGGTACATCATATAAAAGTAGCAAATCCCATGTTTTGATCCAGTGAGGATGCGTTTCTGATGAAAAGTCCATGAAGTTTGTGGTCGAAGAGGTCGAGAGTCGAAGAGTCGGGAGTCGAAGCTGATAGCTCCAATTTTTGATATTTCTTACTAAACGACCCTCGCCTATAAGGCGAGGGGTTTCAATCAGAAGGCGATTTGTAATCGACTCTCCTCTTGAAACGGCTCCCCT
>JAGWAZ010000018.1:29327-29976 GCA_021296135.1 Chlorobiota bacterium | reverse complement strand
TCTTGACTGTGATGATAGCCAACTCATGCTCCACCGCGATCTGCCGCAAGATATCCCGAGCTCGAATCGCTACCTGTGCGGTCAGCACCCGCTTGCGGTACTTGGGAATCCAGATCAGATGAACCTTCAGATCGCTCTTGGTATGGGCTCCTAATGTGTAGGTTGCATAGTGACAAATATAAACCTTGCTTCGCCTAAAGGCGAGAGATTTCAACCATCCCCGAAAGAGACATTACAGGATCAACCAACGATAGGTCTTGTAAAACGGCGACTCTTTCAAGGGTCACCGTTCTTTTCATACCCGCAAACGCAGGGTTAAAACATAAGGGACGCCCGGAATCAACTAATAGGCAACCTCAAGAACGATATAGCGATCCGACTCTCCGACCCCCGACTCTTAGACTCTTGACCCCCGACCCTCGACTCTTAGACTCTTGACCCCCGACTCATATATCAGCTTCTGTTTTTTTGATTTCAGAACATCGATCAACGATGTAAGATCTTAGAAGTGTTGCTTTGTCAATCTTCCGCTACTTCCTACATCGCAAATCGTTACTCTCTATTCGCTAATCTTCTATTTTTTTGATTTCAGAACATCGATCAACGATGTAAGATCTTAGAAGTTGAACCATTCATGGAAACTGCTTTC
>JAGWAZ010000018.1:0-29293 GCA_021296135.1 Chlorobiota bacterium | reverse complement strand
GACCCTTCGCCCCCCGACTCTTTGACCCCCGACTCTTACTTTCAGTCATCAGCTTTCGGCTCTCGACCCTTCGACTCTCAACCCCCGACTCTTCGACCCTCGACTCTTACTTTCAGTCATCAGCTCCGCCACCAACTTCCCATAGCCCACCGGGTCAGGTGGCATCTCCCCTTCGGCCAACAAGGCGCCACCGTAAAGAAGCCAGGCGTAGTCCTCGAGCAGCGGATCATCTTTCTTTGCTTCGAAGAGACTTCCCATCTTCTCCACAACAGCGTGGTTCGGGTTCAGCTCCAGAACCCTTTTCATTGTTGGAACCTCCTGGCCCATTGAACGCATAATCTTTTCAAGCTGTGGATTCAGATCCCCCTCATCACTCACGACAATCGCCGGAGATGATGTCAGCCGGCCGCCGAAGCGGACTTCTTTCACATGCTCAACAAGGATCTCCTTCAGTCGCGTAAGCAAGAGCCCATGTTCCTGGGTCTTCTTCTTTCGCACCTCCTCTTGCTCTTCCTTCTCTTTCTCACCTGCAAGGTCAAGATCGCCGCTCGTCACCGAACGGAACTTTTTCCCTTGAAACTCCGGAGCGTTGCTCGACCAGATCGGATCGATTCGGTCCGAAAGGAGCAACACTTCATACCCCTTCTGCCTGAAAGCTTCAAGATGTGGGGAATTCTCTACAACCGATTTTTCCTCACCTACGATGTACCAAATATCATTACCACCCTCTGGCATCCGCTCGACATATTCCTTCAACGTCGTCTTTCCTTGACTATGCGTTGAGTCGAAGAGGGCAACCTCAAGGATATTCTTCTGGTACTCGAAGTCCTGGAACAGACCTTCTTTCAGAACCGGTCCAAACTCGTTCCAGAAGCGAAGATACTTCTCTCGGTCATCCTTCAGGAGAGAATCAAGCCTCTCCAGCGTCTTCTTCGTCAGGCGATTGCATATAGCACGAAGCGCTCGGTTCTGCTGAAGGATCTCACGCGAAATGTTCAGCGGTAAATCCTCCGAATCGACCACACCCCGCATGAAGCGGAGCCAGGTCGGCAGCAGTTCCTTTGCATCATCCATGATAAAGACCCGCTTCACGTAAAGCTGCACACCACGGATGGACTCCGGCATGTAGAGGTCAAACGGAGCTTTGGATGGAAGGTAAAGAAGGGCATAATATTCCTGCGTTCCCTCTGCTTTCAGGTGGATCGTCTCCAGCGGGTCGGTTGAATCGTAGAAGGCGTTGTGGTAGAACTCGTTGTACTCCTTCTCCTCCACTTCGTCAGCCCGGCGTCGCCATATCGCCTTCATCGAGTTGAGCCTCTCCTCGGTCACGACCTTCCCCTGAGCGTTCAGCACTCCTTCATCATCATCCTTCTTCTCCCGCTCCACAAGCATCGTTACCGGATAGGAGACGAAGTCGGAGTACTGTTTGACAATACTCTTGATCTTCCACTCACTCGTGTAGTCGTCAGTATCCTCATCACTCTCCTTCAAGTGAAGCGTCACAATTGTTCCCGGCTCCGGCTTGGATGCCTCTTCAAGCATGTAGGTTCCATCACCCGTCGACTCCCAACGCCAGGCCTCTTCGGATCCAGCGGGTCGGGTGATCAACTCAACACGGTCAGCCACCATGAAGGCGGAATAGAAGCCAACACCGAACTGGCCAATCAATTCAGCCGACACAGCTTCCCCCTTTTCACGTCGTTCAGCAAGGGTCGCCATAAACTCTTGCGTCCCTGATTTCGCAATCGTACCGATGTTCTCGATAATCTCCTCACGACTCATCCCAACCCCGTTATCCCGCACCGAAAGCCTCCGTGTCTCCTTATCGGCTGTGATCGTGATCTTCGGCTCTGAAGGCATCGCCACAGCCTCGTTTGTCAGCGACTCTATACGCAGCTTGTCGAGCGCATCGGAGCTGTTCGAAATCAACTCGCGTAGAAAGATATCTTTGTTCGAGTAGACCGAATGAATCATCAGATCGAGCATCTGACGAGCTTCGGTCTGAAATTCAAAGCGTTCAACAGTCATATCAATTCAAACTTCAAAAAATGAGCAGTACTTAGAGCTTAGAATTTACATCATCGAGTCGGAAGAGAGCACTCTTTCAGCTGTCAGCTTTCAGTTCTCAGCTTTCGACTTTGGCTCTCGACTCTTCGACCCTCGACTCCTGACTCTTCGACCCTCGACTCATACTCTTCCATATCAATCAATCCAAGATCGATCTCCTGATTGATTTTATCGACTTTCTCGACACGCACAAAAACGTTGTCGCCAATACGGTATCTCTTCCCCTTTCTCTTCCCGATAAGTTCCTTTTTTCGTTCATCAAAACGATAGTGGTCATCAGAGAGCGTTCGTGTTGGGATCAGCCCTTCAACGCCGAGATCTTTCAACTCAGCAAACATCCCGAAGGGGAGCGGACTGATAATTGTCGCTTCAAACAGATCGCCAACGTGCTTTGCAAGGAATTCGACCTCGGCAATTTTGATCGAACGCCGTTCCGCATCGACCGCTACACGCTCGCGTTGCGACGAATGGTCTGCTATCCAACCGATATTTTCGGCATGCCGCGCAACTCGAGAACCACTCATTCCGGTCAGATACTCATTAAGCATTCTATGCACAACCAGATCAGGGTAGCGCCGTATGGGGGAGGTGAAGTGCGTGTACCAGGGGAAAGCCAGACCGAAGTGGCCGATATTCTGTTCGGAATAGACAGCCCTTGCCATTGAACGAAGGGTAACCTCCGTTATCAGTTGCTCGTGTCCACGCTCTCTCGCCTGATCGATCAGCCGTTGAATATCTTTCGGTTTGATGTTATCGACAGGGAGCGAGTACCCGAAGCCCTTTACAAAGCTTACAAGATCGATCAGCTTGTCCTTGGGGGGCACATCGTGGATACGGTAGATAAAGGGATTGCGATCTCCTCCTCGCTTTCGCTAATCAAGGTACTTGAACTTACCTATATGTTCGGCCACCATACGATTGGCGAGCAGCATACAATCTTCTATCAGTCGTGTTGACTCAGTCGCCTTTTTCGGAATCACTTCTACAGGCTTACCCTCTTCATCCAGCTTGAACTTCGACTCCGTTGTGCTGAAGTCTACCGCTCCCGATCTGCGACGATTGGCACGAAGAGCGCGGACGATCTTGTTGATGGCCAGAAGATCATCAGAGAACTCTCCCTCCCCGCTCTCAAGTATTTCGAGTGCCTCCTCATACGTAAACCGGCGTTTGGAACGAATGATGCTCTTGAAAATGTCATACTCTCTGATCGCTCCCCTCGGCGAAAGACGAACTTCTACGGTATAGGCAAGACGATCTTCACCCGGTCTGAGAGAGCAGAGATCGTTTGAAAGTCGTTCCGGCAACATCGGGATGACGCCTGTCACCAGATATATTGATCCTCCACGATGGAAGGCTTCCTTGTCAAGGGGGCTTCCTTCGGCAACGTAATGACCAACATCAGCGATATGAATACCTACGGTCACATCGCCATCGACGTGATGCTTAATCGAAATAGCGTCATCGAAATCCCGCGCATCGTAGGGATCAATCGTGAAAATCGGTTCGTTCCGTAGATCACGACGTCCCTTCTGATCTCTTTGGGTTAGCTTTGGAGGGAAGGACTCAGCTTCGGCAATGACTTCATAGGGGAACTCAACCCGGAGATCGAACTCCTCGACCAACGAAGCAATCTCTGCACTCATCTCTCCTGCCTTCCCAATGCGTCGAACAACCTTACCGGCCGGTTCCAGATCAGGATCCTTCCAGTCCTGAAGTTCGACCACAACCTTGTCACCAATCGACGCGTTTCCCACCAGCTTGCGGGGGACTGTAATTGTGCGATGGATCTTTTTTCGATCAGGTTGCAGGTAGAGGTCACGCCCTTGTCGCAGCGTGCCGACAATCCTGTCGGTCTTTCGCTCAATCACCCGTGTTACCTCTCCCCATGGGATCTCACCCGGCCGTACAACCGAGAGTGGGCGTGCCCGGACAACGTCTCCGTGGAAGGCTGTCCATATCTCATCGCGATCAAACTTGAGAACAGCTTTTGTTCCCCCTTCTGGGATCAACTCCCAGCGTCCGGAATCGATCATTTGCAACTCTCCCTGAACCGAGGTATCGGGAACCACTCGCCCAAATCGACGACGAGGTCCCTTGAAGATCACGTTCTGCTCCTGCAATTCCTCAAGTACTTCCCGTACCAGCTCATACTCCACCGATTCCGACTTGATGCCAAGTTGTTTTGAGAGTTCGTTTGTTTTCAGGAGCCTGGGAGAGGATTCAGTAAGGATAGAGACGATCTGGTCACGAATGGAAGTCTTGCGGCGGATTTGATCATTCTGCTTTTGCGACGCCATACATTCCTCGTATTGCTTGCTGGAATATGGCAAGCAAGACAAAGGGAGTATATCCCATGTTCTCGCTACTAAGTTCCATATTCGATTTCTACTCGCTCTTGAAAGAAGATAGAATGTAGCAGGTAGGATAGAGGGATAGGCCAGGAGCTTTATCTACTACATTCTCCCTACGCGACCAACATTCTATAAATTCATACGCTCCCGGCCACTGACTACCAGCTACTAATAAATCACGACCGTATTGCCACCATCTTTGGCTGCTTTGTCCAACGCCTGACGAGCACCGTTGATCACGTGGGCTTTATCAGATGAATCAGTTGCGTTACAGACACCGGCGGAAACGGTCACCGATAAGGTACGAGACTCAAACGGTATGATATGCCCGGCAATCTCTTTACGCAAACGCTCAGCCCATAAATAGGCCTCCTGATCGCTTCGTCCCACCAACGCGACACTGAAGGTGTTGTCGCTGAAGCGGCCGAGCAAATCATACGGACGCAACTTTTTTGCCAACAAGTTTCTAACTTCTAACACAGAAACATGCGATAACTCTCTTTTCCTTTCCGGAGCAAACTTTTGTGGAGTCTCAACCCGAACGAGAGCGAGCGAAAGAGGAGTTTTGAAATCCCGGGCACGATCGATCTCCCGGTCGAAGCCTCCCATAAAGAAGGCCGTGTTGTAAAGACCGGTCTCTTCATCAAAGACCAATTGCTCTTCGAGAGCTTCGTTTGTGTTAACGACCTCGATTGCCATGGCAACGTAACGGACAAGATCACGAAGGAGGTCAATATCCCGGGCCACCCAGGCTCCTGGAGATGTGTGCCCCAGTGCAAGAGAACCATAGCATTTAGCCGAGGCCATAAGAGGAAGAGCGAGGAAGCTTCCACCATCGGGGATCTTCTCTTCAGGGGCAATGCACATCTCGTTTTGAACGTTCGGACGGTATATTTCATCAGCTCTTCGTGCTGCCATACTTGCAAGGCTATTGTGCATATCGGGAAGAAGAGACAATATGTGATCTTGCACCTCACGGGAGACTGCATGACATGACGCTATATGCCATTCTCCTTTCGTCTTGTCATAAAGGAGTACCGCCGCAAAATGGGAATCGAACATCGTTACCGACTGTTCAGTCAACAGCGTAGCAATCTCACTTGGTTTTCTTGTTCCACCTGTCACTGATGAATGAAGCTGCTCGAACGCTTCTACACTTTGGCGCATCAGATAGAGATCGAACTTTTCGGCGTAGCTTCGAATCAGCTGTCCGATCAGGAGCGTGTACTCAGCAAGGGTTGCGACCGACCCCTCATCAAAACCACTCTCCTCAGTTGAATCAACAGCCAGAACACCGACAACTTCAGCCTGGAAGTATACAGGAACACCAACAAAAGAATGCGTATCCGCTTTTTCACGATAGTAGGGAACCAACTCACTTTCAGCGGCAGGACTGATATCGGTAATGATCTCCGGGACACCGCCTCGAGCTATCTGGCTTATAAGATCGTTGCTGAGCTTGATCCGTTCTCCGAGTCGCACCTTCACATCCCCTCGCGTGACACATGCCTCCGGGATAAAATGTCCTTTCTCCAGATTCATCCAGAAAAAGAGGATTGATCTGCCGTCGATGCTCCGGGCAATGCCCTTTAACACCTGATTGACCAGCTTGACAAATTCTGCTCGTGGCTCTGCACCGAATGATTCCTCATCTGAGTCAGGACTCAACTCATCGAGTACCATCCGAATCTGTCTCCGTACGGCACTTTGCAACTGACCTCGAGAAGGGGCTTCGGCCCCGACCCCGACTGGAACCGGATCTCCAGAACGAGCGCCAGCCTGATCCGAACCGGCCTTCACCCCCCCCCTCGTCTTTTCCTTCTGTGAAACCGACTCTTCTGTCCTGTCTTGATTTGTCTGAAGCTTCCGCCCATGTTTTTTCCTTTTCTTCTCTCCCCGATTTGATTGGCTCTCGCTCGTTGTACCTGAGGGGAGAGTCGCAACAGATCGTTTCCGAGAGACTGGTGTGGACCTTGACCTCGACTCCTGATCCTTCCCTCGATGCTCTTGCCTCGCATCGACGGGGGATACAGGTTGAGTGCCAACAATGGTAAATCCTTCATCAACATCGGTCGTGTAGGAGTCGTGAGAATCGAAATCGTTATTCCCTACATCATCAAAGTGCATTGTTGCCTGGAAAGTGGATGGGAGGGGTGGGGATGGTTTTGATCCCGCGGCAGGATGAGTCTCCTCTGCCATTCCCTTATCCTCCGACTCATCATTCACATGAAACGTTTCCTGGAAATCATCAAAACGGATGCGTTTAGCGCTTGTCCTTGGATCAGTTGAGACGTTTGTTTTGAAGGATGGTGGAGGAAGCGTCGTCCGCTTCTTCCTGATCTGCACACGATCATTGATGCGTGCGCGCAACGTTGTGTAGAAGGCAATGCCACCAAGAACAGCAATGGAACCACCTATAAGTTTGACGATAGAATCCGGCAGAAAGATTGCAATCGCTACACCAAGAACAGTGATCACAATTGCAAGAGCATCCTGTGGTTGTAGGGCTTCGCGGAAATCGTTAGAGTCGATAGACATAACCTTGTCGATTGTTCCGGTACGAATAGTATTGAAAAAGCTCTATAGTAAAAAAGGTGGTTGTCTCGTATACGCCAATCTCGGTCCGGAAACCAAAGTGACAAGGACGAACAGAAAAAGGTATCGGAATACAAACGATATCAGGTTCACAAATCTCCCAAAACAAAACCTTAACAGCACGAACTTTGTCGAGGCAATACGACAGGAATGAATTCTATTGAGGCAAAGATACGAACGGATTGCACGATTCCCGGTATAAAGCAGAAAACGGCGACCCCGGAATCAAGGATCACCGTATCTCAACGATGGCCCGCTACAATACTCAAAGAGGCCACCCTCTCAAACAACTTCCTACTTCTCACTTCCTACTTCTTCCCCTGTTTTCACGACATGTTTGACTCTCCCTCGATAGACTGCACCATCACGAATCATCTCGGATGCATTGCGCAGATTACCGGAACCATCGCGCATAAACCACTCGCCATCACGAACAACGCATTCGCCAAAGAGGGCTTTTTCCTCATAGTGGAAAACGACGGTTGCCCCCTCGGTACCATCTGCATCCTGATCGACAATAACAAGATCCCCTGGCTTTACCCCTCCTACTTCCTTGCTCTGCTTTGGAGCACGGACCACAACAAAGTTTGCGGGAACACTTGTCGATACATATTCAACCCGGGCTACCGACCCGGAATCTTCCGTCTGTTCCTGCGCCATCAATTAATCTCCGGTTATTACTCAACACGTACCGGAAAATATCGGTACAAAGAACGGTTTGTGCAAGGGGGTCTCCACCTACCACGAAAATGAAGAAAAATAGAGACTGAAATCGAATGCTGCTGTATCTTCGCCGGAGTTGAGTATAATGAACCTAAGATATGTCCAAAGAGGACTCGTAGACTCTTGTTGGTACTCACCCTGATGAACGCATGACGTTGTTACACTCCACTCATTGACAACTCTATGGACTCAAGACAGTTATGAAAGAACGACTTCTCAATAGCTTTACTAACTCGAAGTTTTATAAAAACAATAAACCCTGGCTCCTTCGGCTCTATGCGAAGGTTCGGAACAGTCTTCGCAGGATGTTCGCTCTCTTTGAAGGAACCGACGCTGAAGGTACAATTGAGAACATACGAAGCAACGTGCAGCTTCGTGGTGCAAACGTCTGGATTCTGATCTGTGCCGCAGGGCTTGCCTCGATCGGCCTTGATGTTAATTCGGCGGCAATTATCATTGGCGCAATGCTTATCTCCCCACTGATGTCGCCGATTCTTGGTATTGGTCTCGGAGTTGGCATCAACGACCGCGATCTGCTTCTTGATTCGCTCAAAAATTTTGGTGTGGCCGTTGCCGTCAGCATCCTGGCGAGCACGCTCTACTTCATGCTGACTCCTCTTGGACAGCCAACGCCGGAACTTGAGGCACGTACAAGCCCCACGCTGTTGGATGTTGGCGTTGCTCTCTTTGGTGGTATCGCCGGCATCGTGGCCGGCTCTCGTCGGGAGAAGACCAACGCAATTCCGGGCGTTGCAATTGCAACCGCATTGATGCCTCCACTCTGTACAGCAGGGTTTGGCCTTGCTACCGGACGATGGACCTACTTTTTTGGGGCATTCTATCTCTTCTTTATCAATGCCGTCTTTATCAGTCTATCCACCTATTTGATCGTCCGCTACCTTCACTTCCCTTACCACGACTTCCCTGATGAAGGTACCCGGTCGTTGACACGCCGCTGGATCGGAGCATTTGTTATCGTCGTGGCAATCCCCAGTGCAATCATTTTTTATGGTGTTATCACTGATCTGCGTGAACAGAGTGCGGTCAGCAGCTTTCTGGAAGATTATCTGACGACCGAAGAGTATGAACCGATCAACTGGGAACGATTCAACTCTAATGACAGCACCGATCTGTTAAAAGTATACATGGTTGGAGCTCCAATCGACTCCGCTCGGATTGATTCCTGCAGCATAGCCCTCATCGACTACGGTCTTGAGTACTACAAACTGAAGGTGATTCAGATGGCGATCACCAAGGAAGAGGAAGAACGGTTGAGCGAGGAAGCTGCCCGTCTGGCAATGAACATGATGGAGATTAACCAGAGGAGTGCCGATATTAAACAGGAGCAGATCGATAGTCTGAAAAGTCAAATTCAGAGGATGTTGAGCGATACAATTCCACTTTGGGAAATTTCAAAAGAACTCGAAGCAGTCCTGCCTGAGGTTGAGGAAATAGGGTTCGCTAAAGACCTTCAAACGACCCAGGACCCGGGTGATGTTATTCCTCTCTTTACGTTTGACTATACTGGATCGTACGGAAGAGGTCGGAAAACTATGGTGCGCGACCGACTCGAAGCTTTCCTGCGCCTACGCCTCGGACTTGACACGTTGATGTTACGGCGATTGATTGAATAGGGTCGAGGGTCAAAGAGTCAAGAGTCGAGGGTCGAAGGGTCATGAGTTCAAAGCCGATAGCTCATAGCTGATATCTCACGACTGTTTTCTCACCCATGCGGCGGCAATCCTTAGCTCGGGATATCCGATTCCGCCTCCGGTCAACGCACGGAGTTCACGTAGTGTGGCCGAGGGACGGTCGGTAAGAACTTGGGCAACATTTTTGATAATTCCGGACGGTACAAACCGCTCAATATCTTCCATTGCTCCGAGTTTTATCAGTTCCTCGATGTGTCGACTAATCATTGAAGGCTGCCGGGCTGTTTGTTGAGAGACCTCATCCAGATTGTATCCCTGGTTTATCAACTCAAACGTATGGCGCAGGCGGATTGGAAGAGCAAATGCTTCGTTCTTACTTTCCAGTTCGGTTCGATACTCCTCCAGAACTTGTAACAGAGATGTCCCGCTGACGTCAAAAAGACGTTGGGTGTAGCCTTTTGTGCTAAGCAGTTCGGAGCGGTTGGTCGGAACACGATTGGAGATGCGAACGAGAACAATGTCCGAGCAGACTTCGTTTTGGGTGAAACCGTCACGATCAGCAATTGCATCCCGTTCGGTGCGAAGTCGATTCAGTAGATCAGGGTGGGATGTCCGTTCGGTTTTAGGGGTTGTCGGAACAAAATTATCTCTCTGAATGTGGCTGATAGCCTTGTGTCCGGCTTCGGTCAGTTTGATAATCGGCCGCGTATCGGCAGTGCTCCTTATCAGTCCTTCACCAAGCAACCGATCAGCGACTCCGGTCAGCTTGATTCGTTCTTCGCCTTTGAGCAAACCATGTCGAGAATGGTTGTCAAGGCCGAACATGTTGATCGTTTTTGTGGATTTCCCGAGCAAAAAGTCAATGATTGTCATCTTCCCGAAGCGCTCACCCAGCTCGGCAACTGCCACGAGGATATTCTCTCGTATACGATGCTCGTACTGAGAGTGAGTATTCCCTGTTGAGGAAGCGGAGCTCAAGCTTGTGGCCTGAAGGCTGTTTTTTTGCGGATGCCCTTTTCCTACCCTGCAATTATCACATCGACCACATGGCTCGGGCTCGGGTTCAGCTCCAAAGTATTCAAGAATAAAATCCCGACGACACGTTGGAGTGCGTGTATATCGTTCCATGGCGTCAAGCCGGGCAACAGCACGGGAACGTTCTTTCTCGATCTTTGCTTCGTCGATGCGGAGATTGCGTGAGGGAATACGATCGGCAAGGAACTTAATGCCTCCACGGGATGTCGGTGGTGTATAGATGAGCAGGCGTGCCATTGTCAGACCTTTCATTCCTCGTTCAAACTCTTCGGTGGTAAGTTCAGCCTTCTTTGCTACTTCGTCAGGATTAAGCATTGTTTCGCGTGCAAGGGCAGCGCCACCAATTGTCCGAAGTAATCCCATAATGGTCTTCTTGCGAACTTCATCCCGCGTAACGTTGTAACAGCGTTTTATCTCATCGCCGTTTGCCGTAAAGCGGACAAGAGCAAGACGATCAGAGCGGACTTGCTCTATAAGCTCGTTCTTTTCGAGAAGAGAAAACGCTCCATATAAGGTAGCCGGATGAACCTTGGCACGGGCAGCAATACGTTTTTCGTTTGGAACAAGAATACCTTCATAACGACTGCCAATGCCAACCTGTACCGAATCCCATAGGGCATTATATATGTTCTCAAGGGTCTCCCGTTCGGGAAAACTGTTGCGAATGAAAAACTCCTGCAACCCGCGATCCCGTGGGCTCCAGAGCATAACACAGCGGCTCGGCTTCCCGTCACGACCAGATCGCCCTCCTTCCTGATAGTATGCCTCAATAGAGCCGGGCATTTCCATGTGATAGAGACCGCGGACGTCCGATTTGTCGATTCCCATACCAAAAGCATTGGTAGCAACGATTACTCGTGCCCGGCCGGTAATAAAAGCTTCTTGCGCAGCTTTACGATCCTTGTCTTTAAGTCCTGCGTGGTAAATTGTTACCGGCAATCCCTCAGCATGAAGGGCCGTTCCGGTATCCTCAACGCTCCGTCTGGTACCGCAATAGACGATACAAACACCATCGCTCTTCAGGTCTTCTTTTATCAGTCCTCGAAGCTCTGCCCCTTTGTCTTTCGGTGTGCGAACTTCCCAGGAAAGATTAGGTCGGTCGAAACCCTTGACAAAGCGACGAAGCTGGCGCAGGCCAAGTTGTGTGACGATGTCTTCCTGAACAAAAGGGGTTGCAGTTGCAGTCAGGGCAACGACTGGAGGGCGACCTGCGGCTTCAATTGCTTCGCTTAACCGCAGATAGCTTGGTCGGAAGTCATGCCCCCATTCGGAGATACAGTGTGCTTCGTCAACCGCAAAAAGGGAAATGTCGATGTCCTCCATCATCTCGAGAAAGCGAAGGCTTTCGAAACGTTCAGGGGCTACGTAGAGAAGTTTGTATTTGCCGTAGCGGAGATCAATCAGGCGTTGACGGACTTCAGCGAAATCAATCGTTGAGTTGATTGTAGTTGCTCCTATATCTCGTTGGTTCAGTGCGTCGACCTGATCCTTCATCAACGCAATTAAGGGAGAGACAACAATAGTAATGCCTGAGAGCATCAGAGCCGGGATCTGGTAGCAGATCGACTTTCCTCCACCTGTCGGCATAACTACGAGCGTATCTCCCCCGGAGACAACCGATTGAATTATCTCTTCCTGCCCCTGACGAAAAGATTCATAGCCGAAGTAGTACTGGAGTATCTGACGAGGATTTGCTGTATGTGTAGTCTCAGGCATTTTTGCAGTTCAGATTTTCAGGGCATGGTACATGATAGAAAGGTGGTTAATAATGTAACGGAAAGATAACAAATGAGAAAGACGAAAAAAGGGAAAGAAGAGATTCATTAAAAGAGAGTTGGTTTGTCATTCGAATCCGTGCTTCCGAAACACTTCCCTTAACTCATTGGAGGTAAGATATTCAACGAACTCTCTGGTGGGTCCGGCGTGAGCAGAACTTCGGAGAATTGCCACCGGATAGCTAATTGGAGAATGTAATTGCTCATCTACCTCAAAAGCGATCTGTACTCGTGCTGCTTCTCTTGTTTTTGTGTCAGATGTGTAGACAAATCCACAATCGACCTCACCATGTTCTACATAGCTGAGAATCTGTCGAACGTTAGCGCCGTAGACAAATCGCGAGAGCAATGTTTCCCACTCCCCAATCTTGCGCAAGGCTTCCTCCGTATAAACGCGAACTGGAACTCCGGGTGAAGCAATTGCAATGCGTTCAATTGCGTTGCCATTCAGATCAGAGAAGTTGGTCAGGGCAAGAGTACCATTCACCGGAACAACAAGACAAAGATGATTATGAGCGAACGTTCTTCGTGAGTCAGGCATGAGAAGACCTAAGGTATCAAGGTGATCCATAAGCTCTTCGGCTGCAAAGGCCACCACGTCGATTGGAGCACCAGCCTCGATCTGCCGGGCAATAATGTTTGATCCGGCGAAATTGAACTTAATGCTGACCCCTGGATGGTTCTGCTCAAATCTCTTCCCAATCTCTTCAAACAGATCTTTTAAGGAAGCTGCTCCTCCGACAACAAGCTCGACACTACTCTTCTCTGCTCCTTCCTTCTGCTGACCTTCCTGATTCCCGTCGGTACACCCGGTGATGCTGGCCAGAAGAAGAGAGGTAGTGAGAGCAAGGAGTCTGCTAATTCTTTTCATGACTCTGAGAATGCTTCCTTTCTGGATTCGATAGAGCGGAGGGTATCGTTTGTCAGCGTAATAAAGATTCGGAAACTCTCATCGGCCACGAGTTTCTCGTCAATCAGCAATCCGAATGCCTCGTGTCGAAGAGTATCGATCTGTTTCGTGAGCTCCGTCAATTCAACTTCCGAGGTTGCAGACATGACATCTCTTCCAAGAGCGAGGATCCTTGCGTAGTACACATCTATGCGATCCTTTTTCCGTTGACGTTGCCACTTCAGAAATGTCGACAGAAGGCCAGCCAGAATCACGAGAATCGAGAGGCCGACTCCCATTACTTCTGCATAGCGTTCAAAAAATGAAGGACGGTTTCGTTCCATGTACATCCGGACACCATTATGCAAGGGAAAGCTCAGTCTGCCTTCGTCAAAGTCTTCACGCAATGCGGTCAGAAGGGGAGATCGGTTTGCCAGGAGTTGTCGATTCATGAATACTGTCTCGACCATCCGCTGAACGATATCATCCTCAATATCATCTCTTGTAAGGAGCACAGCATCAACCGCAAGAGTCAGGATCGGAGTTGATGGTGCAACGTGATAGGCATTGCGGGGGATGATAAAAGAACGAGCATGTGGATAGTTGAAGCAGAAGCCTTCTACGGCTGAGCCTATACCCACGAGACGAAAATCACCGAGACTGAATATCTTGCCTTGTTGCTCGGTCAACATTTTCAGAATCTTCGGATTATTATAGCCGGTCAGAGAACAACTGATATCGATTGAGTCAGAAAGATGATTCTCTGCAAAGCTTGTGTAAACAGTAGTATAGGCGTTCGTATCGATACCGAAATCGTGGAAAAGTCGTCTCACAAATCGGAATGTTCCGCTATTCGCCTCTCCCATGGATACACGTCTTCCCGCTACAAGTTCAAGAAGCGATGATGCTTCGATCGAGTTATGGTGAATGATGAAGAGGACTTCAGGGTAAAGAGGCAAGAGAGTGCGCAGGCTCAAGCTCCCTTGTGTTGAATCGTAGAACTGATGAATCGGTGTGTCGTTTCGGGCAAGTGCAAAGTCGACTTCCCCTTCCTGTAAAAGACGACAATTAGTAATTGACCCGAGATCAGGACGATCGATGTATGTGAAGTTCCAGGGATGTACTTCTTCAACCGCATCGGTAATTGTTCTGGAAATATTGTAGTAGGTAGCCCCTTCAGGAGCAGTTGCGACACGAAAGGCCTGATCTTTTCTCCCACACCCGATAATGGTGAGGAGGAGCAGAGAGAATGTACATGCAAGGAATCTGTGCGGCCAGTCTTTGAGAGATGATAACGTTAAGAGCTTCCACACTCTCTGAACTTCTATGTTCATAGTGTGGAGCGGGTAGAGGGTAGTGGGGAAAGGCTCTCTCATATGCTCTCTCACTTTAAAAATGTTATGAACACTCTAAACTCTACAAACTCTCCCACTCCACCATCTTTTCTCTCAAACTCCGGACAAGCTCCGGCATTGCCTTAGCGCTTCTTTCTCGGATCGACTCATGAACATGTCGAGTTAGAGGAGTTGGTTCCGGGTTGATCTCAACAACATAGGCTCCTGCCTCAAGCGCAAGCAAAGGAAGACCTGCAGCTGGCCAGACAACAGAAGAAGTCCCAACAACAAGGAAAATGTTTGATTCAAATGCTCTCCGTTCTGCAAGCTCAATGGCTTCAACTGGAAGTAGTTCGCCAAACCAGACAACGTCCGGACGAATCTGACCACCACACTCACATTGCTGTACTTGCCTCTCTGTCAGAAGAGCAACATCATCATAATGTTTGAGACAACTCTGGCAGAAGTTTCGTCGAAGGTTGCCGTGGAGTTCAATCACTTCGCTTGAGCCTGCAATTGTATGGAGACCGTCGATATTCTGGGTGATAACGCTCACGCGTGGTACAAGCTGCTCAAGTTCTGCGATTGCAAGATGTCCGGGGTTAGGGCGTGCATTCAGTATTACCTCCCGTCGTGACTGATACCATTCCCAAACCATTTGTGGATTGGCAAGAAAGGCATCAACGTTCGCAAGCTCTTCCGGCTTGAACTTCGACCAGATGCCATCCTTTGCCCGAAACGTGGCAACGCCGCTTTCAGCAGAGACTCCCGCACCAGTGCAGATTGTGACGAGGTGGGCATTTGAGAGACGTTCGATAAGTGCTTGAGAAAACATCAGCAGAAGAGAGCGTTCAGTTGTACATGTACTGATGATCCTGTCAGGACTATAAGCCCAGATTATTCTTCCTGTTAAAGTTAAAGTGGGGGTCAGATTTGTAGTGCAGCTTTCCTATAGATTCCTGCGAGCGGCTTTCCAACGAATTGATCGTTCCACAAGAAGTCCGGCTGTCACTGCCAGGAGAGGATCAATTTGTATTCGCATGAGATGCCCTTCTCCCAGCTCTGCGAAACAGGCGATAACGATAACGTAGAGTACAGTACCCCCAATAAAGAGGTTGGTAACAAGCAATGGATCAATGGCTGCAGCAGACTTCAAACGTTGATTCGCTTGTCGAAATGTACGAACAAAATTGAGGAGAGCAATCGCAATCAGTAGAAAAAATAGAAGAGGAAGAAGATAGATGTTGAGGACATCGAAAAGAAAATGGAAGGGTGTGTCCGTGCGTGGAATCCACCAACGATCCGGTCTGTTAAAATAGCGATAGCCTGAAAGTCCACAGAAGATATAAGCCTGATTGGTAATGGCTAAAAGGGTGTAGAGCGGATAGGTTCGAGCGATTGTGAAAGTATTGTGTTGATACTCACGAGCAGCTTCAGCATATATTCTGTTATTCCAGTTGATGTGTCCAGTTGACTTTATTGTATTGTCAAGAGCAGAATGTTCATGTAATGGACTGCGGTCGTAGTAGTGGTAGTATACACTGGGTGGAGAGAGGCGGGGAATCAATGCAAGAGGGGTTATCTCATCGTTTTTTACCATCTCTTGAATCTTCTCTTTCGGAACGTACATCACGAGGCCTGCAAGATTCATCCCTTGCCAGGTACTTCCTGAAAGTGAGCCATACTCCAGAACGTTCTTCAGATAAAAACTGGCCACAAGGGTAAATCCAAAGAATGCAATTGCTGAGTACCGCAGGAGATGTCTCCGGTCGATCTTCCAAACAACGAAAAGAAAACCGAGAATAACCGGAGCCATCCAGATTATGAGGTGGAAGAAGCTACGCGTCAACGGAAGATAGATCGCAAGCAGGAGGAAAGTAGCTCCAAAGAACAGGCGACGCGTTTCAATGTAGCGTTGAAGAGTGATGGTCATCATCACAAGGGAAAACATTATCGGTAATACATACGCCGGCAGACGTTCGGCCCAGATAAATGGAGGAAAGATTGAGAAGAAGGTACTCACTCCAAATGCAATCGCCGGACGAACATCGCGGTGAACCAACAGCCAATAGAGACCAAGGATCACCCCAAATGCGAGGAGAACATAGAGGAAGGCCAGAACGTGGGCCTGAAGACCTGTCGGAACGAGTTTCAGCACAAGACCAATCAGCAGATTATGGAGTGGAGGCTGAACATGCAGATGCCAGAGAGCGTCGAGCAAATCTCCCTGAAGGAGTGCCGGATCGAGGAACTGCATGAAATCATTGATCCGATTAAATCTGAACGGAAAGAACTGATAAAGGAGAATTCTGGAGAGAACAAAAAAGAGAACAAGCCACAGTAGATGCTTCTGCCTGAACATGTTGGAGATGCGTGATTGGACTGTCCCTTCAGTAGTCATTATTCTACAAAGATACTATAGAGCTTTAAGGAGAAAAGATGTCAAGAGAAGAGAGATGTGTTCCGTGACGGGAGATATTATCAATCACGAAATCCTCTATCAGCTCAGCTGCTGTTGTTTTTCCGATGTCAGATCGTAATCCGCAGCTCCAGGCAAGCCAGCCGACCACCTCTTCCGGACTGCGACCAGTCCCACGAATCTCCACGATCGACACCGAACCATGACGTTTTGCCAGACGCTTTCGGTCAGGACCGAGAATGAGCGGTACGTGGGCATAGATGGGAGGCTTCGTGCTGAATGCGTGGTAAAGGAGAATCTGTCGTGGAGTCGAATCAAGCAGGTCATCCCCGCGCAACACATGCGTTACTCCCATGGCTATATCATCCAGCACAACGGCCAATTGATAGCTGGGGATGCCGTCAGCGCGGGCAACGATAAAATCACCGGTTTCTTCATAAACATCCGACCGGAGCGAGCCGTGGATCAAATCGTTGTACTCAATAATCGATCCTGGTTCAACCCGGAATCGTAATGCCGGATTCTTCTTGACTTCACGCTCTGCTCGTTTCTCAGTTGAGAGATTTCTACACGTTCCCGGATATCGACCCGCAGAATTATGTGGAGCGCTCATTGCCTCGGCAAGTTCCTTGCGTGCACAAAAGCAGGGATAAAGTAGGTCTCGAGCTTTGAAATCGTCAAGTGCTTCACAATAGAGATGTAATCGGTTGGATTGATAATAGTTTGGTGTGAGCTCGTTGTCCCAGTCAAGCCCGAGCCACTCAAGATCGCCTACGATATCTTTCTCGGCTCCTTCAACTGCCCGAGGCCGGTCAAGGTCTTCGATACGTAAAATGATCTCACCACCAAGCGCACGTGCCTGAAGCCACGCGAGGAGAAAGGATCGGGCATTGCCGAGATGGAGGTATCCGGTTGGACTTGGAGCTAAACGAGCTTTGCAAATCAACATGAAGAATTAAAATCGTCCATGTTCACTGAACAGAGCCTTTGCACTTCCTCCTGCAATTAGTCCACGCTGGGTGGCCGTTTCTTCTCCGAGCGCTTTTACTAGCTCCTGATAGACTGTCGGAAAATCACCTTGGCGAATTGCGATTACACCGTTTGCGTCGCCGAAGATGATGTCTCCCGGATTGACTCTCACATGACCAATGTCAATTGGAACATTATACGAGTGCATGAACCCACGTCGCCGGATATCCTTGACGCACCGATATGTACCGAACACCGGAAAGCCATGCTCGGCGATCTGCCCAACGTCCCGTACCCCTCCGTTGACCGCTGCCCCAACCGCACCACGTACCTTGGCCCGGGCGCTCATCAATCCCCCCCTCCCCCAGAGTGCAGCATCAATGTCCTCATCTGCCGCAACCAGCACGAACCCATGCTCGGGAATTGCATCCAACATCTCCAGAAGTGTGTCGATTTCGACATACTCGTTAGTGGGGACAACACGGCATGGGAAAGCAATACCACAGACCTTGAGCATAGGGTTTTCGAACAGAGCCTGAACGGAATGATCAAGCACGCCGCTCTGCAGTCCCAAGGCATCCATGACATCGGAGATCAGCGGAGAGTAAAAGTGATGTATGTCGTGTACCATCTTTAGTAGCGTCTCGCTATCGAACCCGGCCATAGGCTTGCATCGTGTAGACGTTCGGTCTCCTTCATTGCTTTCGAGAAAACATACAAAATGAGTCTGTAGGAATAGCGAGTGGTAAAGGGGAGCTATTTTCTACTCACCACTCCTCTCCCCTTAATATCCATACAATTCTTCAAGTGATAGCTCAACGAGCGTTCCACGTTCTTTGAGGTTCTCCATATCAAGGGCTGTTTTTGAGCCGATGACACAGTAGGCATAGCTCTTGTTTGAATAGCGTTGGTTGTGAAAGCTGCTTAAGTCTTCGAGAGTAATCTTGCCAAGACTTTCATACACTTTCTTCCGTACGTCATAATCATGTCCGAACTTCTGGGCCCTCAAATAGTTGAAGAGAATAGACGAGCGTGTTGTCCGTTCTGTTTTGATCTGATTCTTCATGGCTGTAATTGCCGTTGCAAATCCTTGGTCTGATTGTGGAAGAGAGTTATGGAGCTCATTCATTGCTTCGATCGCCTCGTTCATCTTGTCAGACTGTGTACCGATGTAAGAGATGATGAAATGTGGATTCTCCGGTTTCGATGGCGACTGATAGTTCGAGTACGTTGCATAGGCCAATGCCTTTGATTCGCGTATCTCCTGGAAAACAATCGCCGACATTCCTCCACCGAAATACTGGTTAAAGACCCAGCGGGTTGGCATTGTGTTAGCGTTATATGGCTCAGAGTTCCTTAGCCACACAACTTCAGCCCGCACCATATCATAATCTGTAAAGTAGACAACGTCGTTCTTCATTCTCTGGAACGTATATGTCTTTGCGGGTGGATATGGCATACGCTTCTTCGGAGCTTTGTGGTATTGATCGAGCGTGCTGGTTAAGGCTGCCAGTGGACGTGGGCCATAGTAGAGCACCTTATGCTGGTAGCTTGTCAGCTTGTGAATGCGATCAACGAGTTCTTCGGGTGTCAATCCCTGCAGTTCTGCATCTGAGAGTTTATCGTTGAACGGATTATCCGCTCCGTATGTGGCATAGTTAACGAGGCCTTGAAAAAGAATGGTAGACTTATCCTTCTTTGCGTCGGCACGGGCTTTCATGGTGCGTGCGATGACTCCATCGAGCGCTTCCTGATCGGGCTTCGCATGTGCTAGAAGCTCCTCGAAGAGTTTTACTGCAAGCTCAAAACTTTCGTCAGGCCCACTTAATGTTACGTATACCCGATCCCGTCCGGTGGAGACGTCGAAGCTACATGCAAGGTCAAAGAATTTCTTGCTCAACTCTTCAGAGGTATACCTGTCTGTTCCGAGGTATTCAAGGTAGTCGATCGCGTAGGGAAGCTTCTTGTCGTTATCGCTTCCCATTTCGAGAAGATAGTAGAGTTCAAAGAGTTCGTTCTCATTGTTCTGCACGGCAAGGACATCGATATCATTTCCGAGCTTTCCTTTGATGATATCCTTGTCATAGTCAATATAGACAGGTTGAATATCTGGAGCTTCGGATGAGAGTATCTCGGCGACAAATTGGGTCTGATCTATCCGGTTTACTTCAACTGGTGTGATCTCAGGTTTCTCGACTTTCACAACCTCCGGACTTTCACCAAAATGCTTGTAGACAACGGTATAATCGTCTGTATAGTATTTCCTGGCAAAGTCCATCACTTCCTGCTTTGTGATCTGCATCATCTTCGAAAACTTTTGCGCTTCCCAGGCTGGATCGGTCTCCGTAATAAATGTGCTGAGGAGTGCAAATGCCCGGCCAATGTTGCTTTCATACTGACTCATCTGATCAACTTTCAGGTTACGGACAACGGCCTTCATCGACTCTTTATCAAAATCCCCACGTTTGATCTTTTCGATCTCAGCAAGCATACAATCCTTCACCTCCTCCAGTGATTGCCCTTCTTTGGGATTACCATAAAAGAAATGAGTGCTGTAATCCATGTTAACATCGGGTGAACAGCCTGCACTCTGAACAAGTTGCTTTTTGTTGAGGTTGAGATCGAGAAGACCTGCTCCTTTATAGGCAAGGAGCAGATCGGTCATCTCAAGCAGTAAGGCTTCACGCGTTCCGGCTCCGGGGAAGCGCCAGCCCATCATCAGATTATCCGGCTCCGGGCCATATACATTGAATTCACGTGGGGAATTCCGCACCTCTTCCGGCTTGAACGTGAAATCGGGGACTGGTTCGGGCTGCATGGAACCGAAGTATTGATCGACAAGGGCAACTGTTTTTGCCGGATCAATATCTCCAATAAGAATTACAGCCATGTTGTTCGGCACATAGTGGGTCTCATAATACTTTTTGATTTCCTTCAGCGATGGATTCTTCAGGTGTTCAACTGTACCAAGAGTTGTTTGTGTACCGTAGGGGTGGTTCCTGAACAAGTCGGCCATCAACGTTTCGTATACCTTGCTTCCATCATTATCGAGCGAGATATTCTTTTCCTCGTAGACCGCCTCAAGTTCCGTATGAAAAAGGCGCATTACCGGCGCTCGGAATCGCTCTTCTTCAATGCGAAGCCATTTCTCCAACTGGTTGGCGGGAATGTCGTTCATGTAGGCAGTCACTTCGTTGGAGGTGAACGCATTGGTCCCGGTCGCTCCAATTGCTCCCACCATTTTATCGTACTCGTTTGCTATGGCATAACGGGCAGCAATACCTGAAACGGAGTCAATCTTGCGATAAATGTTTTTGCGGCTGTCAGGGTCGGTCGTGTTGTTATACTGGTCGTAGAGGTTTTCGATGACGGTAAGTTCTTTTTTCTCGGCCTCCCAGTTGAGTGTACCGTACCTGTCTGTTCCCTTGAAGAGCATATGCTCCAGATAGTGAGCCAGTCCCGTGTGTGTTGCCGGATCATTCTTGCTCCCGGCCTTTGTCACTATGAGAGTCTGAATACGAGGTTCATTTTTGTTGACAGAGAGGATGATGGTAAGACCGTTGTTCAGTACGTAGTGACGAGCTTTGATTGGGTCGCCTGGATAGACGGTATACTGATACTTGCCATCTTGACCTGTTGCCTTGTCGATTGGAATTGCGTTCAGACCGCCTGATTGTGCTTTTGCCGCAACAACCAGCAAGAGAAGAATCAGCTTACTTGTGATAAGGCATGAGAAATGTGTCATAATTGATGTGGTATTCTATGGTTCCAAGGAAAATTTCTTGCAGTTCTTTCAAAACTACGACTTGAACAGCTCGGAAAACAATGGGTTTGCTCGTCTCTTCCTATTTTTCGGGGTTGATAGGAACATACATCATGAAAAGGAGCGTTTGTGAACATCGCAATTGTTTCATCTGAAATAGTTCCCTTTGCAAAGACCGGTGGTTTGGCTGATGTATCAGGAGCGTTGGGTAAGTATCTCTCTTTTGCTGGATATGACGTTCGGCTATTCACACCGATGTATGATATGACGAGCAGAGATGCCACCGAGTTCCAACCAGCAGAAGATTTACGGGATATTCCGATCGTTTTTGGAGGAGAGGACATTCTTTGCTCCGTTGAAATTGCGAAACTACCTGATTCAGAGGCTGAGGTCTATTTCATCGACTCGCCCGGGCTGTATGATCGCGGAAAAATCTATACGGAGGATGGAGATGAGTATCTGCGTTTTGCAGTTCTTTGCCGTGCCGTTCTGGAATCATGCCAACATCTCGAATGGGCGCCCGATGTAATCCATTGCAATGACTGGCAGTCTGCATTGATCCCACTCTATCTGCGCACACTCTATGCCTGGGGCGAACTCTTTGGCGGCACAAAAACTATTCTGGCTATTCATAACCTTGCGTATCAGGGAGCTTTTCGGGGAAGCATCGTCGATCACCTCGGCTTTGCGGAGGACCATTCATTGCTTCATCAGGATGATCTTCGGGCCGGGGTCTTCAACTACATGAAGCACGGCATCATGTACGCCAATGCGATCTCAACCGTCAGCCAGACCTATGCGGCGGAAATCCAGACGCCAGAATATGGTGAAGGACTGAACGAGATGTTGAGTTATCGAAGCGATGCTCTGTTTGGGATCGTTAATGGTGTCGATTATGAGGAGTGGAATCCTGAAGGAGATATGCTGATTCCACATCATTACTCGCTAGACGATCTGCAAGGAAAGGTTAAAAACAAAAAGAATCTGTTGGAACAGCTTGAGTTGCCGTATGATCCCAATGTACCTGTTTTCGGTATCGTCTCCCGATTGGTGTATCAAAAGGGCTTCGATCTTTTCTGCAATATCATGGAGCCTTTCCTTCGACATATCGATCTACGACTCTGTGTGCTGGGAAGTGGTGCTGATGAGTATGAAAAGTTCTTCCAGTCGTTGAACGACCAATATCCTGAAAAGGTTTGCTTCTACAACGGCTATTCAAACGAGCTTGCCCATTTGATAGAGGCCGGCGCTGACATTTTTCTGATGCCTTCTCGTTACGAACCGTGTGGGTTGAATCAGATCTACAGTTTGAAGTATGGCACAATCCCCATAGTCCGCAAGACAGGTGGGCTGGCCGATACCGTTCAGCAATTCAATCCTGAGACCGGTGAAGGGAACGGGTTTGTCTTTGAGGATTTCAACCCACATGGACTTGCTTGGGGCATTGAGCAGGCACTGGAAGTCTGGAATGATAAGAAGGCCTGGAAAACATTGATGAAGAATGCAATGTCGGCCAACTGGTCCTGGGAGAAGCAGATTGACAAATATGTCGAGCTGTATGAGCGGGTGATGTAGAGGAAGAAGGGATGAAGGAATTTTTGATTATTGGTCCGCCTGTGACAGATGCGTTATGAATTTGTAGAGCGTAACGAACGTTCGCTCAGGATCACATGTCATGAAGGAACGTAAGCGGACATCATTTCCGAAGATTGTTTTGCTCTATGGGTTACTCCTTGTAGGCTTCAAGTTTTTCGAGTACTCCTATTTTTCCCGTCGTATCACCCTCGATATCTCTATTGAAATCACGGCCATTGCATTTCTTGCTGTCGGCATCATTGTTGGAGCAAATACGCGCAGGAGAGGGACTCCTCCTCAATCCCCAGCTCTTGAGAAGAATAAAGAAGGGGTTATACGCTCTGTTCATTCTCAATTGTTCGGATCGAGTATACGCTCGATTCGTTCAAGTCCATCTTGTAAGTGAAGTCGTGTTAACCGATCGCTCGTCTTGCCGAGCCCTCCTCGTATCTCCTTCTTCAGGGTCTCCAGCTCACCCCGAATAGCGGGACGAATATCTGATTGACTGATGTTGATTCGTGTAGTTTGTGACCCTTCCGGCTCTTCGGTCATCAGCCATTCCATTCGTTCGATGTATCCTCGCTGCAAGTTTCGTCGATAGACGTTGATTTCCCTCCCCGATTTCAGTTCAGACCAGATACTTTTTCGTAATTCCCCGAGAAATTCGAGCATTGTGAAGGCTGAGTTACCATCAATGGCTTCTCCTTCAATAAGGCGTGCCATCCGTTCCTCGTTGAGAAGAGAGGTAAGCACAAAGACCTGGTAGCGTCGAATTCTATCGACTATGCCAGAATATTCGGTTCGTCGAAGCACGTTCTCGTTGAGCAGCCAATCCGGAGTCGTAAAGGCATACTCCTGCAGGAACTCAAGCGCATGGCGCTGGACAGATGCTGGAACAGGCTCATAGATCGCATCTCCCTGATTTGGTTTCCGAGGTGTGATGTAGACGCCACCAACGTTAGCCACCGTGTGCATGAGAAGTTCACGCCAGTGGAAGAGGAGTTCCTGATAAATCTCTTCAAGATCATCGTAGTCGTTGTACTCACCGGTTGTCCAGTCGACCAGATTTGGTACTACTCTCTTCAGGTTTTCGATACCATAGCTACTTGCCACCATTGCATCATTTCCAACGTCTTCGGTCTGGCTTCGAGGATCGACCGGAAGGAACCCTTGTTGACGACCGAAGCGGTAGACCGGATCATCACCCTTCTCTCTGATCCAGCTATCCAACGTGGCAAGCTCTTCTTCAGGTGTGGTTGTACCAGGAATTGTTCGATAACCCCAGTTGATAGCGTACTTATCGTAAGGACCGATCTTGCGGACGAGCCTCACATCCCCATCTTCGGGTTGTGCCACATAATTGAGTCGGGCATAATCCATTATCGAGGCAGCAATGCCCATTTGGTGCGTAAAGTTGGGTGAGCGGAGTGAATCGATCGGGTATGCGAAGCTGGCTCCCATGTTGTGTGGCAGTCCAAGCCCGTGACCTACTTCGTGTGCTATCACTGCGCGGAGCATCTCTCCAAGAATCTCCTCAGGAATATGCAGAGATCGTGCACGTGGATCCATAGCGCTGCACTCAATGATATAGAGATTCCGATATGATTTCATGTGATTGTGGAAGAAGAGAACATCGCTTTCGATGATCTCACCCGTACGGGGATCGATGACGCTTGGTCCCACCGCGTTGCGTGTTGTGTTTGCAATCCAGCGGACGACTGAGTATCGAGCATCTTCAGGACTAAAGTCGGGGTCTTCTCCCGGTGAGGGAGGATCCTTTGCTAGAATTGCATTCTTGAAACCGGCCTCTTCAAAGGCAACCTGCCAGTCTTCAATTCCTTTTTTAAACCAAGGACGCCATCTCTCCGGTGTTGCCGGGTCAATGTAGTAGACAATTGGTTTCACCGGCTCAACAAGTTCACCGCGAGCATATGCTTCTGGATCGCTCGGCTCAAGCCTCCACCTGCGAAGGAACCTTCGTGTTGCAGCCTTCTGCTGGTCTGTTCCAAAGTCGATTTTTCTCAACGTGAACCATCCAACCCGTATATCGTGGAGTCGGGGAACCATCGGTTCGGACGGAAGAAGCACGAGAGATTGGCTCATGGCGAACGTGAGAGCGCCGGCATCGTTATTGCTGGGAGGATTGTTCGCCACAAATGTCAGTACGTAGCGCGCTTCCAGATTGATAGGGAAGCTTCGCACTGAGTCAATCCAACTTCGGTCCTTGTCCAGACGTCGAACTTCAAACTGTTTTCGAGCGCTCGATGAGAAGGGTGAGGTTGGAGGTATGTCCTCAAGAAAGAAGGAGGAGACATCGATTAGGTATGTGTTGGGTGCTGAGCCTTCTGCTTGAATATCGAAGGCGGCAATAATTGGCTCAAAGTTGTTTTTCTGAACCGATATGGCAACTGGCAGGGAGTCGTTGGCTGTGCTTGTTGTAGCAGCAGCCCGCAATAACAGTTTCTTCCGTTCAATATCCCAGCGAACCATCATCTCATTTACCTTGCTTCCACTTCCAAAAAAAGAGCTGAGCCCTTCCGGGGTGGCTGTAATGCGGACAACCAACAGCATATCCCGACCGATTAGCGTGTCGGGAACCTCGTAATAGATTTTCTCGTCAGCGAAGTGGGTTGTGAAGAGCCCCGTATCCGATGTGTACTCGCCGTGGATAACATCATCAAATTTTTTGAATGGTGATTTTGATGAAGAAGTATCCGGCGCTGTTGAATCTGTATCGCCCAGTCGAAGTTCATAATCAGCCCTTTCCTTCGAAGATAAACAGCCCGACAGCAGCAAAGGAATAAGGAGAAGAAGACATGCACGACGTGATGTCTGTAATGAATCTGTCATTCCCACGTGATTTGTTCTCCGATATCTGTTATCTGTCGAAGGTGGTAGGAGATAGAAGGTAGAAGAGAGAGATGCTTTCTTCCGTTGTATTCTATCTCCTCCCTTCTCATAATTCCGTAATTCGCATTTTCAGTACAACGAAAAGATACTACCCTGAGGCATTCTTTTCGCGCTTGTGTTACACGAATACTGGAATGCGTCATCCTGCTGTAATCGGCAAATCATAATAATTTTCGTGTTAAGCAGACGGATAAACATCTGAGGTGAGACTATAAAACTCTATTCTATTCCCGGTTCATTCCTGATTCTCCTTATCGGAGCATTCTTCTTTGCAGCCTGTGCAAACGATAATGAAACGTACTATGTATATGAGACATCCGATGAGTCTGCCTACGATGATAGTGGTGGCGGAGGTGTTGGATTTGATGATTTTGCTTCTCACGATGCACCTCTGGACCCGGTGGCGTCGGGCAGAAGTCGTACAAGGCCTGTAAAACGAAAAGTTGAAACTGGAAAAGCGACCGGAGAAGGGAGCGCGACTACATGGGATGGAGACTTTGCTCTACGTGGTGGACGTTCCGGTAAAGCTTTGGACAGCCGGGGCGAGGCCGTTACTGGTCTGGAAAAATCGGGTGGGTCCCTTTGGATAGATGGGCCTTCGGCTGACGCACCGATACTTTCGGTTGCCTCGGTTGAAGAAGCTGGCTTCACAGAGGCTGAAGGCGATGTGTACTTCAGAACCGGAGAGGTTGAGGATAAAGTCTCACCAGGCGATGGTGGTGAACTCGAAGTTGAAGAGATTTTGCAAGTCGTCCCTGAGCCAGGTCAGTTGACCGCTGGAGAGTGGAACGATCTGACTGAGTGGGATTTTTGGAACGGAGTTGTTGCCTCGAACGATTGGTCATCGATGAAGGACTATTGGGGATATGGGAAGGGGAGGCGCATCAGCGTTCGTGTTGATAATGGACGGGAGCCGATTTCCGATGCGGTTGTGAGGCTCTTCAGCAAGGATGGAACTCTTCTCTGGACCGCCCGTTCGGATAACTTCGGTCGTGCGGAACTCTTCACCGGACTCAATACGGATACCGATAGCGCACCGTACGACATTGTTGTCTTCTCACGTGGAAAGGAGACTCGCCTGGGAAGTGTCGATCCAAGTCGTGAGCAATCGCAGGGAGAGAGCCCGATGGTTGTCCGCCTGCCCGGAGATGCACCGGAGCTGAAGACAATCGACGTCATGTTCGTGATAGATGCTACCGGCTCGATGGGGGATGAGTTGAACTACATCAAGGTCGAGCTTGAAAGCGTTATCAAGCAGGTGCAGGAGAAACTTGGGGAGAAAGAGTTTGCTCTGCGTCTGAGTACAAACGTCTATCGTGATCAAGGGGATGAGTACGTTGTCCGTTCAACTGAATTTACCGAGAATATCGACGATATACTGGCCTTCCTTCGCAAGCAGCGTGCGGGAGGAGGCGGGGATACGCCTGAGGCAGTTGAAGAAGCTTTGGAGGATGGTATTGTTGACCATCATTGGAGCGCGGAAGCACAATCACGGTTCCTTTTCCTGGTTCTTGATGCGCCGCCACACTACACAGATGATCGTTTAAACAAAATGCGTGGTCTGACAAAACAGGCAGCAGAGAAGGGAATCAGGATTATCCCTGTTGCCAGCAGTGGGATCGATAAAGAGACCGAGTTCCTTTTACGGTTCCTCAGCATCCACACTGGCGGAACCTACGTTTTCCTGACAGATCATAGTGGTATTGGCAACTCTCATATCGAGCCGACTATCGGAAGCTATCAGGTTGAATTCCTCAATGATCTTCTTGTTCGATTGATTGTCCAGTTTACCGAGCGACCGGAGTCAGTCGATGCAATTACTCCGAGGAGACCGGAGCTTCGATAAATTGCAGATCGGTTTTGATGAGGAAGCAGTAGGGAAACATCGGGTCTCCACCCAGCTTTTCTTTTCTATGCTTCATTCTCCTCGTACATTTGCCCTATGATTCATGTGTATAATCTTCATAAACGCTTCGGACCAAAACGTGTGCTGAACGGAGTTTCATTTGAAATACGCTCTGGTGAAACGCTTGCTGTAATCGGTAAATCAGGATCCGGGAAGAGTGTTCTGCTGAAGTTGATTGTCGGACTCCTTCAACCTGATGAAGGGTGGGTGGAGATAGAGGGGAAACGGGTTGATCAGATGAATCGAAGCGAATTGCTCGAGATGCGACGCAAGATCGGTTATGTTTTCCAGGGAGCAGCATTGTTTGATTCAATGACAGTCTTCGAGAACCTTACGCTCGGTCTCTATGAGCATGGAGAGCGTAAAGTAGAATACCTCGAAACCGAAGCACGGAATCGATTGACCGATGTGGGACTTCTTCCTAACCACAGTTCCGGCAATGCCGACGAATTTGAAGTATCCTGGCAACTAATTTCGACGAAGAAGCCGGCTGAGCTATCGGGAGGAATGCGGAAACGGGTTGGCGTTGCCCGTGCATTGGTTGGTTCGCCAGAGTATGTCTTCTATGATGAACCGACAACAGGACTCGACCCGGTTACCTCCGAGCAGATTGATTCGCTCGTGTGTGATCTTGCCGAAAAGCTTGACGTAACATCGGTTGTCGTCACCCACGATATCTTCAGTGTATGGAATGTCGCAGACCGCGTGATAATGCTTCATGATGGCCTTATTCATTTTGAGGGTGAGCCAGATGCCTTGCGTTCGTCAAGCAGCCCAATTGTTCAGGAGTTTGTTGAACGATATAACAGGACGCCAGTCTCCTGACTGACCTCACACAAGTTGCAATATTTCTGATCTGGTTACTCTCTGATAATCTTTTGAGCCAGTACCAGCCCACCAACTTCCATACGTGACGATATATAGGCCCGGCGGTTATCGGCCGATTTGGCCGATTCAACTCATCCTCCACTAAGTTCGTATCTTCCCACCCAATCGTTCGACTGATTTCCTCCTTCGAGATTTTTAATCAAAATATTGATTAAATAATTCAATGTAATATTCATATGGATATGGACCATACGACACATAAGGACAACTATTTCCGTTAAAAAAGATTATCCCATATGGATTCATGCCTTCCCTTATATTGATTGTATATGTGATATTATCATATTTCAAAATAACCTTACTTTTTGTGGTTATTTCGAAATGAATGGCATGTTTCTGCAAATACTCAATAAATGGACTAATTCCGAATCCAAAGTCAGAATCTAACTCATAATATCTTGGATCACTTTCGACCCTCTCATTAAATTCCTCTTCACTAAGA
>JAGWAZ010000097.1 GCA_021296135.1 Chlorobiota bacterium | reverse complement strand
GTCTGGGGTGGAAGACACCTTGGGAAGTATATTGTGGTAAAGCTCCTCCACCTGTTGCACTTCAGACTTGAATGTGGGTCCATAGGGACACGCTCGCCTGTATCGTTCTTCTTAGCTTCGTCATAAAGTCGGATATCTTCCAAATCTTCGAGTTCTTCAATAATTTTATCAAACTCCTTTTGAAGCAATACTACAAGGTTATTGCCAGCCGTGTCTTTAATATATTGTGGATTTAGCGTTATCATAATGCTGTATTTTTATTTAGCATAAGCTACTTTATTTTAAGAATCTCTTAATAAAGTATCAAGCCTTACAAAAATGTAATCCTTGTCTTTTTCAGGCAATTTAGTGACTTCCTGCACTCTATCAAGCGTAGCTCTTTCCAGTTCCAGATCAGTAGCACCTGTGAGATAATCCAAAGAAACTTCTGAGGCTTTAGCTAAGTCAGTTTGAGATCGGCTTTCTTCCTTTTGCCAAAAAGTTTAGCTTTTGCGCTTGTTTAAGACGAAAATAGTGAAGATGAATCTACAAAAAAATCTCTACACTAACACCGCTGGAGACTGAATGACGGGATAGCATTGACTATCACTACAAGGCGGGCCAGAGCAATCGGCTTGATTACGTCTTCGATGCCGTTGCAGGCGATCCCCATACGGAGGATATTGAGAACACGCAATCTGCTGGCAACTACGAATACGACGAGATCGGCAACCTGATTCAGGACTGGGACGAAGGCTTTATGAGGATGAACTGGGATGCCTACGGGAAGGTGACCTCAGTTTATCGCGTGCTTGCTGGCCGGGATTTTCAGAGGATCGAGTATACCTAAGATGCCTCGGGCAACCGGGTGAAGAAACGCGTTTTGGTTGCACCAACAGTGAGGTGGATTGAAAGGTCGACGACCTTCTATACCTACGATGCAAAAGGGAGAGTTGTGGCGATCTATGAGAAGGAGTGTGATGGGAATGAACCGGGAGAAAAAGATTCGGACTTCGACGGAGTTCCAGATGGAATCGACAATTGTGGTACGGTCTTGGTTCCGGTCTTCAACCCAGATCAGCGAGACACCGGTAAGGACGGCCAGGGCGACGCCTGTGATCCCGATATCGATGACGATGGCATAAACAACGATCACGACCCCTGCTCCATGGGACAAAGAAGACGACTGCGAGTGCGATTACCGCCTGATAGAATTGCCAATCTACGGAGCGGGTCGTGTCGGTGTAGCTCGTCCAGATATCTCGATATTCGATCGGCCGAACAGGGGGCCGACCTACACTCGTGAACTTGGGGAGAAGCACTACGAGCTAACCGATCATCTTGGCAACCTTCGTGCGGTCTTGGGAGACCGGAAGCTGACAGGTACACGGGGAGCCGGGGACTACTACGCAGATATCGAGGCTTATTCCCACCCCTATCCCTTCAGCATGCCACAGCCCGGCAGGAGGTGGGATAACTCTATCGGCTACCGCTACGGCTTCAACGGCATGGAGACCGACCCGGAGATAAAAGGAGAGGCCGGTCATCATTATCACGACGTACTTCCGGCAGTATGACCCGTAGGTGGGCCGTTGGTGGAGTACTGATCCGGTGATGCATTAGTAACCTGTTAAGATAAGGTGGATTTGTTCACTCTATTGTTGCATTGACGAATCAAGCCAATTCATCATTGCTCTCCGGCACGTTCTCCTGCAATTCTTTTAACCATATACCTGCGCTTGAATCGCTCGGTGCCCTCCAGTCGCCACGAGGAGAGAGTGAGCCGCCAGAGCCAACCTTTGGTCCGTTTGGTACGGCTGAGCGTTTGAACTGGCTGATAGCAAAGAACCGCCAAAGAAAGACTTCCAACCACCGCTTCACCGTTGCAAGATCGTACTCGTTCTGTTTTTCTTTGGTTATGTTCTTCGGCCATTCTCCCGATGTCCTGTCCTTCCATGCGTTCCACGACAGCCATGCCACTTTGCTTGGCCGGAAGCCATACCGGGAGATATAATAGAGGTTGAAGTCCTGCAATTCATACGGTCCGATCTCCCTTTCAGTCCGTTGTGACGGCTTCCCGTCATCGTTTATACTGGGTATAAGCTCGGGCGAAATCTCGGTCTCAAGAATTGACTTCAGCGTCCTGTTCGTCTCCTCACCAAACTCATCCGAGTCAATAATCCAGCCAATCATGTACTGGATCAACGTCTTTGGAACCGACGCATTGACGTTGTAGTGCGACATGTGGTCCCCAACTCCATATGTTGTCCAGCCAAGAGCAAGCTCTGAAAGATCACCGGTGCCAAGGACCATACCACCGTGGTGGTTCGCAAGCCGGAAGAGAAGTGAAGTGCGTGCCCCGGCCTGAACGTTCTCAAACGTGATGTCGAACTGTTCCTGACCATCAACGTAAGGATGCTCAATGTCATTCAACATCTGCTCGCTTAATGGACGGATATCGATTTCATCTGAGGTTACTCCGAGCGCTTTCATGAGTGCGTGAGCGTTTGCCAGTGTCTTTTCCGAAGTAGCAAATCCGGGTAACGTATAGGCAAGAATGTTTGTGCGAGGGAGGCCGAGTCTGTCCATTGCCTTGGCAGCAACGATCAGGGCATGCATCGAATCAAGTCCACCGGAAATGCCGATCACGATCTTTTCGATCCTTGCAGCTTTCATGCGGGTTGTCAATCCCTGGACTTGAATGTTGTACGCGTCGAAACATCGTTCCGCACGTTTGGTCGGATCGTTTGGCACGTACGGAAAGCGATCCATTTCTCTGCGTAACTCTACTTCCTCCTCCGGCAGGTTTAGGTGGAATGGAATCCGACGAACCGCAGCAACTTCTTTCCCGTAATCTCTGACCGCATCATTGAAGCTGGTCATGCGCATTCTATCCTGGGCAAGCCTCTCCAGATCAATGTCGGCATAGATGATCTGCTCCTCGGTCGCAAAACGTTCTGATTCGGCAAGAAGCTCATCATTCTCGTAAATCATTGCGTGACCATCCCATGCAAGATCAGTTGTAGATTCACCCAGTCCGGCTGCAGCGTATAGGTATGCAGCGATCATCTTCCCAGATTGCGCGGCACAGAGATGACGTCGGTAGTCGGCCTTGCCGATTGTGCTGTTGCTTGCCGAAAGGTTACAGAGAAGAGTGGCTCCTGCTAACGCGCCGTATGTGCTTGGTGGAATTGGGGCCCAGAGATCTTCGCAGATTTCCGTGTGCACTATCATATCCGGGATGTTCCCGGCTTCATAAACGAGATCGTGACCGAACGGAACCGATTGACCAAGGAGTGAGACAGTATCTCTGATTCTATCCCGACCAGAAGTAAATTGACGTTTTTCGTAGAACTCACGATAGTTCGGGAGGTAGAGCTTGGGCGTAATTCCGAGAATCTTCCCCTCATGAATTGCAATCGCACAATTGAAGAGCTTCCCGTCAAAACAGAGTGGTGCACCAACGATGATAAGAGAGGTTAGAGTACGGCTTGCCTCGACTATATGATCAATAGCTTGACGGGACTCATCCAATAGAGCATCCTGATGAAAGAGGTCATCATTTGTGTAGGCGCTCAAGCCAAGCTCAGGAAAAAGGACAAGGCAAACTCTCTCGTCCGAAGCCCGCCGAGCCAGGTCAATAGTATGTCCTGTGTTGAACCGCGGATCAGCTACCTTCACGTGAGGTATACAGACGGCAACACGGACGAACCCGTGACGGTATATTGAATTGAAAGGAAACATACACACAGATGAACACAGATAATGGATACAGATGAACACCGATCATCTCAACACTATTCAGTGTGATCTGAGCTCAAATAGACAAAGCTACTAAGTTTCGCAACACAGATAAATATGGATTACCGTTCTGCGAGCGATGTTGGATCAAGTCGTACTAACTCAGTGTTCTTCTTGCGAAAGGCTCAGATTCCAGACCGATGTCGCCTGTCTGTGTTGATCTGAGATCTCTATCTGCGTCTATCTGAGGTCCCTATCTGTGTTGATCTGAGGTCCCTATCTGTGTCCATCTGTGTTCGCAAGATCGACTGGCATTTAGTAAATTTATTAGTCTGTTCTCGAATCGATAAACAGCAATGAGAGCAATTATTCCGGTGGCCGGAGTCGGAAGTCGTCTCCGCCCGCATACATACACACTACCGAAAGTTCTGCTGAACGTTGCGGGAAAGCCAATTCTTGGCCATATCCTCGATACAATGATTGAGGAGGCCGTTAATGAGGCTACCTTTGTTGTAGGCTATATGGGGGATCTCGTTGAGGAGTATGTACGGGAGAATTATGACTTAAAGGCCACCTTCGTTGAGCAAGAATCCAGAGAGGGTCTTGGTCACGCAATCTGGCTTGCTCGCGAGTCACTGAGAGACGAGCCTGTTCTGATCGTTCTCGGCGATACGATTTTTGATGTTGATCTCAAACCGGTGATGACAGGTGAGCATTCATCCCTCGGAGTAAAGCATGTTGAGGACCCGCGACGGTTCGGAGTGATCGAAACGAGGGGGCAGTTTGTAGATCAACTTGTAGAAAAGCCTGAAAATCCAACGACAAATCTGGCAATTGTCGGTCTATACTTTATCAAGTCCTCTAAGCTGCTCGGACGCTGTCTTGACCAGCTTGTACACAATAACAAGCGTACGCGGGGTGAGTATCAATTGACAGATGCCCTGCAAATGATGATTGATAAAGGAGAGAGGTTCACGACGTTCAACGTCGACAGATGGTTCGACTGTGGCAAACCCGAAACGCTTCTTGCAACGAACCGACATCTTTTGAGCAGACGTCCATTAGAGCGAAGAATATCGGGTGCTGTTGTGAACTCACCGGTCTACATTGCGCCGACGGCAACGATCGGCAATGCAATCATTGGACCGAACGCAACAATTGCAGATGGGGCTGTGGTGCGTGATTCCATTATCACAAATTCGATCGTCGGCGAACATGCTTCTGTCGAGAAAGCGATTCTTGATGAGTCGATTATCGGTGCCGATGCGAAAGTGCGAGGTGAAATCCGGAAAGTAAATATCGGGGCAAGCTCGGAGTTGTCGATCAGGTAAGTAGTCTATAGAGTTAAAGAGTCGAGGGTCTTGAGTCGAGAGTTGGGGTCGGGAGAGGAGACTCTTCATTGCTGGTATCTGTAGAGAAGCTGACCTATCAGTTTCGTAAAGTTGCGGGGTTGTAGAGTGCCGTAATTACAAATTCAGTACTAAGCTCTAAATGCTAAGGACGATGAACTCAACCAAATCCGAAAGCAGTTTTAGATCAAATTTTTCATTTTGAATTGAACAATGGCCTATCTCTTTACATCTGAATCGGTATCTGAAGGACATCCGGACAAAGTCGCCGATCAAATCTCTGACAGTATCCTGGACGCGATCTTTGCTGAAGATCCGAATGCGCGCGTTGCCTGTGAAACCTTTGTGACAAAAGGTCTTGTGATTGTAGGTGGCGAAATTACGACTACTGCCTATGTTGATTTTGACAAGATTGCACGCGACACGATTCGCAAGATTGGATATACCGATCCACTTCTGCGATTTGACGCCGATTCATGTGGAGTGCTGAACGCGGTTCACTCGCAGTCGTTGGATATTGCGCAGGGTGTTGATGTTGGAGGGGCTGGAGATCAGGGAATGATGTTCGGTTATGCTTGTGATGAGACGCCTGAGTACATGCCGATGCCACTGATGTACTCACACCGTATTCTCCGACAGCTTGCTGAGGTGAGACGGATGGAGAACTCACCGATGCCCTATCTCCGACCCGATTCAAAAAGCCAGGTGACAATCGAATATGATGAGGATGGGACTCCGAAACGTGTTCACACGATTGTCGTTTCCACGCAGCATGAGGACAACTTTGCATCCGAAGCTGAGATGCAGGAGAGAATTCTTGCTGATTTGAAGAAGCACGTGTTCGGTCGGGTGATTCCGGCTGAAATGCTCGATGAAAATGTCATCTATCACGTTAACCCGACAGGTGCGTTTGTTATTGGCGGCCCTTATGGAGATACAGGGTTGACAGGGCGCAAGATTATTGTGGATACATACGGAGGAATGGCTCCGCATGGTGGCGGTGCTTTCTCCGGAAAGGATCCTTCCAAGGTGGACAGGTCGGCTGCATATGCAACGCGCCATCTCGCGAAGAACGTTGTTGCTGCTGGTCTTGCACGGGAATGCACAATTCAGGTTGCATACGCAATTGGAGTTCGTGAGCCGGTGTCGCTCCGTGTTGACACACATGGCTCAGGGGTAATGGATGATACAAGACTGAGTGAAATCCTCCTGAGAGAAGTTGATATGACACCTTCCGGGATTATTGAGCGCTTGCAACTCCGTAGGCCGGTCTACGCACAGACTGCTGTGTATGGACATTTTGGTCGTGATGAGGGAGGGTTTACGTGGGAGAAACTCGATCTCGTCGAGACGTTGAAACAGGCGATTAGGGAAGTAGGAGCTGAAGCGTTATCGAAGCTTGAGATTCCTGAACGATGCGAGTACTGAACCTCGGATGTGGCACGGCAAAACGGGATTTTCCGGAGGCTGCTCAGTCAAGCGAGATTATCGGTGTGGACATCAGCCGGAATTCTGAGGCAGATATTCTGCACGATCTTGATGTGGTCCCCTGGCCGTTCGATCCCGACAGCTTCGATTTGATCATCATGCAGGACATCATCGAACATCTGGAAGATGTTCCAGCGACAATGAACGAGGTCTGGCGGATAGCGCGTCATGGTTGTATCGTCAGAATCCGGACGCCACATTATGCGAGCTATTATGCCTACAACGATCCGACGCACAAGCGGTTCTTCGGCCTCTACGCCTTTGACAGGTTTTTGTTCGAGAGTCCGAACGACCTTTATGCAACAGGCCGGTTCTTGTTGGTTCGACGCTCGATTCTTTTCCCGAAGCTGTGGCGTATCACCGGAGTCTGTTGGCTGGCAAACAAGTTCCCGAAGCGGTGGGAGCAGTTATTCGCATTTATCTTCAGGCCGGAAAATCTGGAGTTTAAATTCAAGGCAATCAAGGAGTCGTGAGAGCGTGATCTCACGATTGTTGTTAATCTATAGCGATTGATCTTCATTAACATATATATTTAATCTACACTACCATTATGGATCACAACGAAGGACAGTTTAAGGTTAGAGACATCTCGCTTGCAGATGAAGGCCGTCGCCTCATTGACTGGGCGGAAAGCCGGATGCCGGTGATGATGGCATTGCGTGAGAAGTACAACGAGACAAAGCCGTTTGCAGGCTATCGCATTGCCGGATGTTTGCACGTCACAAAAGAGACGGCTGTACTGGTACGTACGCTCAAAGCTGCCGGAGCTGAAGTCTCCTGGTCAGGATGTAACCCTCTTTCAACCAACGATGCGGTTGCAGCAGCCCTTGCGGCCGAAGGAATCAAGATCTTTGCCTGGCATGGACTCAACACTGAAGAATTCTACTGGTGTATTGACCAGACGCTGATCATCAATCCGAACCTGACCTTGGATGATGGTGCTGATTTGATCTTCACCGTTCACAACAAGTACCCTAATCTGACCGAATCGATCATTGGCGGTACCGAGGAGACAACGACAGGCGTTCATCGCCTTCGCGCAATGGCCGACGATGGCGCGTTGAAGTATCCGGTCATTGCTGTAAACGATGCGGAGACAAAGTGGAATTTCGATAATGTTTATGGAACTGGCCAGTCGACCCTCGATGGTATTCTCCGCGCCACCTCCATCCTTTTTGCTGGTAAGGACTTCGTGGTGGCCGGATATGGACATTGTGGACGTGGTGTCGCAATGCGTGCGAAGGGAATGGGAGCAAACGTTATCGTCACCGAAGTCAAGCCGACGGCCGCTTTGAAGGCTACCCTTGAGGGAATGCGCGTTATGGAGATGGATGATGCTGCAAAGATCGGCGATATCTTCGTGACGGCAACCGGTGTGAAGGACGTTATTGTCGGACGTCACTTTGAGACGATGAAGGATGGCGCTGTTGTCAGCAATACGGGACACTATGATTGCGAAATCAACATCGAAGATCTTGAACGACTCAGTGATGGTACGAAGCGAACGATCAGGGAGAACAATGAAGAGTACATTATGCCTGATGGTCGCCGTGTTTACTTGTTGGCGCAAGGTCGTCTTGTCAATCTTTCGGCAGCTGAAGGGCATCCATCTGAGGTGATGGATATGTCTTTTGCAAATCAGTTCATGTCGCAGATCAGACTTGCTGAGATGGACAAGAACAACGAGGAGCGCGAAGGAAAGGTCTTTGATATTCCTGAGGAGCAGGATCAGGAGATTGCACGCCTGAAGATTGAGACAATGGGCATCGCGATCGATGAATTGACTGAAGATCAGCTTGCATATTACCTTGACTATGCAGCTGGTACCTGATAGGGTAGATCATAGTGTTTAGAATGAAGAACGGCGCGGGAGCAACGTCTCCTGCGCCGTTTTCGATTGGTGTGCTTAGATAGTTGATAGTGGAGCTTCGAGCTTGGTTAGGAGAGATTTCTGTGATGGTAGTATATAGAAGATAGGAATGTAGGGGATAGCATCAGAACCAAGGGTTGTGTTCAATTAACTGTGTCATTTAATAGTGATAGTACCTTTTTATTCGCTCTTCGTAATTGATTACCAGCTCTA
>JAGWAZ010000096.1 GCA_021296135.1 Chlorobiota bacterium | reverse complement strand
CTCTTCAGCCTTCAGGCCGATTTTCCGTTGCCTTATGACTCCTCCAGCAACCGTTGCACTTCAGAGTTGAATTCGGGGACCAGAATAAAAGTTTTTTTCTAATTCCACTAACAAAACCACCATATGAGGTGTTATAAAGGTGTACATAACCAGAAGCTGTGAGAAGAGGATAGCAGATTTTCCCCTCAACCCTTGTACAGTACTCACAGTTTCTCGTACAAATGGGTAGAATCGTTCCTTTTATATAGATTTTTGTATATTGTACAATCCGTAAGCAGCTCCGGCTGCTTCAGAGTGGTTTATGACATTTTAGTCCCTTCAAAAAAGATATTTCCACATCCATCAATAAACACAAAACACAAGGGGTGAATCAATGAAAAGAGTATTTGTACTCCTCTACGCCGTTCTCTTTGCTGTGATTACTGTTCCGGTATTTGCCGGGGGTGGTGACGGCGAAAAAGAGCAGGAAGATCCGGAGACGCTTCGTCGCAGTGTTAGTCTGGCTTCGTATCCAGGTGGACCGATTGCAAAGGCGCCATTGGCTACGGGCTATTATGTGACTGACAACGACCAACCATCTTCGGGCGCACCATGGCAACCGACGTACGAGTTCTTTGATACAACAGTCGATCCATCATCATGGCGGCGTATTCGATCAGGGCCTAACCAGGGTGTTACCGTAACCGAGTATGGTCACGAATACTTCCGCAACCCGAACAATTTCACAAACAACGGTGATGATTTTGGCGGTTCAATCGATACCGATTCCACAAACGATGCGTTTGCCGGTCCAATCGCTATCGGGTTCCCCTTCTACTACTATGGTATCAAGTATGACAGTTTCTATGTCTCGACAAACGGTCTGGTTGCCTTGAGTAACCGTCGTTATGTCTATGACTTGCAGGGACGTCGTGTTGGATATGACCAGTTCAGCGATGATCCACGTCCACGTAGTGGCAATCCCGCTACTGATCCGGTACCAGATGATTACGGCTATCGGTTTGTTGCGTTGAACAACAGCAACTCGCCAGTTGCCGGTATTTTGAATCCGAAAAATGCTCCTTTCCCAGAGAGCACGCTTCGCTCGGTCCTGGCACCGATGTGGGACGATCTCGAGCTTTCCCAAGTAGATCCTAATACTGGCTTACCAGATGACTTTGGACGTGTCTACTGGCGTCGTGCTGATAACTCGAACAAGCTGGTGATTTACTATGTTCGTGCCTCGCTTACCGGTGGCGACGATGGCGAGCTCAAAAATGTTCCGGTTGTTAATCAGAGGTATCGTGTTGCAAAACGACAGATTCGAGCGAGCTTCCAGGTTGTCCTGAATGGTCGCGACAGTAGCGTTCAATTCAACTACGCCCGCTTTAACGGAATCTTCATCGCTCCTCCGCAGTTCATCATTACAATTCCAGCGACGGTGATGTTCCGTGCCAATTCAACCATTGGTATTCAAAGTCACGACCGTGAGTTCACCAACTATCTCCATTCCTTCCCACTGGGAGAGAACGGTGCCGGTGGCGCAATCTACGTCAATGGTGATAACAGCACACCAAGTCCAGCGTTGGCAATCAACTTCAAGCAATGGCAGAATATCGTTCGCGTACTCGAGGTCTCGTTCCAGCGACCAAAGCCGAACAACCCTAGCGAGTTTGAAGCGCTTGGTCGTCGCTTGCGGGCTAACAACTATGAGTTGCTCCTCGGCCATCCGGTTCTTGGTGCGATTCGCCCGGTCGGTATCGTTGAGAACTTATCGAGCGATGTTGGGCCGGTAAACATTACGCAACAGCCAATCAAGTTCAACGTGGTCTTCCGTATTCGTGATCTGATCTTCACGACCCGTCCTCCGGTCTATCAGAAGTCAGAAACGACAGAGTATCTCTATCCTATCGCGATTGCACCTGGTGTGGAAAACAGTGATTCGGCACAGCCAAACATCGATACAATCATTTTTGATCCCTACAGTCCGGTGCCAACCGTTGCAAAAAATGTAGGTCGTTTCCGTGCTGAGATCATCGCAACAGATCGCGGACCTACTGGATTTGTCTATGGTGACCGGTGGCCGTTTGATGATACAACGGGTGTGACAATCTTTGGAATTCGCCGCGTTGAATTGCCTTACATCACAACGTGTGACAACTACAGCGTGTCACTAGAAGACGGTATTCTACCTGATGTGACCAAGTGGGTCTCAATTGGCGCTGAGGTTATTGATGGTGATGGTACATATAACCCACCTCCGCCACGGAGTCAAGGCGTTGGTGGACGTTTCCTGAACTCGCCGGTTATAAAACTTGACCGTCGTAACACTGGCGGCGCGTTCTATAACAACGACATTGTTGGTCTTCTGGGTGGCGATACACTGATTTCGTTCCCGATCAATCTCGCAGGTTCTATTCCCGGAAGACCAACCATCCTGCTCTCCTACGAGCGGGCAGGACGTCAGCAATATCCACGCGGCTGGAGCGATAACATACGCAGAGGCCCGGAACAGGCAGTCTACAACACAGTGAAGACGGGCGTCTACCAGATTCCTGATCTTCTGGTAGTGGAGTTTGCCGAGCCGAGTGATGATCTGGCGAAGATCAACAATATCACTAATGCTCGTCGCTGGAGCCAAGCTAACTTCCTTAGCGACGAAGGCTCAATTCCTGCTAGGAGCTTCCTGGGTGCGGTCGCAACACCACGTTGGGCAGTCTTCGGTGGCGGTGGTGGACAGGATACCGCTGGTAACATCGTCATCGATGAGTTTGACGGTGGAAAGGACTTCCTCTTCCGTCGTGCCGTGATACCGGTTCCAAATCGCTGGACTAACGACATCGACATTTCAAAGTTCTTCCGTTTCCGTCTTCGCGTCATCGCACAAAGCCATAAGAACCCGGCTGGTGGGCCTCCGGCTGATGATGAGGATCCATTCTACGTTGATAACATTATCGTCACAATTCCGGACAAGCCGGAAGTTGAAGTGACCGGTATCAATGTCGACTGGCCATATACGGAAGCGCCTGCTTCTCAGGCACGTGCTATTCCGCTGGCTGTCAAAGTATCGAACAACGGTACAACGGCGGCAACCGCGTTTGGTGTAGCATTGACGGTTAGTAATTCTGCTCAGATTAATGATACTACTACTCCTGAATACTTCAGCTACTACCGCTACAAGACGATTATCTCTCTTGGCGCTGGTGCCGACCGGATTGAGCAGTTCCCAACATGGAACGCTCAGGAGTGTGGTGCCGATATCGATGCTGACGTAGATACAACAGGAACAGTTACGGACTACCGGATCACAGCCCAGATTCTTCCGCAGGGATACGATTCGTACAACGCGAACGATAGGACCTGGACAGACTTCAGCCTCCGTCTCGGTCCAACGTTTTCCTACGACTTTATCAATGACCGGGGCAATGCCCGTAACGACGTTGCTCAGGTGTCGGGCACCGCCGGCAAGGGTATCAACCTTGCTGCACCATTCCCGGATCCATTCGGCTCACAGCCATATGGACCGCCCGGTGGTAGCCTTTCCGGTACGTTTGCGGCGCAGTTCCGTATCCTCGTGCGGGATACCATTAACGGCTTCCAGGCACTTTATGGATCGGCCAACTCATCGCCAGATAAAATCCTTTACTCGATCTACAAGCAGCCTGCCGAATCAGACGTTAACGCTCCTCCGCAGAAGATTCCGCAGAACCCGAATCTTGGTCTGGTTAACTCCACACGCCGATATGCAGAGCGTGGTGAGGGACGCCCAGCAGATTCTCGTACGCTAAGTTCAGGACCGTTATACTTCGATGAGTACGTAATCTTCGACCTTGACACACCATACGTTGCCGAGCCGGGCATCTATTTCGTGACCGTCTCGCAGCTTGGTCAGACCGGTATTGAGCTTGGAGCAAACGCCCACCGTCAGGGACAGGTGATTACTATCTTCGATGAGTTAGGTTTAGGCGCTGGCAACATTAACGTTGCAGGGCATCCTGAAATGCGCCAGAATCGTTTCTGGTACGAGACCACAAACGAGTCGGGAACATGGTATCCTATGCTGACGTCCGTTGGTAGTCCTGGTTATCCACATCTGAACATCGTCGGCCATAACTCGGTTGGCTTCGCTACGTTTCAGCGTGGATCATGGGTACCAATGATTCGTCCATTCTTCGGCTACAGGAGTAGCACGTCATGTGCAGTTCTCCCGGTCGAGCTTGCTGACTTCCGTGCAACGGCACTGACAAGTGCAATCCGTCTCGACTGGCAGACAGCCACAGAGTTGAACAACCGTGGCTTTAGCATCGAGCGCCGGATTGCTGGCAACGAGAACTGGGGAGACATTGCCTTTGTTGAGGGAGCAGGAACGAGCAATCAAGCTCGTGACTACAGCTATCTTGACAAGAATGTTTCGAGCGACGTGACCTATCAGTATCGTCTCCGCCAGGAAGACCTTGATGGCACACAGAGCTACAGCTCGATTCGCGAGGCACGTATCAACAGCGCAACGACCGGTAGGCTGGTCAACGCACTGATGCAGAACACGCCGAACCCAGCATCAGCTTACACCACAATTCCATTTGTGGTTGCTGAGAGTGGTACTGTAAAGGTTGAAATCTGCGATGTATACGGCAACGTGGTTCGTACGCTCACAGTCGATGCCAAGGGTGGCAATAGAACATCTGTTGATTGGGATCTTATCGATAACAATGGTGATGATGTTGCCAACGGTACATACATCTACAAGCTGATCGGCAAAGACTTCACAGATTCACGCAAGATGACGGTGATCCGTTAAGTCGCTCAGTTTTGAGTTGCAGTAAAAGCCTCTCCGGGAATTTCCGGAGGGGCTTTCTTTATTTAGGTTCGTACTTTTGAGTTATGAGTTCATAGGACTGTGAGTTGATAGAAGAGAGTATGGGAGTCGAGAGTCAAAGAGTCGATCTCTGCTCTCTCCGTATCTCCCTTAGCTGCTCATTACGAAATACATTGAGATATGATTAACATCGCTGTCTTTGCTTCTGGCCGCGGATCCAATTTTCGTGCAGTTCACCAAACGTTGTTGTCAACTGAGAACCCTCCTGCTCGAATCGAGATGTGCATCAGCAACAATCGAAGACCAGGAGCGTTTGAATATGCCAAAGAACAAAACATTCTACATATCCGCCTCTCACCGAAGATGTTCCCCGATGCCCCGGAAGAATACGACCAGGAATTACAATCTCTTCTTGTGTCTCATGGTATTGGGCTGATTCTTCTCGCGGGATATATGCGGAAATTGCCTCCCGGCGTTGTTGAGAAGTATCATGGCAGAATCCTGAACATCCACCCTGCGCTTCTTCCTGAATTTGGTGGGCAAGGAATGTATGGAATGAACGTTCATCAGGCGGTAATAAAGGCCGGCATGGAGGAGAGCGGAGCGACTGTTCATCTGGTTGATGAAGAATACGACACCGGTGCAATCATAGCACAGCAACGAATTCCGGTCCTTCTCAACGAAACTCCAGAGTCACTTGCCGAACGTGTCCTCACGATTGAGCAGGAGCTCTATCCGCGCGTGGTTCTTGAGGTTGCAGAGCGTCTCACACGTGGAGAAGAGATAGAACGAATTCAGAACATCAAGGGAGAACGATGAGAGTCGTCGTGATCAGATGCACGGGTCGCTCCTCTAAAGCTTGTTCAAGCCAAGCCTATTGCTTGCCCTGCGCTCCCATACAGGGTTACCAACAGGTCGCCACTCTGTGGCTCGCTGCAAGGAAACATCACTAAGCAAGCAGTGCACGGACTACCTCGATTTTTCAGGAAATTTTTTGCTGACCTCTTCAACGTGACATCGTGAAAGAACCTGTTGACTCACCAGATACTATCTTGTAGGTTTACAGTTTTACAAGCTCATCAATTCAGGATTGAATTCCACCGTTGTTATGATCGAACTTGAAGTATTCGATAATCCCTGCCCGGACCGCGACTACACAATCGCCCATGTGAATCCTGAATTCACCTCCGTCTGTCCTAAGACCGGATTGCCCGATTTCGGAACGATCACAGTTGAATATGTTCCTGACAAACTTTGTGTTGAACTAAAATCGCTGAAGTATTACTATCTCGATTTTCGCAACAAGGGAATTTTCTACGAAGACGTCACCAATCAGATTCTCGACGATTTGGTAAATGCAGTGAAACCACGCAGCATGAAAGTGACCGGAGAGTTCTCGACACGAGGCGGACTTCACTCAATTGTGACGGCAACGTACGAGTCGGGGGTTGAAGAGTCGGAGAGTCGAGGGTCGATGAGTTACAAGTTGAAAGCTAAAGCCGACGGCTCAAAGTAGGAGTCGAGAGTCAAAGAGTCGGGGGTCGATGAGTTACAAGTTGAAAGCTAAAGCCGACGGCTCAAAGTATAAGTCCAGAAAAGTCCTATAGTTCAAGGCTAATAGCTTCCGCCTCGGCGGACTCAAAACTCATTTCTAATGTCTGATATCTGAAGTCTGACAACTATGAAACCACATACCAACATTGCAGAGATTGGGAAAGAGTTCCGATGGGAGATGGGGCACCGGCTTCCCTTTCACGAAGGAGGCTGCCGTAACGTCCATGGCCATTCCTATCGTATGCATGTTTCCGTAACCGGCGAGCTTGATGAGAACGGCATGGTCGTCGATTATTTCGATCTGCGGGAGATCGTCGATCCACTCATAGAGCAAATTGACCATGCTTTTCTTTGCGATACCTCAGATACCGATATGCTCGCCTTTCTTGAAAAACATGAGATGAAGAGGGTTATCGTCAATTTTCCATCAACTGCTGAGAATATTGCCCAGTGGTTATTGGATCAGGTTGTCGAGCCTTTGCAACGGTATAAGAACCTCAAGACCATTGCTGTCCGATTGCACGAAACCGAGCGAACCTATGCAGAGGTAAAGTTTGAAGTGAGAAGTTAAAAGTGAGAAGTTCGAATAGTTTATGTCGAGTTTGCAACCCGCACATCATAACTCTGAGACCAGTAACGAAACAGATCGGCAGCTTCCTCAGGCCGTGGTCCTGTTGAGTGGTGGGATGGATAGTTGTGTGACCGGGGCAATAATGCGTTCTCGTGGCTACGCTTTGAACGTGTTGCATACCAATTACGGACAACTTACCGAGCGGAAAGAACGTGAATGCTTCCATGCACAGGCCGACTACTTTAATGCAACTCGACGCCTCATCGTTGATACCCGGCACCTCGCTATGATTGGTGGCTCAAGCCTGACAGAGACTTCTATCGAAGTGACAAAGGCTAACCTGAATTCGACTGAGATTCCCACAAGCTACGTCCCCTTTCGCAACGCCAACATCCTCTCAATAGCAACAAGTTGGGCAGAAGTTATCGGAGCTGAAGCAATTGCTGTAGGAGCGGTCGAGGAAGATTCCAGCGGCTATCCTGATTGCAGAAAAGAGTTTTTTGAGGCGTTCGAAGAAGCAATTGACCATGGCACACGACCGACAACGAAAATCCGGATTGAGACCCCAGTTATCGAGATGAGCAAGGCGGAAATCATACAAACTGGCCTCGCACTTCATGCCCCCCTTCACCTGACATGGTCATGCTACAAGCGTGAGGACGTTGCCTGTGGAGAGTGTGATAGCTGTGCCCTACGATTACGTGGTTTCAGAGAGGCAGGAGCAAATGATCCCTTGCAATACGTATCCCCTCCTTCTTCATAACGTTATGTTATTCAATTTTTTCTCTTGCGGTAATCACTGTTCCGGCATACTTTTGTGACTTACAGCGACAAGCAACAAAAATCTAAGGACTACTTGACGCAAACTCCTTGATTTTTTTACAGAAGGCCCTTCAGCCCAACAGTAGTGTAGGCTTCCCATTTTTAGGACAGTGCTAAATTACACATTCTTGTTTCATATCAAGAAGATACCTTTCAGCATATTTCACCGGGGGCATGTTCTTTAAACTTTTATGAGGCCGGCGGTAATTGTAATCGTATGCCCATTCGTCGGCCAATTGCTGTAACTGATCTATGTGCTCAAAAGTATAAGCATCCAGTACTCCCCGCCTGAAGCTGCCGTTAAAACGCTCAATGAAAGCATTTTGGGTAGGTTTGCCAGGCTCGATGTACTGGAATGTTATGTCATGGGCTTCACTCCATTGCTGAGTGAGTTTGGCGATGAATTCCGGCCCGTTGTCCATTCTGATCTTTTTGGGCTTTTGCCTTCTTTTTATTA
>JAGWAZ010000095.1 GCA_021296135.1 Chlorobiota bacterium | reverse complement strand
CTGACCGGTTTGAACAGCGAACGCGATATCGTTGTCCTTGCAGGTACTGAACGTGTATTTGTCGATGGCCTCGAAATGGTTCGAGGTCGTGATAACGATTATGTAATCGATTACGGAACCGGTGAAATCTTTTTTCAGCCACAACGACCCATAACAGGATTCAACGAAATAGTTGTTGACTTCGAGTTCAGTGACCGGCGATATTCCCGTTCATTTCTTGCCGCATCGCATACCAGTCGGTTCCTTGATAGTACGCTCAATATTACGGCCAGTTATGTCCGTGAAGCAGATGATCAAGACTCGCCGGTAGACATTGAGTTGACAGATGAAGATCGAGCCTTGATTGCCAGTGCCGGTCCTGATCCTGCAGGAGCAGTTCGTAGTGGGGCTGTTTTTGTGGGGCGTAGTGACACAGCCAATGGCCTTTACCGAAAAGTTGACACGATTCTCATTGGTCTTCCGGACTCGATTTATCTCTACGATCCATCCGACAGTAATGCAGTCTACAACGTAATATTCAATCGTGCAATTGACGGTAGGGGGGACTATCGTAACATCGCCTTTGGTCAGTACGAGTTTGTTGGCAAGGGAGAAGGAGAATATCTGCCGGTTGTCTATTTACCGCTACCTGGATTGCAACAGGTTGGAGCCCTCGCATTCGATATCACACCCACCCAAGGACTTCAGCTTGACGCGGAGATTGCTTTCAGTGGTACCAATCTGAATCGTTTCAGTTCAGAGCCCTTGTCTGAGCTGAATGGCGTTGCCCTGAAAGGGAGAGGAGTGTTGGAAGGGGACTCCGTTCGGTTGGGAGGCATGAATTTTGGAGTGATGCGTGGTACTGCAAACATTCGTTTTGTTGGAAATGCTTTTCAGCCAATCAATCGTATATCCGAGCCGGAGTTCGATCGCTTCTGGAATGCTTCAGATCGCATAGGAGAATCGGGCTTCGATGATCTTCTTGCCGAAGGGCGGCTCGACTGGAAGCCGATACGATCGTTGGAGTTAACAGCAGGAGTTGGCAGTCTTGATCGAGGAAATTTTTTCTCTTCGTTCAGACATGACTATGGTCTGCGTTTCAAAGATCACAATATACCTTTGGCAGCAGACTATGCATTGGAATTGATTTCGTCGGTTGATACGGTTGATGGCGGTAGCTCAAGTAACTGGTTGAAGGGAGTTGGAGGCCTTAGTTATCGCGTTGGGGCCCTTACACCTGGCTTCCGTTTGGCTCATCAAAACCGTGACGATGTTCGTGTTGGTGTTGATACGCTCTTGTCGGGAGCCTTCCGCTTTCTTGAGCTTGGTCCTGAACTGTTGATAGATCTGCCGCTCTTCCGCACAATCGCCTCAGCTCGGTATCGGGTTGATGACTCGGCACGGTTTGATCAGGCGATCTCTGCAACCCGATTCATTCAGGATGGCATATCGCAATCGATCTCGGTCAATGGTGAGTTAAAAGGGCTACGATCACTACGTTCCTCAATCGACTTTACCTGGAGGCGTAGAACTTTTGATAGTATCGCCGGACTCGATCCTTCCTCACGTCTGGAAAACATCTCGATCCTCGCGCGTTCTGAATCACGTTGGAATGGCCTCAATCGTGGTTTGGAGATTGAGGGAGTATACGAGGTTCAGACCGAGCAGGCGGCCCGGTTGCAGCGTCTTTTTGTGCGAGTGCCGGTTGGACAAGGTCAGTATATCTGGCAAGACCTCGACTCCAACCGAATGCAGACCGAGGACGAGTTTCGTGAGACGATTGCAAACGATGGTGAGTACGTAAGGATCAATCTCCCGACTGAACAATTGTTCCCGGTGATCGATCTTGAATCAACGATTCGTATGAAGATACGCCCAAGTGAATTCATGAGTGATACCACCACGCTTGGTCGTATTCTTAAGCCGGTAACAACCGAGACGTTCATGAGGATTGAAGAGAAGAGCAGTACTGAGCAAGAGAGTGATATCTATTTGCTTAAGCTCGATGCATTTCAGAACGACTCGACAACGCTTCTCGGGAACGCACTTATTCAGCAGGATATAAATCTCTTTGAGAAGAATCGGGAGTTCTCAGCCCGGTTGCGCTTTATCAATCGGAATGGATTGACACGACTCTTCAATGATCTGGAGCGGTCGCAATCAATTGAGCGGTCGTTCAGGTTAAAATGGAATCCAACGATCGACATCGGTTTGCAGCTTGATGCTGAGCTTGAAAATCGCTCTCTTCTCGGAGATGACCTTGATACTTCCCGTGTTTTTGATCTTGAGGCACTTCTCTTCGAAACGGATTTCAGTTACCGACCTGAGCGCTCACTTGAGCTTGGCTGGATTTTTCGTATTCGTTCGGCCGATGATGTCTTCCCGGCAACACCTCGATCGACGTTCCTTACAGGCAATGAGATCAGAGCTATCTATTCTATCGAAACAAAAGGGCGTTTTCGTGCAACGCTTGAACGAACGGTTGTGGGTGGCACAAACCTGAATGGCGGGGGGGTCTTTTCATTACCATTTCAGTTAACAGATGGCTATGCAATCGGGGCTACCTGGGTTGGACGATTGAGTTTTGATTATCGGTTTGGAGCAAACATCCAGGCATCGGTCAACTATACCGGTCGCGCCGAGCCACCCTCTAACCGGGTAATTCATACCGGGCAGATGGAGGTACGGGCTTTCTTCTAAGAGGGCAAAGCTAGCCCAGTCGTTTAAGGCTGGGACGACGAACGTTCGGGAGTAGTCGCATAGCGCCGCTCGGTTGATCGACCCATCGGTGCGATCCTGATTCTGGATCGACGTATGATTTCAGAACACTGATAAACACAGATGCTAAAACACTGATGGAACAGACCCTGGACTCTCGACCCTTCGACTCTTTGATTTCAGAATAACGATTAACGATGTGCGATTTATGATTTCAGAACACTGATAAACACAGATGCTAAAACACTGATAAACACAGATGCTAAAACATTGATGGAACAGACCCTGGGAAGTATATTGCGGTAAAGCTCCTCCACCTGTTGCACTTCAGACTTGAATGTGGGAACCGTGAAAATAGGATTTGTGAACCGATCACTTAACTGACTGTCCATTTTCATGAGCATCTCTAACCTTCTCACTTCCAACTTCAATCTTTCATAAGCTCTTTTCTCAATTTGCGATGCGGTATTGTCACCTCTTCAAATGGTTCTCCGTATGGCACATAACCAAGGCGAAGATAGAAGGGTATAGCTCTATGGCGTGCATGCGTCGTCATTTGTGTGAAACCATGGGCTAACGCAAACCCTTCTGAATATTGAATGAGTGAAGTGCCAATACCCGAACGCTGCAAATCAGGGCGAACCGCGACCTGTCTCATTCGGACTCTTTGTTCACCTTCGATAGTGAGAACAAGGCAGCCCAGAAGATTGCCTTCGTCATCGTAACATGTAAGATGGAAATCGTCGACTTCTGCACTGAGATCTTCAGGTGAAAAGATCAGTCCAAGAGGTCTGCGGAGTACATCGTCACGCAGGGCAACGGTCTCTTCATATTCGCGACTCCCATGCATAATCTCTCGACAAATCATTCTCTCTTGCACCTTTTATCCTTCCAACTCCTAATCTCAAATTTTCAACTTCTCACTTTCAAACTTCTAACTTCCTTATTTTTTCCTGATAATACCGAACTCAGCGAAGAGGAACAATGTCCGATACGCTTACTGAGAACTCTGGAGCAAGCCTGCTTTCGCAGGAAGTGATTGATTCATACGAACCTGTCATTGGACTGGAGGTTCATGCGCAGCTGTTAACTAATTCAAAGGCCTTCTCAAGAGCAGCCAGCGAATTTGGTCCTGCGCCGAACACAAATACCGACCCAGTGGTTCTCGGGCACCCTGGAACGCTACCGACGGTAAACAGGGGACTTGTTGAGATGATCGTTCGCATGGGACTGGCAACCAACTGTTCTATCTGCAAGTTCAGCATGTTCTCTCGCAAGAACTACTTTTATCCCGATCTGCCAAAAGGGTATCAGATATCACAGTTTGAAGATCCGATCTGCCATGATGGCTGGATTGAAATCGAAATGCCCGATGGCTCTTCCAAGCGGATTGGCATCACACGTATACACATGGAGGAAGATTCAGGTAAGTCGATCCATGATCTTGATCCGAGTGCATCACTTGTCGATCTGAATCGATCCGGAGCATCTCTTATCGAGATCGTCTCCGAACCTGAGATCAGAAGTTCCGAAGAGGCCTACCTCTATCTCACACAGATCAAGAGTATTGTCACATGGCTCGGTATCTGCTCCGGGAACATGGAGGATGGTGCGCTACGTTGCGATGCAAACGTGTCGGTGAGAAAGAGGGGGAACGAGAAGTTCGGAACGAAGATCGAGGTGAAGAATATGAACTCTTTCCGCGGAGTGGAGAAGGCGATTGAGTATGAAATTCTTCGGCAGGTTGAACTGATTGAATCGGGTGGAACGGTTGTTCAGGAGACGATGCTTTGGGATGCAAATCTCCGCCAGACCTGCCCACTGCGCTCGAAGGAAATGGCACACGATTATCGTTACTTCCCAGAGCCTGATTTGCCACCGGTTGCCATAACAGATGAGCAGATTGAGAGGATTCGGAACGAACTGCCTGAATTGGCCATCGCGCGTAAAAAGCGTTTCGTTGAAGAGTATGGAATACCAGCCTACGATGCAGGTGTCCTGACCGATTCAAGAGGGACGGCTGATTACTTTGAGCAGGCAACTGCAAAAGTTCTAACCAAGGGTGGAGATCGCTACAAGACAATCAGCAACCTGATGATGACCGAGGTACTGCGTGAGCTTTCCGAGCGAAAAATCAGTATAGCAGAGTTCCCCATTCAACCGGAACGATTGGCATCATTAGCTGAGCTGTTTGCAAGCGACACCATTTCCTCAAAAAATATGAAGGACATCTTTGCAGAGATGTTAACCTCTGACAAGTCTCCGAAAGAGATCAGTGAGGATAAAGGGTTTGTTCAGGTAAGCGATGAGTCATTTATCGAAGAGGCTGTCGATGCAGTCATTGCTGAAAATCAAGATATAGTTGAACGATACCGCGATGGGAAAACGAATCTACTCGGTTTCTTTGTTGGGCAGACAATGCAGAGGACAAAGGGGAAGGCGAATCCTAAAATCGTAAACCAGTTGCTTCGGAAGAAACTTGATGGTGTAGGATAAATGAAGCAATCTCTCTCAAAGCACCCGGTCAGCAGGCGCACGTCTTCAGTGTGTGTCAGGGCATACATTGTTATAATCCTTTTCTCGTTCGTTTCAGCCAGAGCCTACGCTCAAACCCCTGACACTGCAAGGATCGTAAACGAGGTCAACACCCAGGAAGGATCAGCGAACTCCGATGAGTTTGTGATGACTAAAAGTCCGACAAAGGCACTCCTGTGGGCTATTATTCCAAGCGGTGGACAGGTTTATACCGAGCAGTACTGGAAAGTCCCTCTTTTCCTTGTTCCCATTGGCGCTCTTGTCGGTCTCGGCATCTACAATAACAGTCGGTGTATGGAGTTTGCTGATCAGGTGCGATCATTGACTCCGACCACAACTGAGTATAACCTTGCCCTTTCCAATCGCGAGTTATTCCGAGATAAGCGCGATTTGAGCTGGGCAATAGCGGGGGGAGTTTACCTCCTCTCGTTTGTCGATGCCTACGTCGGCGCTCATCTATTTGACTTTGACGTTGGGGATACGCTCAGTTCCATTCAGATTTATCCTGACATTGATCGTAATGGAATCGGCATTTCCGCACGATGGTGAGATGATATCACACAGTGAACATTGTGTTGGATTGACCTCGCTTTCGTAAGTTTAGTCGGTCTATGGGCCAGGAGAGTGCCTTGCTGAGAGCATGAAATGTTGGGATTGCTTCCATGACACCACAAGACTATCTACCATTGATCGTAATGGTCCTTACGGGGATTGCCTTTGGCGCTGTTTCTATAAAGGCGCACGAGATACTTGGCCCTCGTAGACCAAGCAAGGAGAAGGAGAGTACATACGAGTCTGGGATGCAGCCGGTGAAAACTGCGCACGAGCGATTTTCGGTGAAATACTATCTCGTGGCAATGCTCTTCATTCTCTTTGACATTGAAGTTGTCTTCATGTATCCTTGGGGGGTAACGTTTCAGGACTTTTTTGATCAGGGAATGGGAACACTTACGTTGGTTGCAATGTTGCTCTTTATAGTCACGCTCTTGTTTGGCTATATCTACATTCTGAAGAAAGGAGCGTTGAAATGGGATTAAACGAACAACTCGAAAGAGACGGCTTTCTGACAACAACAGTTGAAGCCGCTATAAATTGGGCGCGGAAGAACTCCGTATGGCCAATGCCGCTTGGTATCAGTTGCTGTGCTATCGAGATGATGGCATTCGCGGGACCAAAAACAGATGTCTCCCGGTTTGGTTCAGAGCGTTTCAGCTTCTCGCCACGACAGTCGGACTTGCTAATTGTGGCCGGTACTGTCACCTACAAGATGTCCTGGGTGGTACGGAAGATCTATGACCAGATGCCGGACCCAAAGTGGGTTCTCTCGATGGGTGCGTGTGCCAGCTCAGGCGGAATGTTCCGGTCATATTCGGTTGTGCAGGGGATTGACAAGTTTGTACCGGTTGATGTCTTTGTCTCCGGCTGCCCACCACATCCGGAAAATCTGGTTAAAGGATTGATGACAATTCAGGAGAAGATTGGAAACTCGAAGGGCCGTTTCATTGAGCGGGATAAGGAGCCGATTATTATCGGGGTATAGTCTCATTACCTCAAGCCGAATGATCTTGCCGATCTTCTGGACAATAAGTCCATCACTTGTTGGCAGGGCGATATGTTTGAGTGGTTTCCCCTGTTGGATAGAGTGGGCCAGATGCTCAATAATGTTTCCATAGATGGCAGCAAACTCTGGTTGCGTTGCTTTGCCATGTGCTTCAATTGCTCTGGCTACTGCCGATAGAACCTTTATAATCTCTTCTCGGTGAAACAGATGAATTGATAGCCGTGTTTACCACGATCGTCATCAAAATGCGAAAGAATTAGTCAGAAGAAATGTCCTGAGATTTTGAACTTCATACTTCTAACTTCATGAAACGTGTATTCAGTGGTATTCAGCCAACTGGTGAGCCACATCTTGGGAACTATCTTGGTGCGTTCAGGCAGTGGGTGGAAGGGCAGGATCAGAAAGAGAATTTCTTCTGTATCGTTGATCTCCACAGCCTGACCGCTCCGTATGATCCAGAAGGCTTACGGGAGCGTACGAGAAAGCTGGCAGCCGTCCTCTTTGCTGTCGGCATTAGTCCTGAAAAATCAACGCTCTTTATTCAGAGCCATGTCAGCGCTCATGCCGAGGCCTGCTGGCTCTTGAACTGTATCACTCCGATTGGCTGGCTTCAGAAGATGACCCAATTCAAGGAGAAGTTTACTAAACAGGAATCGGTTGGCATGGGGTTGCTGGATTATCCTGTGTTGATGGCTTGCGATATTCTTCTCTATGATGCGGATGAGGTGCCGGTAGGGGATGACCAGAAGCAGCATGTTGAGCTGGCCCGGAACATCGCCGGGAGATTCAATCATCTGTATGGTGATTTTTTTGTTCCCCCTGAACCAGTGATTCCAAAGATTGCTGCTCGTGTGATGGGACTGGACGATCCGGCAACAAAGATGTCAAAGAGCGCTGCTTCGATTCGTGGTCATGCCATCGGGGTGTTGGATGACCCAAAAGAGATCGAGCGCTCATTCAAGCGTGCGAAAACCGACTTGTTCAATGAGATTCGTTTTAGTGATGACCAGGAACGGGCCGGAGTAAACAATCTGCTGAGTATCTACCAGGCCATTACCGGTAAAGGGAGAGAAGAGGTTGAGGCCGACTTCGCCAATGCACGAGGTTATGGTGATCTGAAGATGGGGGTTGCCGAAATTGTGATTGAGGCCCTCAGACCGATCCGTGAGGAAAGTGACAAGTATCTGAATGATCCGGTTGCACTTGATACAATGCTTGCAAAAGGAGCGGAGCAAGCTCGTGAGGTTGCCATGCCCAAGCTGAGAGAGATGCAGGAGAAAATGGGGTTGCTGGTTGGGATGTAAAGAACGTAAAGTCTGGATCATAGAATCGTTTTTCTTGGGTCGCTACTCTGAATTCTCGGAAGTAGCGATCTTTGTTTCTATACCATCGGTGGTGGGCTTTCCAATGAGGTTCTGAGAGCCCCATAGCGACGGCTGGGACAACGAACGTTCGGGGGTAGTCGCGTAGCAACGCTCGGTTGGGAAAATAGCCCAGTCGTTTACGGCTGGGAAGATTGTGATTGCATCGAGAGTACTCTGCTGACCCCGGCCTAAACGCCGGGGCTACCGATAGACCCCAGATCGATCTCAGATTTACGATGTTAGAACACTGATAAACACTGATGCTAAAACAAAACACTGATAAACACTGATGCTAAAACAAAACACTGATAAACACTGATGCTAAAACAGAACACTGATAAACACTGATGAAACAGACTCTTGACTCTTCGATTTCAGAACCTCGATTAATGATCGTATGATGTCAGAATGTCGGTGTATGGTGTCAAAATGTCAGTATTCGATGTCAGAATGTCGATTAACGATGTTCGATGTCAGATTAACGATGTATCATAGCCGAGTCGTTTACGGCTGGGACAACGTTTTTGATCTAAGAATAACGATTTACGATGTTCGATCTAAAGACCCTCGACGCCAGTCTCCTTGTCTCCTTGTCTTCCAGTCTCCTTGTCTCCTTGTCTTCCCTCTCGACCCTTCAACCCTTGACTCCTCGACTCCTCGACATCGGAAAAGTGAAAAAAGAAAGGGAACGGCCTACGCCGTTCCCGTGCACGAGGACATAGCATATACTACCGACCCTTCTGTCTGGTTAG
>JAGWAZ010000094.1:2681-11064 GCA_021296135.1 Chlorobiota bacterium | reverse complement strand
GTGTTGCGCCCCCTCCCCTACTTAACAGAACCTGACCACTTGTTCCCCCACTATTGTTCAACAGAAGAGCCGACGCAGTCTCCGCAAGGTTAAAAGATCCCCTCACTGATACATCTTCCAAGACTTCCAGATCTTTCTTCACTAATACATCTTCCGAGACTTCCAGATCTCCCGTCACTAATACATCTTCCGAGACTTCCAGATCTCCCGCAAGTTCAAAATCTCCTGTCACTGACGCACCACCTGCGCTTACTGTCAAACCATTTGCAATTGTCACGCTCCCGGCAGCTGAAGCAGAGTTCCCGATCCGGATTGCCTCTATTGCATTTGTGGCGATGACGAGATCAACGGCATCTGAGGTTCCCAGATAATGTTCCGTTCCGCTACTAAGGAGGAGTTGTGGCGCCATTGCCGGTCAATGCCCAATCTTGCAAGGGTGTCGCCCAGCCCGGCACTCCTCCGGCACCAGCAGTCAGAACCTGACCCTCTTCTCCGGCAGGGGTAAAGGCAAAGGTTCCACTACTACTACCGTAGGCAACACCGTTCACAGCCTCGGGCGGAAGCCCGAGGTCAGAATATCTCCTCATCAGCATGAGCTCCGTAGGAACGATCCACCATTGAATAGGCTCGCACCGATGGCGCTTTGAGGAATGGGGCAATCTATGGAGCGTCGCTATGCGACTTGAACAACGTTGGAATGGCAATCTCCACTTCTAACCTCCCAACTTCTAAAGTGAATCACAAGCAGTGATAGGAAACGGCTCGAAGCCCTTCTCTCCTGCGAGGATCACTCGGATCACCGCGCTAAAGCAGGGTGCTAACTTGTAGAGTTTTCTCCGCTTACTTCCCACTTCTAACCTCCTAATGTTTCTTTCACAAGATTCTAAAAAAAAGTTAGGAAAATGTGAACAGACAGAAGTATATTTCATATATATTCGATAATATTGTAACAACGATCCGTTTTTTATGTGGCCGAACATCAGGGTTCATGGGGTTCAAGGCAATACCTCAGTATGCTTGGCTGGTATGGATTGCGGAACTTAGCGTGTCTGACATCGACTTATACTCCATCGTCGTTACGTTCATTTATCTATAACATGGTTTTCTTATCTATACTATGATTGCAATTGCGATACGATTTATGAAGGCGGTTCTCCGAAAAGGGCTCGTAATTCTTGCTTTGTCCATGATGATCGCCGATCTCTGTGTGGGGCAGAGCGATACGGTCTGGGTCGAGACGCTGACTTTCAACGACATTACTAAGCGACGCGGGACCTGGAATTTCCCTGACTCTGACGAGACCTACCGAAAAATCCTGATGTATTACACACTCAAGTGTGATTCCCGGACAACAGCCGACAGGTGGGCTTGCGGGGAGTGGGATTATCTGACGTATACCACGTTTCACCAGCATACCGGTCAGTTCGATTCCACACTCACAGAGCATCCTTACTTCAAAGTCGGAGCAGATGCTCCTGATTCTATTGCCTACACATCTGTTCCTACGCATACCACGTATGAGCGCTATAAGTATAAGCTGACGGTCGATAGTGTAATCTCCGAGACCTCCTACCAGATTGGTGATGGGACGGGTGAAGTGGAGACAACTACGGGATCGCATCGCATACAGTTTCTGGTGACGAGACAGAATTTCATCGATGCCGGCGCTCCTCTATCCGTGGAGATCAATGCCGTACGACTCTACGTCAAGGAGAAGGGAGGGTTGCTACGCGACTTTACGATCCGGATGCAACGCTTGCCGAGGAATACCAGTAAGCTCGATCAGTTCTACAATGCGGATTTGATCACGCTCTTTCAGGATGATGTCCAGTTTGCCGACACAGGATGGCATACACTCTATTTTCAGGAGTCGTTTTTCTGGCTGAGCCTTTTTGCCCTTGCCGTTGATGTAAGCTACCAGGCCGATGCTGGCTCCGACCCGGTGATCTGGCTGGCTCATGATGGTGGATCCGGGGTCGAGGCCTTTGCGACCGATCCCGACGGCTATCTTCTCTTTGATGGGGATCACGATTACGTCGATATGGGGAATGTCCCCGAATTGAGCGGAGCCGAGCAGGCAACCTTTGAGACCTGGGTACGCCTCGACAAAACGGAAAAGCAGAACAAGTTGCTTGGTCTTGGAAACAACTTCCATATCGAGACTGGCTCGCAGAACGCGCTCTACTGTATTGTCCGGCATCCCGGGGATAATACCCACGGTTCAGCAACGGGGGTGCTTGGGACCGGCGAATGGGCGCATGTGGCAATGGTCTTTGACGGAAGGAAAGATACAAACGAAGACCGACTGAAACTCTATGTCAATGGCGAGCGAGTCACCTTAACGTTTAGAGGGAATATACCGGCAACCTCTACAGTTTCGGATGATCCCTTCACGCTCTCCGGTCTTTTCCATGGAACGTCCGCCTTGCCGGGCGCTCTGGATGAGGCACGTGCCTGGTCGGTTGCGCTCGAGGAATCGGTGATACAGGAATGGATAAACAAGCCACTGGATCCTACCCATCCCAACTACGGTTCACTTCTCGGCTACTATCCTCTCGATGAGCTGGAAGGAACAACGGTACAAGATCATTCGGACAACAACCGAGACGGGATCATGATCGGAACACCGGCTTGGGAAGATAGAAATAGCGTAGACCTGAACTTCAACTCCAATTCCCTGAGCGAACAGCCGAACATCATCTTTGTCAATGGAACGTATAAAACGCGTCTCGACTCAACGCTCCTCAGCGATACGGTAAAGGATCCTCCGATCTCGATTGCTATATATGAGATACAAGGCCATAAGCCGGTTATCAAAGAGGTCTTTTATGGATGGCGTAGCGGTTACGAATACACCTATGGCCCTGATGGAAGTGTCGTTGATTCCAGTGCCGTTCCTGCTGAGACGGTCATGCAAAATCGGACGCTTGAATATTATGACGAGCCAGAGGAGATCATCGAAAAATTTGAGATCGGACGATTCATTACGCCATACGGTATCAACCTGGACCTTGGGCCGGATGGCTTTACGTGGATTTACGACGTGACTGATTATGCTCCGTTGCTCCGCGGAGATGTCGATCTCTCTGCCGGCAATAATCAGGAGCTGATCGATCTGAGATTTGCTTTCATCAAGGGAACCCCGTCGCGCGATGTGCTCAGCATTGACCGTGTCTGGGGGCCGCGTCGATCATACAAGTATCGAGATATCTCCGATGATACCAAACTCCAGAAGACAACGCTCTCGTTGCTGCCGGAGGCGAAACAGTTCAAGGTCCGAACAGTTATTACAGGTCATGGACACTATAGCAGCTTAAAGGATAAGGATGGCGATGACGTTTACCCACATTGTTGTGAGTGGAGGGATAACACACACTACCTGACGGTCGATGATGCCAAAACGTTCGAGTGGCGTGTCTGGCAGACGTTCGATTGTGCACTTAACCCTGTCTATCCTCAAGGAGGAACATGGCCGGGTGCTCGTGAGGGTTGGTGTCCCGGGGATCTGGTGAAGGCCAATGATTTCGAGATCACGGATCTTATTGCGGGCGACGAGGTTACCCTGGATTACAGCATTACTCCTGTGCCGACTGACAATCCGGATATGGGGAAGGGCAATTACCAGATGTCCTTCCATCTCTTCCAGTATGGAGGGCCATACTACACGCTCGATGCCGAAGTCTATGATGTTCTGGCACCAAACAACTTCCCGGGCTATTCACGCAGCAATCCTATCTGTGCCGATCCCATTGTGGTTGTTCGGAACAATAGCACGGTCCCTCTTACTTCTCTTGACTTTAGCTATGAAGTCTCGGGAGGAACCACCGCAGCCTATACCTGGAAGGGTTCTGTTGAACCTCACAAGATGGCAGAAGTCGTGTTGCCGGTACCGGGCGAAGAGTTCTGGATTGGAGATGAATCAAACGAGTTTACGGTGCGCATCAGCAATCCGAATTCAGAGATAGATCAGTATGTCGAGAACAACCTTCACACGAGTCGTTTCAACATGCCCGATCTCTATTCGGAAAAGCTGGTACTTTGGTACAAGACTAACTTGAGAGCACCGGAATTTTCCTTGCAGATAAAGAATATCGAGGGGAACGTGGTATACAGCAAAGAGAATGCGACAAACAACACGCTTTACAAAGACGAGTTGAACCTTTCTCCGGGATGTTATACGCTCGAGCTTACAGATCCTCGAAATCTCGGATTGTCATATTGGGTAGTTCCCGAGCAAGGAAGTGGATATATCCGTTTGCACAACGAGGATGGTGATGTGCGGAAGGCCTTTGAGTCCGATTTTGGCCACAAGATCACCTACAGCTTTACACTCGGTGGAACTACTCATGTGCAGGAAGAAAACTTTGATGAACTGGTCTCACTGATTCCGAATCCTGCAGAAGGTCACGTGACGTTGCAGATGAAGGGTTATGAGTTGGGGCAGTCGGAGATTCGGATGTATGATATAGAGGGTGCGTTGATATATAGTGATGAGGCCTATATCGGTTCGGACTTCAACCTCTTGATAGATACTCGAGAGTTGACGCCGGGAACGTATTTTATCACGATAACGAATGACAGGTACAAGCTCTCGAAGCAGTTTGTCAAGAAATAGGATAACTGCGGTCTCGGCAGGACTCGAACCTGCGACATCAGGTTTAGGAAACCTGCGTTCTATCCAACTGAACTACGAGACCAGAAGAGAGTAGGAGTACTCGGTCATGGGTTGCTCCTGATTTCTGTTATAAAATACGGGGTTCGAGCGAAACAGGGAGGGGGAATCAGAGATAAGGGCAGAGGGATGAATGTTGAGGTTGCTTTTCACGCTTTATCCTGTATCCTTTGCTGGAATTTTGCTTTGTCGACTACGCGTTGAGTGGTTTTGCCTCGGGCGATTTCCTTTTCTCCTTGCTTGGCAGCGAAGGTGGAGATGATATCCTTTCCTTCAACCCCTGTTATCTCTGTTTCTATTGTTACGATTGCGCCGATGTGGGCGGGGCCGGTGTGTTCGATCTCGACCGATGATCCGATTGCGTCTTCTTCAGGTTCCAGAAAGGGAAGTATTGCGCAACGGCAGGCATACTCGGCATGTTCAACAATGGCGAAAGTGGCGTAGAGGGGATGAATCTCGCAGTCGAAAAAACGAGCCGTCATTTCCGGGGTGACTCGCAAGCGCATCGAAAACGTATGATGTTCTGGAATTGCTTTCATCTTCCCTTGTGCTCTCGTAAAGCTCGGGGTCTTTTGCGTTCCGTTGCGTACGTAGCGGTTTGTTTTTTCTCCCTTCCCCATGTCTCCCTTCTGCATCTCTCCCCTTCCCCATGTCTCCCTTTCCCATCGTTCCTTATTCCACCACACGCATCTCCACCCGACGATTCATACTCTGTCCTTCTTCAGTATCGTCATCGACTATCGGTCTCGTGTCGCCATATCCTTTCACATCAATCCGCTCGGCAACAATCCGGTTACCAACGAGATAGGACTTGACCGCTTCGGCACGTTCAAGGGAGAGTTGGCGATTTGCTTGGGGAGAATCGGTGTTCTCGGTGTGGCCTCCGATCTCAACCCGTATATCGGGGTTGGCTTTCAGGAAGAGAGTGAGGCGATCGAGGTCAACGGTCGACTCCCGTTCAAGCCTGTTGCTACCGGTGTTGAAAAAGAGAAGGAGCCGCACCCAGCCCTTCCTCGGTTGGAGCACATGGTGAAGTGTGTCATAACGATTGGTTGGCAGATCAATTGGAGTCGATACCTGTTGAGAGTTGAAGAGATAGTCAGGAGCCTCCCCCGTGATTGCATAGTTCCCTCCGCGACGAAGAACCAGAGCATATTCTCCCGTCTCCGGTTCGGTCTGAAAGCGACCGATGATGTTCCCCGTTCGCAAATCTGTCACTTCAATCTCGGCAAAGAGGGGATTCCCTTTGCTGTCGGTGACAACTCCGTGAACAATGTTGAGCGGATCAATGGCAATCGGCGCCTCGCTCAGTTGATAGATGTCATAGCCGCCAAGACCTCCGGAACGGTTGGAGGAGAAGAAGGCACGGAAACCGTCGGAGGAGAGGGAAAAGGCAATGTCGTTATTGTGGCTGTTAATCGGTTTTCCAAGATTACGCGCGGATGTAACCGGACTGAAACCGGATTCGGGATCGAGCACGACGAAGTAGAGATCGAACTCTCCAAGACCGGGATGTCCGTTCGAAGCAAAGTAGAGCGTGCGACAGTCTGGTGTAATCCATGGGGTAACCTCATCGAAGACTGTGTTGACGCTACGGCCGGCATTTATGGGATGTCCCCACGATCCATCCTGCTCGCGGAGCGAAATCCAGATGTCGCGCCCGCCAAAGCCTCCTGGTCGATCACTCGAGAAGACCACCATGCTTCCATCTGCGGCGATCGAAGGTTGGGAGTCCCAGTAGGGGCCGTTGAGCCTCAGTCCGAGATTTCGAGGGATCGTCCAGGCTGTGGTCTCCTCTGCCACACTTCCACGAAGGCCCGAGGCGACGCGATAGAGATCACAATCTCCAAACCCATAAGTGCAGCCGGTAAAGAACATAATCTGCCCACCCGGTGTGATCGAAGGGATGCCATTACTCTCGGCGTTGTTGACTTCCACTGCAAGCTGCGGAGCCAACCATCCACGTGCTGTTGAGCGTGACCAGAAGATACTATGCAACCCGCGCGCTTCAATTCGTCCTGATGTATAGAAGACGAGCGATGTATCGAGCGACATCGTCAGGCCAAAGTCGTCGCGGGGTGAATTCAGTGACGTGAGATTTGTGATCGATATATCGGTCCGTACCGGAACCATCTCCTCGGGAAGGTTTGAGGGACGATCAATTGTCTCTCCGGAGCTACTGCAACCAAGGGTCCAGATAGTCAGAAGAAAGACTATCATTGTTGGAAGTGCCCGGAGAAAACCCAAGTGGTCCTTTCTCTTTGTCTGTTGTGTGGATAGCAAGCGTTGGAACATTACGTATTCAGGCCTTGGCATGTCCGTGTCTTCTCTGCACGGTTAAGTGCGGAATATAGTGAACTGAGTAACGGCAGAACGTGATAAAGTAGAGTCTGTCGTGCCTCACAAATCATACCGGAACACTCCGTTGAGGGCATAGACTCCGAGGTCTGATTCCGGAGATTTGTTGATCGCATTGAACCCAAAGTCAAGTGTAAGCTCAGGAGAAAACTGGAGACTATTGCTTAACTGGTAGGTCAGACCTCCTCCTATGCGGAGGGCAAAGTGTAGTCGGGAGATTTCAGGGATAGGAACGGGGAATCTGCTGTTACGCATATCGCCCAGCTCATTGTAGAAGCAGGGAGCCTCACCAAAAGTTCGATTGAAACGAACGTCGTTTTTTACAGGGGTCGCAGCGGTTACTCCAAACAACAGATAAAATCTCTGGAAGTTCAGTTTTGCGGCTCCGGCCAGCTTCAGGTAATCGACGTTCAACTCAAATCGATGAAAAGCCGACTCCCCGATAGTATCTCCATCCCTTGACAGACAAGGATCACTAACCACACCACTGTTCCCGACCGATACGTGGTCATATTCTCCTGAGACTCTCCAGGAGAAAACTGTATTGCGAGGTATCTCCACATCAATCCCGAACTGCCATCCAAAGCCGGCTGCCGATCCGTAGACATCTTCTTCACCAAAGATGTTTCCCACGTCAAACGGGCGATTGTCGGGGAACCGATCGTTTGTATATGCGCCACGATGAATTCCTGCCTTTAAGGCAACCTTAATGTTTGGGGAGTTCCCTCTCGCCTCAGGATTCAATACATCGCCTGCAAAAGCCTGCAATCCCTGTTCATCATTCTCAGATGTATCTGCAGAGGGAGAGACTATACGATCCAATAGAGCTCTCGACTCTCTCTTCTGAGCTCTCTCTTGTCCGTAGAGGTTCCAACTGCTGAGCAGACAAACGGACAGGGAAAGACAAAAAAGTCTGTTCAATCGTGATTGATTCATAGGTTTTTCCTAACATTCAGCCTCTTAAGGGCTCGACATAGCCGTGTCGGCGTGGCAGAGACCGATCCAGTGAGCACATTGCATATTGGTGGGGACAGAGCTATCTCTCTTGCGTCGCGATCAACGAATCCAACCGGGGCAGCGAATATCTACAAACTATACAATCTTATGATGATAGTATCACACCGGAATTACGTGGCGTTGGCCCGGCCAGAGGAATTACTACAATAGGAACCGTTACACCATAGGTCTTTATCGAGGCTCTGTCCACGCAATCAACACCTTGAGAGAGCCTTTCTCCGGGCATTACCGATACCGGAACCGTGTCGTCATCTCCGATTTTTTATAATCACTGTCGCTTATTATTTATTGTCGTTGTGTGATTCTTGCAGTCGTGAACTTGCAGATACTGCACGT
>JAGWAZ010000094.1:1498-2435 GCA_021296135.1 Chlorobiota bacterium | reverse complement strand
TGTTTATCTGTAACCACTGCCCGTTTGTCAAGTACGTGGCCAGCGAATCGGCCCGTATTGGTCACGTTTACATGCAAAAAGGACTTGGGGTTGTTGCAATCGACTCTAACGATGTTGAAAGTTATCCCGATGATTCCCCAGTAAAAAAATGGAAAACCCACATATTTTGGACGAAGTGACGTTTTTTCTACTTATATTTGGAAAAGTGCTTTTTTCAAGAAGTTTGGAAGTTTGTTAGGTACCCACTCTGCTCAAAAGGTTCTGGCTGATATCTTCTGAAAGACACCATAGATTGTTTAGAATAATTTAAAAAATCTCTATCGAAAATCCATAATACACTTTCATTAATCTGGGGGTACATTGTCAATGAGAGGTTTGTTATCATCGATGTCCGCACTCTGCGTGAGTGCTTTTCTACTGTCTTCTCCTTTGACCACCGCACAGGTGGTTACCGATGGAGAAGGTGATGTTATGATTGGTGGCACTGTAAGTGATCCATCTGGCATATTTGAACTTATATCGACTACCAAGGGATTCCTTCTCCCTCGGATGACCGAGGTGCAAAGGGATGCCGTTGTTAGTCCGGCCAGTGCTCTGATGATCTTCGATGCCGACACCGACCAGTGGGAGATCTTCGTTACTAGCGTGAACCTGTCGGACTTCGGCTGGTTGATTACCGGTAACGAAGAACTGACCACATGGGATGGTTCCAGTGGCAACTTTCTCGGTACAACGGGTGACAACGCTCTTGTGCTTCTGACTCAAGAGGAACAGGAGATCCAGTTCTGGACGAACAACATGCAACGGGCGCTCTTCAGCTCAGACGGCAACTTCCTGCCTGCGACAGACAACACATACTCGCTCGGCACGGATACCAATCGTTGGTCGGAGGTCTTTGTCGCCGGTGGGAGCGTTCACATCGGACCGACTGGGGGTG
>JAGWAZ010000094.1:0-1338 GCA_021296135.1 Chlorobiota bacterium | reverse complement strand
CTGCAACGATAAGCGTTAATGCCACAACAGCAATTGACCTCACAACAGCAACGACAAGTGTGAATAACGCGCTTACCGTCACTGGAAACGTCGATGCGATGAATGGCTTGGATGTAACGAGCGGAGCCCTGACGGTAGGTGGTGATACGAACTTCATAGTCGATGCTGCAACGGGCAACACAGACATAGCAGGAACGCTCGCAGTTGTTGGTGCCACAACTCTTTCAGGGAACGTCGATGCGCAAGCCGGCCTGGATGTAACGGGCGGAGACCTGACGGTAGGTGGGACGAGCTTCACAGTCGATGCTGCAACGGGGAACACAGGCATAACAGGAACGCTCGCAGTTAGTGGGAACGTCGATGCGCAAGCCGGCCTGGATGTAACGGGCGGAGACCTGACGGTAGGTGGGACGAACTTCACAGTCGATGATGCAACGGGCAACACCGATATAGATGGCACGCTCACAGTAGATGGTGCCACAACTCTTGGCGACGGCGATGCAGGCGATGAGGTGACAGTTAATACCGCAGGAGGAACTGACCTGGTAATCTCGGAGGGTGGCGTCGATCGTAGTAGTTCCTCAGAAGAAACGTTCGCTATTGACAACTCCGGTACCAATCACGTTAACGTATTGATCAACGGAGCGACCTCGACTACGAACTCCCGTCTGACCGTCAATAATGGGCACTGGACGTCGCAGCAGACAAATGCACCGACTATTACTGGTGCCACTGGAAAGACGACCGCACAAGCGATCACTAATGCTACAGATGTTGCCGGAATGATATCCTTTACAACCGATAATCCTGCGGGAAGCGCCGCACAGGTAAGCGTGACATTCAATAGTGCCTACAGTACTGCTCCGATAGTTGTATTGACTGCCGCAAATGGCGATGCAGGCGGGAGCGACGTTTACGTGACGAGCACAGCAACCGCTTTTACGGTCAATTTCGATAGTGCTCCGTCGAATGATACTGAATATGAATACTACTATCAAGTGATCGAGACGGAGTAATAGTTTCGATGATTCTCTGCTGAATAGGCTGAATAGATAGAACGGGAAGCTAATCTATAGAGAATAAACAGGCGGGGCAATCCTGCCTGTTTGCTTTAAAACATTGTCCGATCCGTAAACGGCTGGGCTATGGGACGGCGTTTACTCCCGAACTGTGGAGTAGCATTCCCTCCCGCACGTTCATACAACTTTGTAGCCCCGGCGTTTACGCCGGGGCTACAAAGTTGTAGATGCTCAGGCCATCGATGGCCTTACCCCTCAATCAGGCCATTATTGCGTTGAAATTCCAAATTCCATAAATTCTCTTGTCTCTGCCCTTTCC
>JAGWAZ010000093.1 GCA_021296135.1 Chlorobiota bacterium | reverse complement strand
TTCAGCCTTCAGGCCGATTTTCCGTTGCCTTATGACTCCTCCAGCAACCGTTGCACTTCAGAGTTGAATTCGGGTTTCTGCATGCATCCACAGCAAGACAAAAGTGGAAGGGGAAGGAAGATTTGGCTCAGCTTATGCGATTTCAGGTATATTGGGATGGGAAAGCAACTTTAAATCCTTAAAATTCAGGTTTATATGGATTGTTGTATTGATTAGTGGGATCCTATTTGCTTCAATAGGTTTTAAACCCATTCCGATCATTTTGTTTGCCCAGGTGGCGGATGGGCTCTTATTACCTATAATCGCATTATTTTTAGTCGGGATCATGAATGACAGGTAGATCATGGGCAATTATACCAATTCGCCGCTGCACAATATTTTGGGCATTTTAATAATCATTATAGCCATGGCACTGGAAATCAAAGGTGTATTGTCTGTGTTTGGTATCCTTTAATAATCGGCAATGGAGTCATTCGGCATCAATTGCGATTTGGGGGACAGCCCAAAACCCGGGAGCCATCGCAGGGAAAGTAGGCTAATCCCCTATATCCATTCCTGCAATATTTCATGTGGTTTTCATGGGGCCAAGCCGGTCCAAATCGAAAAGTTCCTGAAACTCGCATTGGAAAACCGGATCAAAATAGGCGCCCACCCTTCCTACCCAGATCCCGGCGGGGATGGCAGGAAAATCCTCTCTTTAGACCCATGTGAATTGAGATCCACAATCAAATCCCAGATAACTGCATTTAGGAAATTGCTGGAAAAAGAGGGGGGCAAACTGTCGCATATTAAGCCACATGGTGCTTTATACAATGTGGTGGCCTCGGTAAAAAGCCAAGCCATTCCATTTCTTCAGGCCATATTTGAAATAAGCCCTGCCACGCCTGTTATGGGATTGGCGGGAAGTCCGCTTAAATCATGGGCAGTTGAATGGGGTTTGGGCTTTATCAGTGAGGCTTTTGCAGATAGAAAATACCAAACCGACGGGACACTTGTACCTAGGTCAGAGGAGGGTTCGGTAATAGGAAATACCAGCCTGGCCCTCTGTCAGGCAATGTCTATTTGGCAGAATCATGAAGTTCAGTGCCTGGGAGGCAGTGTGATATCCATACATGCCGACACCATCTGCCTACATGGTGATAATCCTGCATCTTTGGAAATAGCAAAAGCGTTAAAAAAAGCACTCAAAAACTCCGTAAAACATGAATGAAACCCGCAAACCGGATATCCTTCCATTTGGCGATCATGCACTTCTCATCAATTTCAGCCAGGAAATTGACCCGGAAATCAACAGGTCTGTACACATTCTTGCCAGGGAGCTCAAAGAACAAAGAAAGTTAGGGATAACCTCTATTGTCCCTGCTTACTGTTCCATCACAGTAGAATATGATATCAATTTGACCAGCTTTACTGAACTAAGTAGGGAGATCTTAGGGTTATTTGACAAAAACAATTCCCAAAATTCAGTAAAAGAAGGACTTAGATGGAAAATCCCGGTTTGCTACGATTCGCGGTTTGGGTTGGATTTAAAGGCTGTGGCAAAATATACTGGCCTAAATGAAAAAGAAATAATAGCGTTACATACTTCTATGGATTTCCAGGTCTTTATGCTGGGTTTTCTGCCAGGATTTGCCTATTTAGGTAAGTTGCCTGCAAAACTTCAATGTCCAAGAAAGGAAAACCCAAGGTTGAAGGTAGCCAAAGGATCAGTGGGAATTGCAGGGTTTCAGACAGGAATTTATACACTGGATGCACCGGGTGGATGGCAGATTTTGGGCAAAACCCCCGTACTGCCTTTTGATCCGGAAAGGAAAAACCCGTTTCTGTTCAGTCCCGGTGATAACGTGCGGTTCCATCCGGTTCCGGTAAGTGTCTTCAAAAAAATTGAAATGAGCGTCCATATAGGTAACTTCAAAACCACTTCACTTCATGGCTGACAATATTATATTGCATATTAAAAGCCCCGGGCTTTATACTTCCATACAGGATTTGGGAAGGAATGGATATCAGGCAATGGGCCTACCTTCCGGAGGTGCAATGGACCGGACATCAGCAAAAGTGGCCAATTGGCTGCTAGGCAATTCATTGGATACACCGATATTGGAAATTACATTGCTGGGACCGGTGATAAGTTTTGAGAACAAATGCCAAATTGCCATTGCAGGTGCAGATTTAAGCCCATCTGTTGACAATGTGCGTATTCCACTCTATAAGACGGTTAATATTCAAAGCGGATCAATGCTCAGGTTTGGCCGGGCTGTGTTGGGATGCAGGGCGTATCTGGCAGTAAGAGGCAAATGGAAATTGGGCAGATGGCTTGGAAGCCATAGTACCGTTCCGTTTGAAATCATCGGGACCATGGCGGAGAATCCTTTAAGACGGGGTTCCAAGATCAAAATACAGCCCGGAGCCGAGGCCACTGTTAAATCATGGCAGCCAACCGGTTTGACGGAAATGGTTACTGTCAAAAAGATCAGGGTCACAAAAGGGCCGGAATTCAATTCCTTTCGAAAAAAAGCAATTGAAATTTTTCATGATCAGGAATACACCGTTTCACAAGACTCGAACAGAATGGGTTACCGCTTACTATCCCAAAATAAAGTCCCCGTTCCTGTCAATGAAATAATATCATCCGGTATACTGCCTGGAACCGTTCAGGTTACGCGCTCTGGACAGCCGATTATAATGATGGCCGATGCACAGACCATAGGGGGATACCACCGCATAGCCCATGTAATTTCGGCAGATATGGACAAATTAGCCCAAATGAAACCGGGGGATAGTTTCAGGTTTGAGATAATGGGTATTGAAGAGGCACAGAAAGCAACCAGAGAAAAACATAAATTGGTCAATAAGGTTCTGGAAAATCATATATAATAGATAACAGACCAAATAAAATCCATGAATTCTGGCAATGGCTCATTTTGACCCAAGATTCATTTAGGATTTTTTCCCGACTTCAACTCTCCTGATCTCTGTTGCTGATATGTTGCTGAAGTCAGTTTCCCTTTGCAAAGAACCGACGAACCATTGGCGATTGCGTCGCAACTCGCGAGATATTGTCGATGTGTCTTCTCCCAGCTCTCTGGCGATTGCGCTTGGACCCATGCCTTGCTTCAGATAGATGGCAACCGTGTATCTTTCCCCTTGACTCAAATGCTTCTATGTCGTTATGCGTTGTTCTCTTGTTCCGGATAAACCACAAAGCTCCTGCACTTTAAGACGAGGAGAAGTCTCCTTTTGGGCTTCTCCTCTCTCTTTGATCCACTTTGATTACCGTTGCACTTTAGACTTGAAGAGAGACCATGAACTACGAGTTGACAATCATATCTGACGGCAGGAGATTGTCTATTGGCAAAATGCTCTGCCTCGGAAAGAACTACGTGCTCCATGCAAAGGAGATGGGGAGCGAGCCACCTTCGCAACCTGTCATCTTCACAAAATCACGGACTGCTTTCCTCTCCAATGAAGGTGAGGTTGTCATACCATCAATCTCTAATGAACTTCATCATGAGCTTGAGCTTGTTGTGGTGATCGGTGAGTTGATGAGGAATGTTCCCGAAGAGTCAGCAATGGATGGAGTGCTTGGATATGCAGTCGGCCTCGACATGACGTTGAGAGACGTGCAGTCTCGGGCAAAGAAACGGGGTGAACCCTGGGCAGTTGCCAAAGGCTTTGACACCTCAGCACCGATCGGTGAGGTCGTATTGAAAGGAGATATCCCTGACCCCCATGATCTTCAGATGGCCTTGTATGTCAATGGCAAAACCCGACAACAGGGGTATACCGGAGATATGATTTTCCGAATACCTTTTATTATCAGTTATCTCTCATCGATCTTTACCCTTGAGCCTGGCGATTGCATTTTTACCGGTACACCCGAAGGGGTTGGTCAGGCCAGTAGTGGAGATCGCCTCGATGCCCAGATTCAAGGGCTGCCAAGCCTTGAGGTCGAAATTGCCTGATGCTCGCAGAATAGTGATTGTACGAATCAATACAGAATAGCTGATATAATATTGCCCATTTTCTATTCCCCTTTTCGTAACTTAAAAGCTTTCCTGAACTGTTTATCACGACTTTTAGTGCTATATGATTCTCAGCATGACCGGCTTTGGACGGGCTGAAGCAAATGGTGAAGGAGTTACCGCGACTGTTGAGATGCGGAGCGTCAACAATCGGTTTCTTGAAGTTTCTGCTCGGCTGCCTAAGGAATTCAACCTTCGAGAGAGCGATGTGAAGGATATTCTTCGCAAAACTTTTTCACGAGGTAAGATTACCCTTACTGTGACGCTTGACCGAAGTAAGGAAACCGATAAAGTGCTTGACGTTAATGGTGCGTTGGCTCTGAAGTTCAAAGAAGCGTTGAATACGATTCGCAAGGAGGCGAAGATCAAGGAGGCCGTTTCGCTCTCACATCTCCTTTTTTTCAAAGATGAATTGATCCGTAGAGATAGTAATTCTGATAGCGTTGATCATGACTGGAACGTGATTACGGTTGCTATTGCTAAAGGGGCAAAGAGCCTGAACACGATGCGTGTGAAGGAGGGAAAGGAACTTGCTAAGGATTTGCGGAAACGGATCAATGAGTTGAACAAGGTGGTCGACAAGATCGAATCGATCTCCAAGGAGCAGGTCCCGGAGGAACGCAAAAGGCTGCACGAACGCATTGCACGACTTTTTGAGAATGAGGAGATCGACGAGCAACGTCTGGAGATGGAGGTCGTAATCCTTGCCGACAAACTTGACGTAACTGAGGAATGTGTTCGTTGGAAGAGTCATAGCAAGTTCTTTATCGAGGCGATCAACGACAAGGAACCTGCCGGTCGACGACTCAACTTTCTATTGCAGGAAATGCATAGGGAGATCAATACAATGGGATCGAAATCGAGCGATAGCCGAATCGCTCATCTTGTGGTTAAAGCAAAAGAGGAACTAGAGAGGATCCGGGAGCAGGTGCAGAATATCGAATAGAATGTGATGGCGCAAAACTCAGTCGATATTCCGGGTGAGAGCCAAGGAGTCGGTTCAGAACAGTCTGCCCTGCCGAGCGGAACTATCGTTGTAATCTCCGCTCCATCGGGTGGTGGAAAGACAACTATCGCTCACAGGTTGCTGGAGCAAAACGTGGATTGGAAGTTCTCAGTCTCAGCAACGACCCGTTTGAGAAGGGAAGATGAAAAGCATGGGGTCGACTATTATTTTTTGACTTCGGGTGAGTTCGAACAGCGTGTTGACAATGGTGAGTTGGTTGAGTGGGAAGAAATCTTTGGTTCTTGCTATGGGACGTTGAAGGATGAAGTGGATCGGTTGCTGAGTGATCCATCTGTGAGACGAATCATTTTTGACATCGACGTAAAAGGAGCCTTGTCGGTCCGTAAGGCATTCCCTGATGATGCTCTGTTGATCTTCATTGCTCCCCCTTCGGTTGGCAAATTGCGCTTACGCTTGTCGAGGCGCGACACTGAGTCAGCAGAATCGCTTGAACGGAGGATGAAGAGGGCGAAGATAGAGATGCAATTGAGCGATCAATTCGATTGCGTGATTGTCAACGATGACTTGGACAGGGCAGTCGCAGAGGTTGAGGCCTTTATTGCTTCGACTCCTGGCAAATAATAAACTGATTGGCCTCAACGTTACAGATGCCGACATAATGTATTCGGTTATATAAACAGTATCATATAACGATCAGCGGAGAAAACTATGCCGATCCGACCAGTCGATCTGAGAGACATAACAGGTGATGTTTCAAGTCTCTATGAAGCAATTGTCATCATGTCAAAACGTGCCAGACAGATCAATGATGAGTTGAAGCAAAACCTCGATATGCAGCTTGAAGAGGTGGTAACGCAATATGAAGATGAGCAGGAAATGACCGATAACCCGGATCAGATTGCTATCAGTAAAGAATTTGACAAAATTCCAAAACCGACCTTCCTGGCAATAGACGAAATGCTCGACAGAGAAGTAGAGCACAGGTACAGGGATGAAGCATAGCGATAGGGATGAGAGCGCATGGATGAAAAGGAATAACAATGAATAATGCAGAGGTAAACGGCATTTGCCCTAAAACTGGAATGAAGGGTAAGGAATGATAGAACGGCGTCGCAATAGTTATTGTGACGCCGTTTTCTTTGTGACAGGTTTCGATTTGTTGTTCTTGAGCCGGGTCGATCTTCGTATAGGAAGGACTTCTTTAGTAATTTTTATCTTCGACCTTATTACGAAACTGGAATTTGGAGATCCATGAAATTTGGACTTGAAGATAAGACGGCCATAGTGGCCGCTGCAAGCCATGGCATTGGCAAGGCTTGCGCAATGCGGTTGGCAAAAGAGGGTGCTAATGTTGTAGTCTGTGCTCGAGGTCAGGAGGCACTGGTAAAAACGACAGATGAAATCTCTGCGGTCACTGGAAGGCAGGTTGAGTGGGTGCAGACTGATCTTAGCAAGCCTGAAGAGATTGACATCCTGATTGATGCGACCACTGTCGCTTTCGGTGATATCGATATTCTTGTCACCAACTGTGGCGGGCCAAAAAGAGGTGAGTTTATGACAATGGAAGATGCAGATTGGAAGAAAGCCTATGAGATGGTCTTTATGAGTGCTGTTCGGTTGATTCGCGCTGCAATTCCACACATGCGGACGAGGAAGATGGGGAGGATTGTTAACATTACTTCAATTGCAGTGAAACAACCAATCGACAGATTGATTCTGTCGAATTCGTTCCGAGCCGGTGTGGTTGGAGTAGCCAAGACATTGGCTCGTGAGCTAGCTCCTTTTGGCATAACCGTTAACAACGTGGCTCCGGGGTATACGTTGACAAACAGAATCTATGATCTGGCGATGGAGGAGGCGAAAGAACGAGGCATATCACATGAAGACGTGATGGCGGAATATCATCGTCATATTCCTTTGGAGCGAATGGGACGTCCTGAAGAGATAGCCGACCTGGTTGCCTTCCTTGCCTCAGAACATGCCGGATATATCACTGGCACAACGATCCCTGTCGATGGCGGCTATCATCTTGGACTGCTTTAATTCTGGCGGCTGATGCAATGATTAAAGAGCTGAGAGAACAGTTCAATCGAGACTTCAACGATGAGATTTTTTCTTCCTTTCTGCGGCGTTTGGATGACAGAGTACGTCTGAAAATCCAGTTCAGAGTCTGTGAGACACCGCTGTTTGTCCCCAAACACGTTCAGCAAACCTGTGAAGAGACAGCCGTTGAACTGGCGCTCCGTCTACACGAACCTGAGTATCTCGCTCTCTCTGATCGAACACTTCATCCAAAGATCGAAGTTGCCGGACAGCCCGATCACGCCTCGTTCATTGCTGTCGATTTTGCAATGACCTATGATACCGAGAATCGCATCAAACCAATGCTGGTTGAGATTCAGGGCTTTCCTTCGTTGATGGGGTATCAGTTGTTTCTTGCAGAGTTAGCTCAGGAACATTTTGCTTTGTCGCCTGATCTTGAGTACATCAATGGCGGTAACACTCGACCGCAGTTCATCGATTTACTACGACGGACGGTTGTAGCCCATCACGATCCTGAAAATGTGATACTGATGGACTTTAATCCCTGGCATCAGAAGACATGCCCGGACTTCTATGCAATCAAAGAGCTTCTCGGAATTGAAGTCATTGATATACGGCATATAGTGAAACAAGGGAAGCACCTCTTCTATAAAAATGAGAACGGTTCACTCATTCCGATTTCCAGAATTTTCAACAGGTCTATCGTTGATGAACTTGAACGGGAACAGGTAGCGATCCCATTTAACTGGAATGATGATCTTTATGTTGAGTGGGCAGGGCATCCAAACTGGTTCTTCCGCATCAGCAAATTCTCCTCGCCATATCTTGACCATCCATTGGTCCCTTCTTCATGGTTTCTGCATGAACTTGATGAGTACCCGGAACCTCTCGATCGCTACGTCCTGAAACCTCTCTTTTCCTTTGCAGGTTCGGGTGTGATTATTGGCCCGACCAGAGACGACCTCGATGCCATCCCGGAGGATAAACGCTCGAACTATCTGTTGCAGGAACGGATTGACTTTGCCGGAGTGGTCGATACACCATATGGTGGAACGCGAGCAGAGTTCCGTGTGATGCTTCTCTGGCCGCCGGAGGATGAACAACCTCGTCCAGTTATGGGATTAATGCGAATGGGTAGGGGCGACAAGATGGGGGTAGATCAGAACACAGATATGAGATGGATAGGGGCAAGTTGCAATTTCTTTCCCCCCGAGTAACCTTACTTTGAGCCTTCAGCTATCGGCTTCCAACTCTCGACCCTCGCTCTTCCTCCCAGCCGTAAACGGCTGGGCTATACGTAAACGGCTGGGCTATACGTAAAGGGCTGGGCTATCTCATTGATAAATACTGCCCGACGTATCCTCTTTACTCAACCACCACCTTCTCTGTGAATACCCCTTCAGAGGTGTTAATCCGTAGTACATA
>JAGWAZ010000017.1:36123-36433 GCA_021296135.1 Chlorobiota bacterium | reverse complement strand
CCCTTACCGAAGGGGACAACAGCTTCGGATTCAATGGAGATAGCGCGACTACTCCTACACGAACCGAAATCTCAGCACACAACCAAACTGCCTATTTCGGTAATGTAGATCTATGGATCGGAAACGTAGATAGCGTACCTCGTGAGCTGCGTTTCTATGTAAGCAATAACGGCAACTTCACCTATAGTGGATCAACTCCTCCTCTCTATGTAGGATTCAAGGCTCCTCAAGCTCTTGATTCTACCAGAACCACAAGTACCCTCTATACACTACCGACGGACTTTCCATCGGCCAATGGAGCATTGCTGAG
>JAGWAZ010000017.1:0-35837 GCA_021296135.1 Chlorobiota bacterium | reverse complement strand
CGACTCACACCTTTACCGCTAACAAAACACTGCAAGGCAAGGATGCTCTGACCGTGATCTGGAATGGGCTAAGCAGCGCCTGGTACGAAATCGGCCATACAGATTTCTAACCAGACAGAGGAGTAGGTAGTATATGCTATGTTATCGTGCAAGGGAAGGGCCAAGGCCGTTCCCTTGCTTTTTGACTTTTCTGATGTCGAGGGGGAAGACAAGGAGACAGGAAGACGGGGGGGCAAGGAGACAGGAAGAATGGCGTCGAGAGTCGGGGGTCTTTAGATCATACATCGTAAATCGTAAATCGTAAATCTGAAATCGTACATCGAACATCGCTAATCTGAAATCAAAGACTCCAGAGTCTGTTCCATTAGTGTTTATCAGTGTTCTGACATCATAGATCGCACATCGTTGATCGACATTCTTAAATCAAAAACATCATCCCAGCGGTAAACAGCTGAGCTAGCTTCGCAACCGAGCGTTGCTATGCGACTAAGAGCATCGGAAGCATCCCAAACGAACCGTCCGTAGTCAACGGGGATCTCGGTTGAGAGAATCTCCTGCCCGAGCAGATCGGTGATCTGAAGACTCCCCTTGTCTCCCCCTCTCCTTGTCCCCTTGTCTCCCTGCCCAGGTCCGACAGGCGAACAGCGAATTATAATTGCCAGGGAGACTGGAAAAGGAGATATTGAGTAGCAGCATATATCAACCAGAACTTTGAACACTTTATCCGGTAACGTCTTTCTCCATAGCGCGTGGAATCGAGCCGTTCAGCCATCTGGAGATTGGCAAACAATACAAAAGAACAACAAGTCCTTATGGCCGAAAAACCAATCTCTATCGAAGAATCTCTGAATCGACTTGAGGAAATCGTGGAGTCTCTCGAAAGCGAGGAGACAAACCTGAGCGATGCTGTCTCGCTCTATGAGGAGGGTATGAAAATCGCACAAAAGTGCCGAAATGAGCTTGAAAAGGCCGAATTAAAAGTAACGGAACTACAAGAGGAAGACAAAGGCCGCATGAGCGAGGTCGATTTTTCGATTGATTTATAACCAATACGGTAATCGATCAAGCAGATTCTTTTTCTCGAGGCACCTATTGTCTTGATGCTAACAATTCGTAATTTTGTTGCACATAATAGGTAACTGCGCTTAATATCCATTATTCAAAATTTTTCATTGGAGGAAAAGTATGATTCGTAACATCGCATTGTCAATTATGTTAGGGGCATTCGTCGGCACAGTCATTGGTTGTGGCGGTGGTACTCTCTCTGAAGAAGAGAGAAAAGCCTGGGAAGAGGAGAGTGGGGAATTTGCTACAGCTTATGGTGAAGCACAAGATCTCTATGCAGAACTGGATGCTGCGAAGAGCACAATGGTCGTTGCTGATATGAACGAGGCTGGAAAAGCCATGTATGACGAAGGTTCAAAGAAACTGGAAGAATACTCACAGCAACTACAGGCTATTAGTGAGGGATGGACTAAGGTAACCGGAGCAATCGGCGATGGTACTGATCTTGCCGCCTGGAAATCGGGAGTTGAAGCAACTCGCACATTCATAACCGAGAACCAGTCAAAGGTTGATGCAATCAAAGCTGGCCTCGCAGAGATGAAGAACATGTCAGGGAGCATGCCTGCTGAGGGCGACGACGATGCTGAGATGAAAAAAGAGGGTGAAGGAGAAGGTAACTAAGCCTATAAGGCTTTTCGATGAATCGTATGAAACAGCCCCGACCATAAACTGGTCGGGGCTGTTCTTTTCTACTGCATAGATTTTATTTCTGTCAAGAATTGACTTGTACCATTTCTCTTAACTCCTTTTTTCTCTCTTGGCTCAACTCTCTGCAATCAATATCGAGTATAGCTCCCTCCAATGCCCATAAAAGATTCAAGGATATCTTTGTGTGCAACTTTCGAAGCTCTATATAGATCGGTACTGAACCGATTCTTCGCAAATCCTCGATCGTTAGAACACCAATCTCCTGAAGCCACCCCAACGAAACCGGGCCAATATTTTTCATTGCTATCAAAAAGGGTAGCGAGCAATCAACCGACGCCTAAAACTTACCGTTCTTTCTATTCAACGAATATGCTGTTTCATCCCTCTACGCTCCTATCTCATCCCTGAATTGCTGCTTCCTTCACCTTTGGTCCAGCATTACGAATTTCCTGCGCTGCACCATCTTCATACTTCCTGAAGTTCTCGTTGAACTTTGCGGCCAGTTCATTCGCTTTCTCGTCATACAGGTCGGGGTTGCCCCAGGTATTACGTGGGTTTAGCAGCTCTTCTGGGAGACCTGGAAGATGGACCGGGATATTCAATCCAAAGATCGGGTCCTCTTGGAACTCAACCCCCTCAAGTGCTTTGCTCAGCGCGGCCCTCACCATAGCACGTGTATAGCCAATTTTGATACGGCTGCCAACACCATATGGCCCTCCGGTCCAACCAGTATTGATCAACCAGCACTCCACATTGTGCTCACGAATTTTTGCTCCGAGAAGTTCAGCATAGACCGAAGGATGGTGGACCATGAACGGAGCACCGAAACAGGGGCTGAACGTCGGCTGAGGCTCGTTTACTCCTTTCTCGGTTCCAGCCACCTTCGCCGTATAACCACTGATGAACTGATACATCGCCTGAGCCGTTGTCAGCTTTGCAATTGGAGGAAGGACACCAAACGCATCGGCTGTGAGCATAATGATATTACGTGGGTGTCCACCTGTTGAGCCTGATGCCGTGTTCGGAATAAACTCAAGCGGATAAGCCGCTCTTGTGTTCTCCGTATACTTTGCTGAATCAAGGTCGAGTAGACGCGTTTCTTCGTTTACATCGACGTTTTCGAGAATGGTGCTGAACATCCTGGTTGTCGCGTAAATCTGTGGTTCAGCCTCCTCGGAAAGTCGAATCACTTTAGCATAGCATCCTCCCTCAACGTTGAAGATACCGTCATTACTCCAAGCATGTTCGTCATCACCGATTAGCGACCGCTCGGGATCAGCAGAGAGCGTTGTCTTGCCAGTTCCGGAGAGTCCAAAAAAGAGCGCAACATCTCCGAGGTTGCCTATGTTTGCCGAACAGTGCATCGGCATAACATGCTGCAACGGCAAGAGATAGTTTATTGTTGTGAAGAGCGATTTCTTGATTTCGCCCGCATACGATGTTCCTCCAATGAGAAGAATCTTCTGCCCAAAATCTATGAGGACAAACGTACCGGATCGCGTACCATCTTCATCCGGTACAGCCTGCATATCGGGCACGTGAACTACAGTGTAATCAATGTGGAAAGAGTCCGGATCGGGAGCTTTCTCCAGAGGGATAAACATTGTCTGCGCAAAGAGGTTATGCCAGGCATGTTCGTTGATAACCCGAACCCCGACACGGTAGCGAGGATCTGCGCCGACAAAGCAGTCAGCAACAAAGAGATCTCTGCCGGAAAGATAGTTTCTTGCTTTTACAAGAAGATTGTTGAAGTGTTCCTGCTCAAACGGACGGTTGACCTCGCCCCACCAGACCTGATTTTTACTTCCCGATTCCTCTACAACAAACTTGTCGTTCGGTGAACGTCCGGTATGCTGCCCGGTATATGCAAGCAAAGGACCACCTTCGACCAAAAAGACCTCGTTCCGTTTCACAGCCTCTTCAGTCAACCGTGCCCGCGTTCCGTTATAGAGGACCTCACCGACGTTTGTGATTCCGAACTTTTCAAGTTGGTCTTTAAGATCACTCCCGTTCATTTCTAAACTCCGCTATATCGATAGTTCCATCTTTTTGCAAGGGAGAGAAGGTACGTCCCCTCCTCCGAATTCACAACGCTATCCGGGTGAGTTGTTGTGATCGTACGTATAGGGTCGTCTCATCTGTTATCTTTACATCTATACGTCGAGGTTCTTGACGTACTTCGCATTTTGCTCGATGAACGCACGTCGCGGCTCAACAGCGTCTCCCATCAGCGTCTCGAAGATATTCGCAGCAGCCTGGGCATTGTCGATTGTGACTTGCTGTAGGATGCGCTTTTCGGGATTCATCGTAGTATTCCAAAGCTGATCAGGATTCATTTCGCCGAGTCCCTTGAATCGACTGATAACAATTCCCCCTTTGAGTCGCCCGGTCTCTTCTTCAGCCTGCTCATCATTCTCTTCATCGCTCCTCGCCTTGGTATCCTTACGAAGTCGGGAAATCACATCCTCTCTTTCCTTCTCATCAAAGGCATATAACTCCCGTTTTCCTTTCTTGATTTTGTAGAGTGGAGGCATTGCAAGGTAGACACGTCCTTCTTCGATAAGATCTCGCATATAATTGAAGAAGAGGGTCAGAATCAACGTGCGGATATGAGCGCCATCAACATCAGCATCAGCCATCAGGATAATTTTGCCATACCGCAGCTTTTCGAGATCAAGTGTCTCACCAAAACCAACGCCGAGGGCGGTAAAAATTGCCCGCACCTCGTTATTCTCCAGAACTTTGTTGATACGAGCTTTCTGAACGTTCAGAATCTTTCCTCGTAACGGGAGAATTGCCTGCGTGCGCCGGTCACGAGCCGATTTTGCACTCCCTCCCGCACTGTCACCCTCTACAAGGAAAATTTCACATAGCTCCGGATCTTGAATCGAACAGTCGGCCAGCTTTCCCGGAAGAGATGAGCTTTCCAGCGCGTTCTTTCTGCGAATTAGGTCACGCGATTTGCGTGCTGCTTCGCGTGCTTCAGCGGCAGCAACTACCTTCTCGATAACTCGCTTCGCAACCTTAGGATTCTGCTCAACATAGAGGCCAAGTTGATCTCCTAAAATCGACCGGACAATGCCTTCGACTTCCGAGTTGCCAAGTTTGGTTTTGGTCTGGCCTTCAAACTGCGGTTCCGGCACCTTTATAGAAATCACACCGGTTAATCCTTCTTTGTAATCATCTCCACTCAGAGAAGTCTTGTCGTTCTTGATGAGCTTGTTTTTCTGTGCGTAGGTGTTCAGTGTCCGCGTCAAAGCCGACCTGAATCCGGAGAGATGCGTTCCTCCCTCTCGCGTGTTGATATCGTTGACATAGCTGAACAAGTTCTCCGAATATCCCGAGTTATACTGAAAGCAAATTTCTACGGTAACATCATCTCGCTCTCCAGTAACCAGAATCGGCCTCACAAGGGCTGTCCTTTGTGCGTCAATATGCTTGACAAAGCCGACCAGCCCATCTTTATGGTGGAACTTTTCCTCGAGCACTTCCTCTTCACGCTCATCACGCATCGTTATGGTGATCTGGGGATTAAGGAAGGCAAGTTCCCGCATACGCTCCGCCAGAATATTCCACATGTATTCGGTGACTTTGAAGATGTCGCTATCCGGCTTGAACCACTGCGTTGTTCCGCTCTCTCCCTTTGCTGTCTTCCCAATCTCTTGAACAGGACCTTTCGGTGCACCACGTTCATACTCCTGCTTCCACACCTTACCATCTCGCTTGATTTCGGAGACCATCCATTCTGAAAGGGCGTTAACCACTGAGACACCCACTCCATGGAGTCCGCCCGAGACCTTATAGGCACCTTTGTCGAACTTTCCGCCGGCATGCAAGAGAGTCATCACAACCTCGAGAGTCGACACCCCACGATCCTTATGCTTTCCTACAGGTATACCTGACCCGTTATCAACCACTCGTACAGAATTATCTTTGAGGATGGTGATGTCAATCTTGTCACATTGACCGGCCAATGCCTCATCAATGGAGTTGTCCACAATCTCGTACACAAGGTGATGTAGTCCGCGTGAGCCTATGTCGCCGATATACATTGCAGGTCTTTTGCGAACTGCCTCAAGTCCTTCAAGAACTTTAATATCCTCTTCGGTATATGTACGCCCATCATTTTTCTGATTGCTGTTCGCCACGTTCTCCCTCTGTAATGTGGATTGAAATAAAACTATGCGACCTGTCGGCACGTTCAGATAACGAAGACCTCGGTTACAACCTCGGTTCCAAATCGCTCGTTCACCTTTGCCCGGATATCCTCGCGTCGAGTGATGATCTCCTGTTTCCACGCCGGGTTCTCTGCACGAATAACCATACGCCCATGCTCCACCCGCTCCAGTTTTGCATTTCGCGCAACTCCCTCTCCGACGATCTCGACCCAGTAGTCGGGAACGCTGTTCTCCCGAAACTTATCTTCGAGACCGTTATCACGAAGCCAACGATTTATGATTGAGCCAAGCGATTCTGCCATGGTTTGTTCTATGCTTCGTTCTTTACTGTTTTTGTTGAGTTTGAATCTGGGACATTAAACCGGCTGTTTCCGTTAGGCAAGGACTTTTCAGGTTTGGTAAATCCGGAGCCATAATGAGTTGTTCCGATCCTACCACGCTCCACCTCGTAGTGAGCGTCGTCAGGAGCCAGATCTCGACTACGAAGAAATGGCAACATGTCAAATGAGACGACGGTAATAAAGACCTGAGCAAGATTTCTTGTGATGTCATAGACTCGCTCTGCACGATAGGCATCAAGATCACCGAAAATGTCGTCAAGAAGGATTAGCGGTGTCTCGGCACATTGCCTTGCCAGATAATGAAATTCGGCGACCTTCAGTCCTATAAGAAGCGTCTTGTGCTGCCCCTGGCTCGCGCTTATTCGGACATCCCCGCCATTAATCATCATCCTAAAGTCATCGCGGTGCGGACCAAAAAGGGTTGTTCCGCGACGGACTTCCCTTCCACGTACCTCCTTGCTTCTAAGCCAAAGAGTATCGCGGTATTCGTTGACACTATCGACAGTACCAGCAACCGAATCAGGGGTGTACTCTACTCCGATTTCATCTGCACCGAGAGCAACCTCTTCTGCAGTCTCTCGAAGTATAGGCTCGAACTTTCGAAGGAACTTTGTCCGTTCATACATGAGTCTTGCTCCCCGATCAACCAATCCTTCGTCCCATGACTCAAGCAAGGCTGCGTCGATCCCTTTGCCTCTTTTTCGTGCCTCCGAGAGAACAGCGTTCCTCTGTTTCAACAGCCGACGATACTGAATAAGGTCTTCCAGATACTTCCGCTTGGCCTGAGAGAGCACAAGGTCAAGAAACCGACGACGGTGAATTGGGGGACCTCCCGTAATCGCCTTCAAATCGGGAAAGAGGACAACCGTCGGAACAGCACCAATTATCTGTGCAGAGTTGGCTGCGGGTGATTCATCCAGCGTGATTTTTTTTCCTCCCTCGTGAGACCATACAACTTCGATACGACGTGGAGCACTATAATCGCTCACTCCTTCGATTCGGGCAATCATGTTTTTCTCACCTCGACGTAGCAAAGCAACATCCTGGCTGGCAACAAAAGAACGCGTCAACGTGCAAAGGGACAGTGCTTCGAGTATCGACGTCTTTCCTTGACCATTCAGGCCGGTAATAACATTCACACGAGAGGCGGCATATAACTCGGTCTCGGCGTGGTTGCGAACGTTCCGGAAGAATAGACGACGAATATGCATTAGTTCAATAACACTGAAGCGGAGCTGAAGGATACCGAAATGTTCTTCTCGGAAGCCTTCAACACCGCTCCAGTCAATCTCGTAGTGGCCTTTAGTTATTCAGCCTTATCGGCATCAAGAGCATCAGAACTTCCTGCCCATTCTTGGCCCCGTACGGAGCAATAAGGGATGGACGAAGTGGTGTTGAGAAATCGAAGGAGACCTCACTTGTGTCAATACGGTCGAGGGCTTCACGCACGAAATGAGCATTAAAGCCGATTTCCAGCTCATCATCACCATAATCACAGGTTATACTTTCACGAGCCTCTCCACCAGTGTCAATATCCTGAGCAGCAACCTGCAAGCTGTTCTCTCCCATCTTCATTCTTACTTGACGTGTCTGAGCGTTTGAGTAGAGGCTAACGCGCTTGACAGTACCGAGGATATCATCACGCCGAACAATCATTCGTTTGTCGTTTGCCTGTGGAATCACCGACTCATAGTTCGGATATTTTTCATCAATCAATCGTGCTGTAATCGTAGTCGTTCCATCCTCAAAACGGACGTGAGTCTGATTTGCCCCAAGAGTCACCGAGTCAGTCTCAAACGCCTTCGTTGCAAGGTGGAGTGCTTTCGGCTGAACGACAATATCAAGCTCTTCCTCAACCTCCGCCTTTGCCTCATGATCTATAACGCGAACCAAGCGGAAGCCATCAGTGGCGACCGAACGTGTTTCATCGGGACGGAATTGGAAGAGAACACCAGTCATTGCCAGACGGAACTCATCAGAAGAACAGGCAAAGATTGTCCGTTCGATCATCCCTGAAAACTTTTCCATTGGCAATGATATCGAAATCGAGCCTTCGAAACTGACAAGTTTTGGATATTCATTCGGTCCAAGCCCTGAAAGTTTGAATTGACCGGAAGATGTGTTCATTACAACGCGATGTGAATCAGGGTCGGCATCAAACTCTAACTCTCCCTCATAAAGAGCACGAACCGTGTCAATAAAACGCTTTGCGGGAACGAGGATGGAACCATTGCGCTCCCCTTTAACCTGAAGAGTTGTTGTAATTGTGACATCCATATCAGTTGCAGTCAAGGACAAAGACAAGCCCTCGAGTCGGAGGAGGATGTTCTCCAGAACCGGCATTGGAGAACGAGGAGGAATGACCCCGGAAATCCTTCCGAGAGCACTGGCAAGATCATGGGTCGAAACGGAAAATTTCATAGTCTTCAGGAAATGAGCGTGTATTAAAATCTTTGATATCTGCTAAAATTCTGACACTTTGTGGATGAGTTGAATGAATCTTCTGCTTTAGCGCAAGAGCAAATCTAAGCATTAAAAATACGGAATTCTTACCGTTTTTTCAAGGTTACTAAAGGTACTTTACGGATGATTGAAGTTAGAAGTGCGAAGTTAGCATAGAGAACTCTACAACGTGAAGTTCATAGTGTTATTAGCACCGTGCTTTAGCGCGGTGATAGGAGTGATCCTCGCAGGAGAGAACCGCTTCGAGCGGTTTCCTAGCACTGCTTGTGATTCACAGAGGTATCGGGAAGAGCCGAACGAGTTGAATGGTCGATGACGATTTGCGAGTTGTGAGTGAGAAGACATCCTATACTGACCGACAGTACGGCTTTCAAACTGGAGATCATAGTAGATCGGAACGGTAGAACTTTAGCGCTCCTTTTGCCTCCTTTACGGTTTCTTTCAGGAACATGAGGAACCGCTAAGAACGCCAAGAGGCGCAAAAGAATAGTCATGGATATCAACTGGAACGACCGCAAACCGATCACTGCGCGGGAAGGAGAAACAACTCCTCTTCGATGGTCGTGTGCTGCATGTGGAGAAGCAAACGAAACGTTGTTAGACATGACTGGTGGCTACCAACAAGAATATGTTGAGGATTGTGTTGTCTGTTGCAGGCCAAACGTGCTGAGGATTCGCGTTGATCCCGGAACATACACTGTTGGGATTGAAAACGCGGTCGAGTAAACAACGGAATTACACGGTTTGCGTAAAGGGGACAGAACGTACGGACTCTCCTTGCCATTCTCCGATTCTCACATCAATGATCTGCCCCTGAATCTCCTCTTTCCCTTCTACTGACACTCGTATATAGTTGTCCGTATAACCCTGAATCGTTCCATCGACTCGTTTGGCCTCAAAGAGTACAGCTCGTACGCTATCGAAAAAACAAGCGGCAAACTCCCCTTTCTTTTTCTCGGAAAGAGTTCTCACCATTCGCGTCCTACGACGCCGTTCCTTAACCGGGACACATCCAGCGAACTCCCTGGCAGGAGTCTTTTCCCGCTCGGAATACGTAAAGACATGGAAGTACTGAACCGGCAGATCATGAAGGAATTCATATGTCGCCATGAACTCCTCTTTTCCCTCGCCTGGAAAACCGACGATCACATCGACGCCAATTCCAGCATCGGGGATCGTTTCAAGAATTGTCTCAACCCGATTCCTGTAATCTTCACTTCGATACCGCCGACGCATTTTGCTGAGTATTGTGTCGGATCCACTCTGAAGGGGGATGTGAAAGTGGGGCATCATTCGGTCTGAAGCGGCTGTCAGTTTAATGATCTCATCAGTCAACAAATTCGGTTCGATAGATGAAATGCGCAGGCGTTGTATCCCGTTGACATCATGCAAACGAAGGAGCAGTTCACAAAGGCTTGAACCATTTTTCCTGCCGTAATCACCAGTATTTACACCGGTCAGAACAATCTCTTTATAGCTACGCTCAACAAGCTCTGTTGCCTGTTGAATTACCTCAGAGATAGGTTGACTTCGACTCGCTCCACGAGCAAGGGGAATTGTACAGAATGAGCAGTTGTAGTCGCATCCGTCCTGCACTTTCAGGAAGGCGCGTGTTCGGGCATCCGATTCCCTATTGAAGGCAGGCCCAAAGCTTGTCTCATGAGCAATCTCACCGACCGTAACTTGCGGTACTTCCTGCTTGGTGAAGCTATCGATGATCTCGAAGAGACGGAACTTTTCGGAAGAACCGAGCACATAGTCAACTCCGTCAATCGAAGCTATCTCTTCAGGTTTCAACTGAGCATAACAGCCGGTGACAATAACGCAAGCCTCCGGATTTTTGCGCAGAGCACGTCGCACAATCTGACGACATTCACGATTTGCATTCTCGGTCACCGTGCAAGAATTTATCACGATGATATTTGAATCACTGCCAAGCTCGGCAATTTCAAATCCTTCTCGTTTGAAACGCTCGCCAACAGCACTTGTTTCCGCATAGTTCAGCTTACATCCGACTGTATGTAGAGCAACTTTGTTCATATCCTTCGTTTTTTCGTAACAAGGTAAAATAGTAAAAGCTAGGAAGACGTTTTTATGAGAGATGTGGCGTGATATGTGAAACGGAGAGATATTTCTTCTACATTCATTTGCAAGGTATGTCTCTCATAGCGAAGGAGGAATTTTATGAGATCGCTTCGACTTGAGACATTTATCAAAAATTTCAAAGATTATGAAAGTGGACAGTATCGTATCCTTGCAGGCTTGAAAAACGCCCGCAATCAATTTGCCCATGATCGACTCTACCCCACTCTTGCCGAATTGATTTCTCTCTACCAGAATCTCACTGATATTCTTCGTGCCGGAGACGACCTTCGTCGCGAACTCCCGAAACGCATTGTTGGCCTTGACCTGAAGTCACAACGGGTTTTACATGAAGCGTTCACAATGAGCCGGGAGGAACTGAATGCGGTAGAAGAACTGACCAGGTGGGCGTTACCGAAAATTCGGGAGACAATAGAAGAAGGACGGACGATCTATAACTTTATCGAAGAGCACGTTGCTATCGAGGAGGTAGGCCTGCTTCCATCCTATGTCGATGAAGGATATCTTCTCGTTCCGGACACCCAGAGCGGGATGATTCATCTTGTCGGCTACGAAGTATCAATCTTTTCAAGCGCAGATCAAAAGTTCCGCAACCTGAAGACACGGAGAATCAAATCGCTTCCTCTAACAGGACTAGACTCTACTGCGTGGCACATCAAGCAGAAACTGATTAACGAGCTTGCCGACTTACCAAACCCTGCTACGTATGCATTCACAACCGAGTTTGACTACCCATATACCGAAACGCTTCTACCTATGGCAAAGCGCAAACTCCTAAGCAAACTGTATTCATGAGGGAGGAATTAAAAAATCGAAAGGAAAAGCGATTGGCTCTTATCTTTTTAGTTTTGAGTTTTTCATTGAATTCACTTGTCAGCTTCTCCCATAACCGGATCGATTGCACCGATAATCGCGACAACATCAGCAACCATCTCTCCTTCGCACATTGGTGCAAGGGCCTGCAGGTTGCAGAACGAAGGGGCGCGAATCTTCATGCGCCAGGCGTATCCCTCACCGATTGAACAGATGTAGAAACCAAGCTCTCCCTTCGGAGACTCGATAGCCGAGTATATTTCACCCGGCTCCGGCATTGTTCCGAAGTTGATGAGCATAAAATCCTGGATCAGCTCTTCCATCTTTGTATAGATTTCCTGCTTCTCAGGCAGAACATGCTGAGCATCATTGGCAATGAACGGTCCTTCCGGAATTTTCTCCAGGAGCTGACGAACAATCTTTAGCGATTCCTTCATCTCATCTATTCTCACCATGTAGCGCGCATAAGCATCTCCTTCGGTGTAAGTGATAACATCGAAATCGACATCCTCATAAAGAAGATATGGCTCATCAATACGCAGATCATGGGCTAGGCCTGCTCCTCGCAATACTGGCCCGGTCAATCCCAGCGCGACACAATCCTCCGCACCATAGTATCCTATGCCTCGCAGCCTGTCCATAAAGATGCGATTGCGGTTGACAAGTCCTTCAAAGTCTTTCAGATGTTTCGGGAATTCATCGAGAAACTTTCGGATCATGGGGATGATATCGGGCGTAAAATCATTAGCAACGCCACCAATGCGCGTATAGCTTGTAGTGAAGCGAGCGCCGCAGATCTTGGTGAAGACATCGTAAAGCTTTTCCCTTTCACGGAACGTCCAGAGAAGCATCGTGATGGCTCCAACATCCATTGCCGTAGCCCCCATTGCCATCAGGTGTGAAGAGATGCGGGCCAGTTCAGAGATCATCATCCGAATCCATTTTGCACGGGGTGGGATCTCGATTCCGGCCGCCTTCTCAGCCGCCTGAGCGTACGCCACGTTGTTCGACATCGGGGAGAGATAATCGAGCCGATCGGTGTGCGGAAGGAACTCATGGTAGGTAATGTTCTCCCCAAGCTTCTCAAAGCCTCTGTGCAGATATCCAAGCTCAGGGACACAGGCAGCAACAGTCTCACCGTCAAGGCGTAACAGGACACGCAGTACTCCGTGCGTAGCAGGATGCTGGGGGCCCATATTCAGAACCATATCATTCTCAAGCGGATCCTGATCATGCAACGTAACCGTCGTGTTTTTATCAATCACGCGATGCAAAATCTTGCGTTGCCTGATATCGGTTACTCTCTCGAGAGTTGATAATGCGTTAACGTTCATGCTCTATGTTCCTGAAAGCTTCTGGTGTTTTCACTTGCAACAACAGGTCAGTCTTTTGTAGTCCCGCTGAGGCCGTTTGAACCAATTTTGTCCGAGACCTCCTGTTCCGGGAGAGGGAGCGAACCGGGAACTCCCATCATCGGAAACTCCTTGCGAAGTGGATGAAGAGATTCTCCCGTTTCCGGATGAACAAAATCTTCCGGCATATACATACGACGCAAGTCGGGATGGCCGTCAAAGACTACTCCGTGCATGTCATAGGTCTCTCTCTCGTACCAGTCAGCAGAGGGAAACATATCAACGACTGAATCGACGTGTGGTTCGTTCTCCTGCGCGAAACACTTTACCCGTAACCGCATTCTGTGTTCAAGAGAGAAAAGATTGTAGATGACTTCGAATCGGTCCTTACGTCGATACCAATCGACGGCATGTACATCCTTGAGCATTGAGAACTTCAGGGCATCGTGGTCCCGCAGAAAGAGCATCAGGTCTCTCAACTGGTCCTTCGAAACGGTGATTGAAAGCTCATCCCGATGCTCGGAGTATATCAGTTGATCCCCTCCAAACCGTTCGTTTAACTTTGGTCTGACAATTTCGTTCAGACTTTTAAGTCGAGTCGGGCGGGTATCTTCCGGGAGACCGGTCATGGATTCAAAGTTGGTATCGTTTTCTGCCATAATCTCGCGGTAGTATCGAATGTACAGTTCTGACAGCCTCAAAATTCGCCAATAGTCCTTAATAATACGAACCTTTTCCCCCTCATTAACAATCACTCACCGGTAGTGCTAATAGGTACGTAATAGACCTTTCTTAGGACAGAGTTCAGATAAACAGAGAAGGTATCGATTCCTGACCTGTAACTCTCCGACTCTCAGCATCTCACAATCGTAAGGAATATTCACTCAGAAAGGCCTGTTCCTCTTTTGTCAGACTATCATATCCGCGATCACCGATCTTCTCAAGAATAGCGTTCAATCGTTCTTCGTCGGAAAGTGGCTTCTCCCCTTTTTCTCCCCTCTTTCTTCCCCTCTTGATCTGTGTCGCTATCCTTTTAGAACCTGCACGACTACCAATCGGTTCCTTCGTAGTAAAAAGTTTTTCAAGCGTGTGAGCCGGACCAAGCAAGACCGGATACTTTTGATAGGCACTATGGAACCAGATGGTTCCGACAATAAGCCCGATGAGACCTTCACTCAACAGAATCAGTGGAGAAATTCCGTCGGCAATTGCCAAGCCGGAGACCACAAGAACAAAACCGATCATCAGCAGCAACAATATCTTGCTTCTCACAGTAAAGAAGATGATTGTTACACTGCTTTCCGGAAAGAGATAAACGTATCCGACCATCATAAAGAGGCTGATGTTGATCGGTCCGGAGAGAGCGATAGTTGAGCTCCCCCAGAAGGAAGCCATGTGGATTAGAGATGTCAACAGTGTGACGATCAAAAGGGTCAGGCCATACCTCTTTTTTCCGAACATCGACTCTATTTCTTCTCCCGGCTGAGAGAAGACAATTGAACCGATCAGGAGTCCTCCGAAGTTGAGAGCAATCGGGTAGGTAATAAGTCGCCAGAATTCATAGCCCGACCAGACCATCGTTGGTATCAAGATAGACCAGGGGTTGACAAGTCCGGCGAGTCGGAAGAGTGCAAGGATAAAGAGAACAAGCAGGGTAATGCGTATCACCCGAGATATGGTAAGGGAGTTCTGCATGCTATGAAAAAAGCCCCTGGAACTGTGTGGCGAAAGCAGAAAGAGACTCTGGTTCTATGATGATTGTAGCTAACAATCCACCGACTGCACCGGCCAGGTGAGCTTCGTGCCCGATGTTATCGTTAACTCTTTTCATTGCATAGATCGAGTACCCGACATACAATAGGGCAAAGAGGATGGCAGGCATGGGAATAGCAGCCAGAAGATAAAGCGTTCGGAACGGAAAGAAAAGGCAGTAGGCAAACACAACACCCGAAACAGCCCCGGAAGCTCCAATGGCGATGTACTCAGGGTGATTCCGATACTTCAGAAGAGGATAAAGACTCCCGATTACAAGACCGACAAGATAAACGATAACAAACTGCGGACTATCGAGTATTGCTTCAAGATCACAGCCGAACATATAGAGTACAAACATGTTGATTGCAAGATGCCAGAATCCGGAGTGGACAAAGCCACTGGTAACAACGCCATGGAATTCCTTTTCGGTAAACATCCGGTACGGCTCCAACGCGAGGAAACGCCAGAGTCCGGGACTTGCAAAGGCGATGAGACTCATCCCTGTTGTCACAACCAACAGAACAAACGTAGCGGGACAGTACGAGTAGAATTGCTCCATTCCGGAAATATAGCAAAGAGAAGTTGGTCGCAGGGCCTGGGAAAAACATTGAGACTCGACCAGTTCCCCTTAACAGAAAATAATCAGCACCACATCTTGGATTGACCATTAAGGGATCGTAAGTTTATCTTGCTTCTATAGACAAGGGAATCGGAATCCGGTCAGGTAGCTCAGTTGGTAGAGCAATGGACTGAAAATCCATGTGTCGGCGGTTCGATTCCGCCCCTGACCACAGAACTTCACTGAAAGTCAGACGAAGCGGCGTGTGGCGCAGCCTGGTAGCGCACTTCGTTCGGGACGAAGGGGTCGCAGGTTCAAATCCTGCCACGCCGACTCGAAGCCCAGGAATTCATAAGATTCTTGCGCTTTTGCATTCTATCCAGGGTGGACCTCCACTTTTATTTTTATCAGCAGGAGACTAAGAATCCTGAGCTATGAAACGACATACAAAACTTGGCCATATTTTTCCCTTCTTCATCGTCAGCAAGCTGGAAACCGCAGTGACTTTTTACGTCGATGCTCTCGGGTTTGAAATAAAGTATCTGGCCCCTGATGATGAACCTTTCTTCGCTATTATCGGACGCGACGACACATAAATTCTCCTGAAAGAAATAGCGCCTGAGATCAACCCGATACCAAATCAGACTCGTCCTCGGTGGGCATTGTGGAGCGCATTTGTCTCCGTGGAAGATCCGGATACTCTCGCATCGGAGTTTCATGACTGCAACGTTTCTTTCCATAGAACATTGACCGACAGAGAAGAGGGGCCCAGAGGATTCGAGATATATGATAACGACGGATACGTATTGTTCTTCGGACGACATAAATTGAGGCCGAGTGTTATTCCAAAGGCTCGGATCATTCAGGATACTTCTGCAATCACATCCTACAACTCTTCGAAGAAGATCGCTCAAATGTTTTCAGCCTCGATATCAGGAAAGAATGAACGCTATCGAAAACATCAGGAAACCCTTTCAGCTTAGTGCCGGCGACACCATCGGTGTCATCGCTCCAAGTTCACCACAACGTGATGATGAAAGACTTCGAGCCGGAATAGGCTATCTTGAATCGCTTGGCTATCGGGTACTCGAGGGAAAGAATCTCTGGAAACGATATGGCTATCTGGCCGGAACCGATGAGGAACGGATTGATGATCTGAACCGGATGATTCTTGACCCGGAAGTTCGCATGATCGTGGCCGGTCGAGGAGGCTATGGTGCTACGCGTATTCTTGAGCAGATTGACTATGAAGCGCTGCGAGATGATCCAAAGATTATTCTTGGCTTCAGTGATGTAACCGCTATCAACCTTGCAGTTCTTGCACAAGCTCATCTGATTTCTTTTTCAGGAACGATGCCGGGCGTTGATATGTGGTCGGATGAAGTTGATGAGTTCGCTATCCAGGGCTTTCTCTCAGCCCTCACTTCGACTGAACCACTTGGGGAGATCTCCTCCTCGGAAGAGGAGGGCATCCGTCCACTCCATCCCGGTAATGCAGAAGGTCATCTCGTGCCGGCCAACCTCACACTCCTTGCCTCTCTTTGTGGGACTCCTTATATGCCTGACATGAACGGAGCAATCCTTCTGATCGAAGAGATTGGAGAAGAAGCCTATCGGGTTGACAGACTTCTTTCACAGCTTTGGAACGGTGGGATACTCAAACATATTGTTGGTCTTGCCTTTGGAGCCTTTACGGGGACTGATCCAAAGCGGATATCGGTCGATCCCCTCCCTATCGAAGAGGTTTTTGAAGAGTATATCCGTCGAGCAGACCTACCGGCAATCAGTGGAGTTCCCTACGGACACATCAAAGGTAAACTAACCTTGCCGGTCGGCGTTCGGGCACGCATTGACGGAACAAACGGGAAACTCGAGTTGCTTGAAAGCGGAGTCGTGCTGAAGTAAGAAGTAGGAATTAATGAGAACGTGAAGTTTATATTGTTATTAGCACCGTGCTTTAGCGCGGTGATACGAGTGATCCTCGCAGGAGAGAACCGCTTCCAGCGGTTTCCTATCACTGCTTATGATTCACATTAGAAGTCAGAAGTGCAAAGTTGTTAGAACCCCAATGCTCCAACTTCCGACTTCTAACACCGCATCTCAGGCTTTCATCCTCGCGCCTTTATCTTCAACCGTAAAAATCCAGGCCACGATTTTTCCAATCGGCATGGTCTCGAAGTCAACCCAGTAATCGGGTGGAAAGTTTTCTCGACTTGAGGTATTTCCCCGATCTATCTTCTCTGTCTCTTTTTTGATGTATTCAAGACGAACCTGCCATCTCTCAACGTTTGATGGTCTGAGATCGACCCACCCGGCTGCTGCCCATTTGTCAATGCTCTCCGTCGATATTAATAGTTGGTTCTCTCCTTTGTGAGGTGGAATCTTGATTGTCTCTCCACGAAGCAACCTCTTTCCATCAGCCATGAGGATGGGAATACCTATGGAAATGATTCGACTCCGCAGCTCTGCATCTTCTCCCACAATCTTATCAAGCCGGGTAGCCAGCTCACCTGCATTTTTCACTATCACATCGCGAATGGAACCGGCCACGCGACCAAGGAGATATGCCTCGAGAAGAAGCTTTGAAAGTCGTGGGGGGCCGAGCATCTCAAAGGCAACCGAATCAGTGCCCGATTCCTGCTCAAGTCGATGCAACCATTCTACGGCACGGTTTCGTAGATACCCACCACGATAGGTTGGACCGTAAACCGCACTGTCAAGTGCATGAACGACATCGTGACCGGAGTTCCCTCCCTTCAACTCGAAAACAACCGCTTCGGCTATCTCTTCAGGAGTAATCATCTCCATCTGACCGAGCGAGGTGATCGCTTCGAATTCTCCACGTGAGAAAATCCCGTTCTCTCCTGTATTGATGAAAGGGGCTTTCAGGGTTTCACCGGTCGGTTCGGCAACTCCGTTCTCAACGAGATTCAAATTCCCCTCAAGGCTTACAGCATTTTCAGGAGAACAATCGACCAATGGAATCGGCTTCCCATGACGAAGGACCTCCCCTGATCCAATCTCCTTCCAGGCTATTGTTGCCGTCGGTTTTACTTCTTTGATAATCGGCCCATCCGGTGTGCGCCCTGCAAGGAAGAGGAGCAATGTGTGCGCTCCAGCCATAGAGCTTTTGCTCAGCAGTACGCGAGAAGGGCGCTCTTCTGAGTGGGTGTAGGGGATATTCAATCCCATTCCTCCCGATCCGGCTGTCCCTACTTTTACGTACATCTGTGTTCCCGCATCCAACATCCCCGCATAGAGAATCTGGATATGGCGGATCAGTTGCGGTACGGAAAGATTTGCAATCAGACGTTCTACACTCTCCTCTACCCCCCGATCGGTCTCCAACGCCTTCAAAGCATCCCACGCTGTTCTGTAGACATCCTGATAGGCAATAGCTGTTGCGGTATTGATGCAATCAACAATAGCGTGTGGCTTATGGTCGAAAAGAAGACGATAGAGTGCTGAGCGATCAAGCAATTCCTTTGAAAGATCATCGAGAATATCCTGAATAATACTTCGCCGCCCATCAGGATCAGTCAACATCTCTCCACGAGAACGGGTACGTTCATCGAAGCGAGCAAAAATGTCTCCCCACCAGGGAATCAACTCAATAGCTCCCGCCTCCGCTTCCATCTCCTCTATCGCTTCGCGTGCCTCGTTCTCATGAAGGGAGGTCACAATAATTTTTGCGGGTCGGTCGGCAAAAAGCCTGTGACATACGGCCGCACCGACAAGGCCCCATCCGCCGAGAACAAGCACCCTCTTTCCTGAAATGTCCATGTAGTCTATCCGGTTTAGAGTCACCCGATGTACGTCAGCCGAATACCCGCTGCTTCTAAGCGCAACATCAGGGATAGGATCAAGTGGAACTGAAAAAAACGATCGAATTTAGCGAAATTCAATCGCCCTCACAATTATGAAACGGGGTGATACGTCACGGACTATTCCTATCAGTCCTCACCGAGATAATCTTTCAATTTTTCCACAATATGAGCTATATTTTATAATGAATATGCTTTTTTAAGTTGACCCATTGTACCAGGTTCAACGCTCAGTAACAGAATGACATTTAAAGTGGGTGGTTGAAGTTGTGGCCAGTCTCTTAAAAAGATCTAATTATCCCTGTTGACGTAAGAATTCATCGTTATTCTTCAATCAAATGTGTAGCGGTTGAACGCAACTTAAAAGCACAGGATGACGTTTACCTTCAACATTATAGCAATCGATACACGTATTTGGTACCAACATATCTGGGAGAATCCAACATGAAAAAACATCTGTTAGCACTTACACTCTTTGGCCTGTTCTTTGCATTAGCCAATGCAACTGCGCAGGAAATGTCTGAACATCAGACTCCTTTTATAACTCAGCAGACTCCAAACGAATGGAAGAGCGTTCCTTCGCTTGTTACTCCATTCTCAAAAGCTGCTCAAGCTCCTCCCCTCGACCTTCGTGGCAGTGCGGTCCCAAATGGACTTCAGGGATTTTATGATTATCAAAGCAACGGCATGAGCCCGGGATGGATTCGAGTTAATCCGGAAGACCCGGATGAAATCCACATGGTCTACATGCGTGCAGACGATGGTTCGAGCGTTGAGAACATTAGCTCGTCACGTCGCGTTGGATATAGTATCTCCACAGATGGGGGCGAGAACTGGGGTCTGGTCGAGGATGTTTCCGGCAACGATACACGTCTCGGCTTTCCATATCTCGGTCTCGCTAACCTACAGGGGGAGGGCCCTGTTGTACCAGTGGTTGCCGCACACGGTGATCCGGATGGTAGCGGAATAAGGACTATGTTCTTTTCCAGATTAGGGATATTAGGGAATGGATTTATTCCTGTTTACGAGATGCCACGCCCGACTGCCGGAGGAAGAGAGAGCGATGATGGAGCGGGTGTTATCTGGCCATCATTTGCGACGCGCACTGATAATCAACTCGTTCAGGAAGTTATTGGTTCTCTTAGCGTAGAGCTCGAGAAAGAAGCACCACTGCAAGTTTCGAGCGCTGATTTTGCTCAGGAAACTGCTGCCTGGAAGGACCTCGGTGATAGCGTCCTGACCGCAACAAGTGGTGGTCGATACGTTATTGCCCGTTCAGTTAGTGGTAACCTTGGCATTGCTTACCATCAATTTTTTGATCGTGGGGCCGACACTATTGCCCGAATCAACTTTGCAGAAAGTACCGATAACGGTCAGACGTGGAATATCGACACCATCTTCGACGAAGAGATTGTTGAGTTTGAGAACCAGAATGGTGATGAAGACACACTTTTAGCAGGGGTAAGCCTGGACTTTGCATACATGGGAGACGATCCTCACATTGTCTTTCAGCGATCAATTAACGGTTTTTTCAGAACACAACGCATCTCACACTGGTCACGCTCAACCAATAAGATCGTCGATATTGCGATGACCGACCTCGATTTTCTCCGCGGTATTAGGAGCCACCATCGTGATATATACCAGCCAGGCGGCGTAATGGGTATTTCCTATCCATCCATTTCACTTGGCAATGATGGCAAACACATTGTTGTTGCATTCATGGCACAGGGACAGGAGGATCATATCGATCCTGATAGTCTTCGATTAATAGCAAGCGATGAGGGCTTTCCATACCAGCGCATCTGGATGGTCGGTTCAAAGGATGGTGGGGTCAGCTGGGGTGCGACGCACGTTCTTCAGGATTGGGCAGGAGACGATACGGACAGCGCGAGCTGCGAATATCCTTCGCTCAATGAGACCTGTCGTGTGGATCTTGAGACCGGCGAGGTGACAATCGATATGGCTTTCCAAGCTCGTCGTTTTCCAGGAATGTATGCTTTCATCGTCGAGAACATAGGAGATGGGACCTCAGCAAGACGTGGGCCGATCAATGAGACGTTCCAGTACTTCCAACGTACAGTTCTCGGTCCGGCAATGTTCAACTCGTCTCTCTCCTCTGTTGAAGACGATGTGATTGCTGACAACGGCCTTGGCATTACAAGCGTTCCGAATCCGGCGCAAAGGGTCGTTGAAATTCAGTATTGGCTTGAGAAGAGCGGCAACCTGTCAATTAATATCTTCAACACGCTTGGCCAGAAAGTAAAATCTGTTTTGAATCAACGAACATCAGTTGGGGACTACACAACTACTGTCGATATCTCCGATCTTGAATCAGGGCTCTACCATGTTGTTCTGACCCTCGATAATGCGAAAAAGTCAACAGCATTGACTGTGTTGAACTGACGTTGACATTATTAAACCAATAGACGAAAGAATGTCCGTCTCATCAATATGAGGCGGACATTTTTTGAAGAAAGGCCACGTTTGAAAGTGCTGACAGAAAGCACTATGTTTATGGATCATGTCAAGGGTGTACGATCTTCCCGGATCTATTATGAAACAGGCTTTTGTCCTCCTTGCTTCTCTTTCTCTGGTGGTCATCACTTCGTGCAGGGATACCCCTACGGCTCCCAGCTCAAGCCAGATTTATGGCCAGACAAGCGGACAGCCTCTACCAAACATCGACAATCTTGGCGAAATTGGCGGTCTCTTCGGCACATATCTGACTAAACAGACTGTGGGAAGAGATCGTGAATTAGCAACGGCACAATTCGAGGCCGATGGTCTTGATGGCGGAATTGTTGGTGTGAACAACTTTACTCTGTCAAAGCAGCTTGTCGGCGGAACCCTTCTCTATACTTCTGCGGGTGGTGTAAACGCTACCAACGATATCCCGGATGTCGATTTTGATGGATCAACCCATCAGTTCTATGCTGAAGGGAACAATGGAGTACCGGAGATTGATGTCTCGGTTGAAAGCGCAACTGATTTCGAACTCCAGCAACCAACGGTTTTTGATGTTGTCAACAAGGCCGATAACCTTGACGTGGTCTGGACAGGTGGCTCAGGGACTTCTGATGAACGGGTCTTGATCATCATTTCTTCTCAAGGAACCAATAATGCTTCCGTTACCAAAGATATTCCCAACACCGGAAGCTATAGCTTTAGAGCAAACGACCTGAACGATATATCCGGCTCTGTTGTCTTCACTCTGATAAAATACCGGATGGCAACAGACGTAGTTCAGGGGAAAACATACGTAGCTCTCTCGGAAATTATTTACCAGCGATCAATCACTATTGTCGAATAGGCTATTGACTGACCATAACGACTGCTGGGGGCATTCGCCACAGGCGGACTGAGAAGTACCCCTTGAACCTGATCTGGTTAGGACCGGCGGAGGGAAGCCGAATGATGTGCTCGATAGCGCTCTTCTCTATCCCTTCGCCTTCCTCCTGACATTACACGTAGTACTCTTCCACGCTGTCTGCTTTTACAGACCGAAGTCACAATGAAAGGGAGAACCCAATGTATTTATTAGCCAATGAGGAGTGAGATAATGAAGACAAACGAAACCTATCGCAGCGGACGAGGAGAAACGACTCCAGAGAAGGTAGAGGTTGAACAATTTCCCTCTTCACACAAGGTCTACGTTGAGGGGAGCCGTCCCGACATTCGCGTTCCAATGCGTGAAGTAACGCTTACTGACACGCCTGCTAGGTTTGGTGCTGAAAAGAACTCTTCGGTTCTTGTCTATGATACGAGCGGTCCCTGGACGGACCCGAAGATCTGCGTTGACGTTCAGCAAGGCCTGCCAGACCTTCGCACCAAGTGGATTGAAGATCGAGAGGAGACTGTGGTACTCGATACGCTGAGCAGCGCCTACGGTCAGGAACGAATGAATGATCCAAAGACTGCCTCCCTCCGCTTCGAGCATATCCGTCAGCCTCGAAGAGCAAAGCCAGGTCACGCAGTAACGCAGATGTACTATGCAAAGCAAGGCATTATTACGCCGGAAATGGAGTTCGTGGCAATTCGGGAAAACATAAAGCTTCACGAGATGCGAAGGGAAGGGAGAATTCCAACAAAGCCAGAGAATCGTGGTAATGGCCTGGGAGCGAAAATCCCGAGCGAGATAACCCCTGAGTTTGTTCGGGATGAAGTTGCTCGGGGTCGCGCAATCATTCCGGCAAACATCAACCATCCGGAGCTGGAGCCAATGGCGATTGGTCGCAACTTCCTGGTCAAAATCAACTGCAATCTCGGCAACTCTGCAGTCACCAGTTCAATTGAGGAAGAAGTCGAAAAGATGACCTGGGGTATTCGATGGGGTGCCGATACAGTCATGGACCTATCGACGGGAAAGAACATTCATGAAACCCGTGAATGGATTCTCCGGAACTCTCCGGTTCCTATCGGCACGGTTCCAATCTATCAAGCGCTTGAGAAGGTCAACGGGAAGGCAGAAGAACTAACGTGGAAAATCTTTCGCGATACCCTTGTTGAGCAGGCTGAACAGGGCGTTGACTACTTCACCATTCACGCTGGCGTTCGTCTTCCCTACGTTCCGTTGACTGCAAACAGAGTAACCGGCATTGTCTCTCGTGGCGGATCAATTATGGCAAAATGGTGTCTGGCACACCACGAGGAGAGCTTTCTTTACACACACTTCCGTCAAATCTGTGAGATCATGCGTGCCTATGACGTGAGCTTCTCACTTGGTGATGGCTTGCGACCCGGCTCAATAGCTGACGCAAACGATGAGGCACAATTTGCTGAGCTGGAAACGCTTGGCGAACTGACAAAGGTTGCGTGGGAAATGGACTGCCAGGTTATGATCGAAGGTCCGGGACATGTCCCGATGCACCTTATCAAGGAGAACATGGAAAAGCAGCTTGAAGTCTGTCAGGAAGCTCCCTTCTACACGCTCGGCCCTCTCACAACAGATATTGCCCCAGGCTACGATCACATCACAAGCGCAATCGGAGCAGCAATGATCGGTTGGTTTGGAACAGCTATGCTTTGCTATGTCACGCCAAAGGAACACCTCGGCTTGCCCAACAAACATGACGTACGTGAAGGCATCATAGCCTATAAAATTGCTGCCCATGCTGCCGATCTTGCTAAAGGGCATCCTGCAGCACAGATACGGGACGACGCTCTTTCAAAAGCACGTTTTGAGTTCCGCTGGAGCGACCAATTCAACCTTAGTCTCGATCCGGACCGAGCCCGTGAATATCACGATGAGACACTACCGAAAGAGTCTTCAAAGGTTGCCCACTTCTGCTCGATGTGTGGTCCACACTTCTGCTCGATGAAGATCACACAGGATGTTCGGGAGTATGCTGTAAAGAAGGGTCTGGAAGAATCAACAGCTCTCGAAGAAGGAATGAGAGAGAAGGCACAGGAGTTTATCAACAGCGGTGGTGAGATCTATGTGAAGGAGTAAGTAAGAAAGAGTCAGAGATACAGATTAGAGAATTGGGGATTATCGATCTTCGATAGCGAGGCAGGGGAGATCACAATTGTCATGGTTAATGAAAGAGCTCGCTTATCAGGTTCCGGAAGTAAAGGTAAAACCGCTGGGAAATTCGTCGGCCAAGTACGCTTAATGGACTCGGTGAGTTTCTGGTTTTTCAACCGTGATCCTTCACCCGCAGCAATTAATCCAAGGGTCATAAAGGATAGTTATCTGAAGGACAAACATTAGATCTTAAAGAAAGAAAAACCGACCGGAAGGAGAGTTCCGGTCGGCGATAACAATTATTCATCGTGTCGGAGCGGCGGGATTTGAACCCACGACCTCCTGAACCCCATTCAGGTGCGCTACCGGGCTGCGCCACGCTCCGAGATTTGAAAACCAGCAGAACAAAGATACGGCCTTTTAATCGGACTGGCCGTTTCTCAGCTTGTCAAGGAGTTTAACAAGAGTTGCCCTGACTTCCCTGAGATCCTCGGCCAGGGTATCTATCTCCTGCAACTCAGATGGCACCGGAGCAAAATCGTCGGGCAATGTTGGCACTCCGTTATCAAAGGTCATCTGTTCAAGTACCTGACGAGCACCACTGATCGTATAGCGATCCTCGCGGGTCAACCGTTTGATAAGCTTGATAATCTCGATATCCTTTTCGGTGTAGATGCGATTACCGGCACGATTCTTCTGTGGGCGTAACTGGCTGAATTCTCGCTCCCAATACCGAAGCACATATTGCTCCAGATCGACCATCTTGCCGACCTCACTGATCGAGTAGTAGAGCTTCTTCATTTCCAGATCTTTCATCACACCAAGAAAGAGGTTTGTACAGGATGAACAGATTGAAACTTACGGAAACATGGTGTAGAGCGCAAGAGAGTCGGGCATATTCTTGAAGTTCTTCTTCAAATAAAACAACCGCAGTCGCTCTCCATGCGACTGCGGTTGCAGGTCACTGTCATCTCTAATTGAAGGATCAGGAGGCCTCTTTGACCTTTGAAGTTTCTTTAGAAACTGCTGCACTTGCCAGGGTTCCTCCGGCTACCTGAACAATCTTATCATCGTAATGATCGGCGATTGCTGCTACGGTTAAGGCAGTTGCTGTAAAGGTTTTCCGATCAAGATTGCCTGCTGGAAGAGTGTGAGAATAGATGATCGTATCATCAAAAAGAAGACCAAACGAGCCAAAGTGCAACTCGGCGTTCTTTTGAAGCAGCCAACGCATTGTTTCGTCGTTGATAGTAGCACCGTTGACAAGCTGGCTGGTAAACTCAACAGCAACATCCCCCTCATGCCAGGGTCGGAACGAAATACCAACAATTGCTGATCCCTCTTGCACAGTAAACATACCGCTGTCATACTCCTGAAAATCGGGATCGACTTCAGCCAGATAGCCCTGCACTCTCAGGCGAGCGCCATCAATCATTTCCTGAATATCAGCCATGATTATCTGTTCTATAATTGGTTTGTGTGTTGTTCGTTTTCTGTCACGAGCCTGAATTGTTGTTTCTATCTCCCTGTTCGAGTTGCCCAGCTGTGGAGCTACCCATACCAAGCTGGGCTTTGAGCGCAGCCAGTTCATCATCCGCCGCACTGCTTGCCCCAAGAGCTTTGAACTCATCCTCAAGCGAAGTGTTCTCTCCGGCAAGCTGTGTAAAAGCTTCGGCCTCTGCTTCGCTTTTCTCCACCTTCTGCTCCAGTTTATCAAATTTGGAGAAGGCATCACTCCCAACACCGGCAAAGGACTGGGCAACCTGTTTCTTCGCCTTTGCTGTCTGTGAGCGTGCAATCAGGGTATTCTGACGCATCCGAGCCTCGTCAAGCTTTGACTTCAGTTGATCGAGCTGAGTACGTAGTCCTTGAGATGAAGCACGCGCTTCGGCCAGCATCCGCTCAAGATCACTTACGTTCTGACCAATCGTGTTCTTCCGCTGTAGCGCCTGCGAAGCAAGATCATCCCTGCCAGCCTGCACAGCCTGAACGGCTTTCTGCTGCCAGTCTTCCATTTGCTTGGTTTGGCGGTTATACTGCCGCTCCAATGATTTCTCGTTGGCGATAGCCTGGCCAACTGCCAAGGTCGCCTTATTCATGGCCTCTTCCATTTCAAGAACCATTTGCTTTATCATCTTCTCTGGATCTTCGGCACGGTCAAGCAGCTCGTTGATATTCGCCTTCATAATGTCGGTGAGCCTTCCAAAAATTCCCATAACAATCTCCAGTTAACTTAGTTGAACGTAAGATTCTATAGTGTAGATTATCACTTCATGCAAACTATTGCAATCCCATACCTGTTAGTCGTTCAGAAGTAGCAATTGTAGCAACACAGTCCCCTTTTCTACAGGTGTTCCTGACTCGACTGAGACCAATCCGACCTTGAAATCACCCGGGGACTTGATTTCATTCTCCATCTTCATGGCCTCAAGGATACAGAGTGAATCTCCCTTTGCAACTGCACTCCCCTCCTGGACAAGAATTGACTTCAAAAGACCTGGCATTGGGGCCCGGATCATCTGGATAGCAGACCTGCCGACAGCAGTAGAGATTTGCAAACCCCTCAGTCTTCGATCTCTTGCTGTCTCCAGAGAGACATATACAACTTCTCCATTGACAAAGATAATGTACTCGTGCTCTTCGGCACCAGGCTGTACCGCAACAGGATACTCCCCAAGATACCCCCTATCGTGAGATCGCTCATACCTCCATTCCCAAAGGCTTCCTCCCTCCTTCAGCACAACAGGGTTTTCATCCCCCTCAAACCTCACTGAACCATATTCGGTTAAATCTGCCTCAAGTTTCGTTTCACCTATATGAGCAGAATATATCTGTCCCCGTTGCTTCATGTTGAAAGGATATTATTAAAAATTTTTATAGGGTACAACAGGGGGGGTGTTATATCAGTTCATAGAGTCGAAGAGTCGGGAGTTTTCCATTCTCGATCAATGATACAAACTCTCCGTACGACGTTGTATGTTTTAGATGAGAGAGGAACAACTTTGATGTCTGTCCATCGATCGCCTGATTCTTTGTAGATTTGGCCAGGTTGGAATTAACGTTCCTCAGGATGAATTCACAGGCATGAACGAAACGATCTCAGTTATATCAAGCTCCGAGCACGATCAGGAGAATATTGCCTTTACCGAAGAAGAGCTTCAGCGGATTGAGCAAATTAAAGGAAAGTATCCCGAAGCCCAAGCTGCTGTGATGCCGTTACTCTGGCTGGCTCAGAAAAAATGGGGGTGGCTCTCAATCCCTGTTCTCAAACATGTTGCCGAAGTACTGAGTCTTCCTTTTTCGCACGTTCAGGGAGTAGCTTCGTTCTACACGATGTACTGGAAACGCCCGATGGGCAGACGCCATGTTCAAATCTGCACAAACATTAGTTGCCTTCTGCGAGGTGGTGAAGATCTCTACAATCATGTATCGAATATGCTTGAAATTGGTCACATGGAAAGGACTGACGACGGTGAATTCTCTCTCGAAGAAGTCGAATGTATGGGGGCCTGCGGCGGCGCGCCAATGATTGCGATCAATGAAGATTACTACGAAAACGTTACGATTGAGGAAGTTGAGCCTCTTCTTGCTGGCAAGGATGAGGTTGAATAAGGACTCAAATGAAAAATCGTCACAATTTTTGCAAAATCTAATGAAATATCTTGGCTGCTTCTCAGTCTATAGTACTGTTCACCTTAACCAATACGAATTGCAGTGAGGGGACTATGAAACATGTGGGGACATTTTATAGACGTGCAACATTTCTGACAGTATTGCTTGCAATGCTTGCCCTTTCTGTTTTAAGGGTAGATGCGGCTGGCATCGGTAATAATACGGTTATCGAAAAATCGACCTCTCTTGTCGTTGCTCCACAGTTTCCGTTCAGTCTCTTCACGGACCTCGAGACTATCCTGCACCAACGGAAGCTTGATACGACTGTCGCCATCACCGACAAGAACGCTCCTGCGCGGATGTTTCTCGACCAGAATTACCCGAATCCATTCCAGCATGCGACCTCTATCAGATATGGGATCCCGCAAAACACGCATGTAACGGTCACAATTCACACCATGCTGGGAAGTCTGGTCAAGACTCTTGTCAATGAAAATCAGAAGGCGGGAGTCTACACCATTGAGCTTTCACGTCCGGATCTGATGCCAGGACTCTATTTCTATCGCATTCAGACAGAGTATGGCGCCCTGACTCGACGGATGACAATCTCGAAGTAAACCACAGATAAACACAGATTTTTAGGCTGATAAAAACGGTTCGATCAGACTCGATCGAAGCCGTTTTTTTGTTGTTCACTCTGAATGACCCAGATCAATACAGAGACGAACAGCTCACTCTTGGACCGCTGCTGTGACCGACCCGTAGATCCACTCTGGCAGACTTCCGGATGGCAAGGTTTTGCATTTATTCTATTATCTCTGTCGCTATCACTAATAAGGCAGCATCATATCTGGGTTCATCATGCATTCATCCGTGTTCATCAGTGTTTTTAGTTGGCATAAGACACCGCCCGTTTTTCCCGAATCACTATCACCTTGATCTGACCCGGATACTCCATCTCCTGCTGAATCTTATCGGCAATATCATTAGCTAACTGGTCAGCGAACAGATCATCCACCCTGTCAGGTTCTACCATAACGCGCACTTCACGTCCTGCCTGAATGGCGTAGGTCTTTTCGACACCATCAAACGACCGGGCCAACGTTTCAAGGGTCTCAAGTCTCTTGACATAGGCTTCCAGTGATTCCCTTCGAGCACCGGGGCGAGCGCCTGAAATAGAGTCAGCTGCCTGTACAAGAACGGCAATCGGAGATTCCATTTCGATATCGTTATGGTGTGCGCCGATAGCGTTCGCTACGACATGATGCTCCTTGTACCTTTTGGCAATGTCATAGCCGAGCAACGCATGTGGCCCTTCAATATTTCTGTCAACACACTTTCCTATATCATGCATCAAACCAGCACGTATTGCGTGGTCAACGTTCAAATCGAGTTCCTTTGCCATAATGCTTGTCAGATAGGCAACCTCGATAGAATGGCTCAAGACATTTTGACCATAGCTTGAGCGGTACTTCATGCGTCCGATCAGTCGAACAATCTCCGGATGGACGTTTCCGATACCAAGTTCCAGCAGAGTATTCTTACCTGTCTGGATAATATCCTCTTCAAGCTCTTTGCGTGCCTTTTCAACAACCTCCTCGATACGGGCCGGATGAATACGACCATCCTGCATCAAACGTTCCAGTGCAGCGCGAGCGACCTCACGTCGGAACGGATCAAAGCCGGAAATAATTACAGCCTCCGGTGTGTCGTCGACAATGACATCGACTCCTGTTGCTGCTTCAAAGGCGCGGATATTGCGGCCTTCACGACCGATAATTCGCCCCTTCATTTCATCACCACTCAAATTGACAACAGAAACGGTTGTTTCAACGGAATGATCCGAAGCAGTTCTTTGAATTGCCTGAACAATGATGTTCCGTGAAATTTTCTTCGCTTCGAGCTTCGCTTCATCCCGAACCATCTTGACTTCCTGAGCAGAGGCCAACTTGGCCTCGTTGACCATATTCTTCATAAGGAATTTTTTTGCATCCTCACGAGACATACCACTGATCCGCTCAAGTCGATGATTTTGTTCGGCGATAAGCTCTTCTACAACTTTTTTCTGCTGTTCAACCGTGGTTCGCAGATTCTCGATGTCTTTTTGTTCGAGTTTAAGCTTCTTTCCAGTCTCTGAGAGCTTGTTTCGCTCTTTCTTCAGGTCCTGTTGTTGTTCGTTTAACGCTTTCTCTTTCTGCTTAACCGAACCCAGATTCTTCGCAAGGTTTTTCTCAAGATTCGCCTCTTTCTTCTTCAGTTGTCGATCGTAGGCATGGAGTTTCTCCCGTCGTTTCGCAAGTTCTCGCTGAAGATTTTGCTTCCTTTTGTTGAACTCTTCTTTGGCCTCTCGAAGCCTTTTACGTTTCAATTCATCAGCATCATTCTGAGCCGCGTTTAAAAGCCGCTCGGCCTCCAATTCTGCTTCGGTAACCTTTCCTTGGGCAGTCTTCTTGATAACCTGCCAGCCGATCAGCATACCGATCAGTGCCGCTATAATTGCAGCGATTATTATCCAGAATTCCATATCTAATTAACAGTTATGATATATCATAAAACAAACTTCACAACGAAGTTGACTTTCTCTTGACACAGTTGTTGATACGCTGTTCAGGATTGCTCCCGCCAAATGATTGAGTCACCGAACACCTTTCAAAGGTGAGAGGCATAAAACGGACTCATCATGGCAGGCAATCCTTCTGAATGTGCAGGAGGAAAAGAAGTTTCAAGGCAAGTTCCGACAGGCGGAGTTTTCGAGAGAAAAAGTGCGCACGCCCGTCGCGGGATTCTCACAAGGAAAATCCTCGGGCAAGGTCATGAACCCAGCTAAGACACAGTGGGAAATCACCGTCGTATATCTCACGTCCACTGGCGCCAACCAACAATGATGCTGGTTGAAGCATTCCCGAAATCGAAAATTGAGGCCTGTGATTAACACGTCGAGCTCAAACCCTGTATTATAAGAAATGGTTCATATAATTGCGTGTCACGACGAACGTGCTCGCACTAAATCAATAGAAAAGCAGATTTTGATCCTACTGTCAAATGGATTATTCACAGTCAGCCATGTCTCTGCAATACGGACTGAACCTCAAGCTATATCAATCAACTCATGAAGGGATTGATCGAGCTGATTCAGTCGCTCAACAACATCTGAAATCAATTTCCCAGATCGACTCTGCTCGGCAAGAAATTGTTCAGCGGTGTTGAGTGCCGCCAATACCGCTGTGGTTGTGGTTGGTTGCATCGGTACCTTCGATGCAACAAACTTCATCTGTTGATCTACAATTGCAGCAGCTTCTTTGATCTTCTCAGGATTATCGCCACGCAGCTTGTATTCGCTATTATATATGTTAACCGACAGACTTTCCACAATCAGTTGATTTCGTAACGTGAATCACTATTTGAACATGAACATTCTTCATAGCATTAACAAACATGCTACCGAACAACATAGTATGAATAATCATCTGCTACCTCTTAAAAGAGGCCAATCTATACCATTGTAATTCTTCTCTGTACACCCTGCACTCCAGAAGTGTGTACCACACTTCAAACATAAGAAAAAGAGCATGAGCACGAAAGAAGAAGCCGTGACTATCTACAGCTTAAAGGTAAAGGATCAGCGATCGGCATCAACCAGATGCTTGTCAATCAATGTCAAAGCCTCCTCAGCCTGATGTATCAACTCTTCCTTCTCCTCAACCGATACCGTCAATTGCCCCTCTTGCTCACGTTCGGACTGCTCTATTTTCTTTTTGAGTTCTTCTGCCAACGCTTCGTTATGGGAAGCGAGTTCAAGTGCCTCTTCAAGATCGCGCATCAATCTCTCATTCTCCGAAGCCCGCTCTATCTGGCTCTCTTCCACCTTCTTGACTCGGACCACCATTGATTCAACCGTCGCACGGGCCTGATCGCGCTCCTCGGCAAACGTCTTGGCATGCCCCTTAGCATCATCGCACTCATACTCGGCTTCCTGCAACCGTTTCTGAAGCGATGTAAGAGTCTTTTCATGTTCCGCCAGGAGACTATCCCGTTCCCGTATCACACGTTCGGTTTCCCCATTCTGCCTTTCCAGTTCGTCGACACGCTCCATCAACAGATCCCGTTCTCGACGCAACGCTCTGAACCGATCACTGACAAGCTCCAGTGAACGACTCAATCGTTCAAAGACTTTACGGATTTCTTCTTGATGCCGATCCATATCTGGCTCCAGTTGTTGGGTATCTGAAATGTATTCTAATCTGCTTAATAACCCTTCTTGTTCTTTACCCTTCCTCCAATGTCTGCTGTCTATAGAATTATGCAGTCAGTAGTGCTACTTTTCCTTTTTGCCATCGAAAATCAAAATTCACTATCAGGAACGCAGCTCCGCCTTGAATTCTTCCATCAGTCCCTTCAATATCTGCTTCAATTGCTCATCCACGTGAGCCTCTTCAAGAGTCTTCTCTTTTGAACCGAATTTCAAGCCATAGCTTATTGACTTTTTCCCCTTTGGAATTCCTTTGCCCTGATAGATATCAAAGAGCTGCATCTCTTGCAGCAGTTCCCCTCCCCTCTTCTGAATCATGGCCTCCACATCGCCACTATGAACGGATGCATCGAGGAGGATCGAAATATCCCGATCAACGACAGGATACTTCGATGGCGGAACGTATTGTGACGTTCCCTTCTTAGCCTTGCTCAACCGCTCCACATCGAGCAACATAACATAGGGCTGACTCGCAATATCATACCGCTTCAAAACCCAATCGTCGATTGAACCGAGTCGGGCAACCTCTTGGTTATTCACGAAGAGCGCAAGAGCAGGTACTCCAATTCCCCACTTTGCTTGGTTGACCGGGCGATATTCTCCCGACCCAAGGCCGAGGCTCCCAAGATAGCGATCAACAACACCTCGCAGATCGTAGAGATCAACCTCCCGTTCCTTTACATCCCATGCAAACGGCCCGGCTTTTCCCGCCACAACAAGGGCAAGTTCTTCCATCTCGACAATCCCGGGGATAATCCCTTCACTTTGGCCCGCACTGCGAAACGCCTTGCCGATTTCAAAGAGCCGGAGATTTCGTCGTGAATGGCGTTCGTTGAGGCTGATAATCTTTCCAAGTCCCGGGAGCAGATTTGTTCGCATGAAGGACGTATCCTCTCCGAGCGCATTCCGTAACTCAACGGCCTCTCCATACTGTTGTGCAGACTCGGGATCGGTCTGATAAGGCGCCACAACCTCTGTAAAGCCATTTGCAACAAAGAACTGACGAGTACGGCCAATTAATTCTTGTACCGGATCGACCCCGACAAATATACCGATCATTGCTCGCGTATCATCCGGGATAGCTCCATAACCGTTGACACGAGCGATTTCCTCAATCAGATCGATCTCCTGTGTAATATCAGTACGCCATGTTGGAACAAGAAAGGTGGCTCCATCCTGCTCTCTCTTCACGACCTTGCATCCAAGCGCTTCAAGAATCCCGATCTGTCTCTCATGCTCAATCTCAAGACCAAGGATTGAGGCCGTTCTGTGGAAGCGAAGGGGGACCTTTCTCTCTTCCTTTGGCACTGGATAGGCATCGATGATCCCTTTTAGAACCTCTCCTCCAGCAATCTTGGCGATGAACCGTGCTGCCCTGTTGATAGCATACTCAACAATCCCGATATCCGCGCCACGCTCAAAACGATAGCTTGCATCTGTCGCAAGGCCAAGCCCGCGGGCGGTCTTACGGATCGATGAGGGATCAAACCAGGCCGACTCAATCAACACGTTGGTCGATGAATCTGTGATCTCCGAGTTCTCACCACCCATAACCCCGGCTATTGCCACCGGTCGTTTGGCGTCGCAGATCAACAAGGCATCCTCCGGCAACTCGCGTTCCTTGCTGTCGAGTGTTGTGAATTTCTCTCCCTTCTCTGCAGTGCGAACTACAATCTTCTTCCCGCTTACCTGATCGTAATCAAACGCATGAAGTGGGTGTCCCGACTCGAACATCACGTAGCTTGCAACATCAACGACATTATTGATCGGTCGGACACCGATCTTTTTCAGCGCCTCCTGCAACCAGAGTGGGGAGGGTTCCACCTTCACGTTTTTCACGACACGGGCAGCATATCGCGGACAGAGATCGGGGTCTTCAATTTCTACTTCGACCGTATCACTTGTCAACTCATCGGTCTCTTCCGGAGTCGATTCCGGGAATCCGATCCGATTTCCAGTAATGGCAGCTATCTCCCGCGAAACGCCAATGTGGCTCAGACAATCACCCCGATTGGGTGTGATGTCAATCTCGTAAACAACATCACCAAAAACCTCTGACAACGGAGTTCCCGGTTCAAGTTCCTTGGGAAGCACGAGAATGCCGTCATGCCCTTCACCAAGCCCAAGTTCTGATTCAGAACATATCATCCCTTCAGAGACTACCCCTCGAATTTTCCGCTTTTCAACGGTAAATCCAGCCCCGGAAATCTCTGTACCGACCGGAGCAAAGGCAATTTTTTGTCCAGCCTCAACGTTTGAAGCGCCACAAACAACGGTTAACGGCTCGCCCGAACCGGTCGAAACCGTGCAAACCGAAAGTTTATCGGCCTTCTCATGCTTCTCTTTCGTTACCACCTCACCGACGATGAAGTCGTTCAGCTCCTCGTAACGATTATCTATCGACTCTACTTCAAGCCCAAGGCCGGTCAGTCGTTCTGCAACATCCTCCGGTGAAAGATCATACTCCACAAGCTCTTTCAACCCGGAATCAGTCACTGCACTTGTTGGCATTCGTTCGGTCTTCTTTCTACGATAAAGTTCTGCTTCAACAAAGATCACCGAATGTACTGAATCAAAATTAGGTGGCAAAGAATTCCTCAGAAAGAGGATGCATGAAAATTCACCGATTGATCCGGATGCGTGCATCACCGAGATGAAGGACGGGCGCACCCTTATGGCGCACAAGGTAGAGCATACGGTCGATTTGGAGACGCAGGTTCTGGTAGTGATTCAAGTGTGCGGTGCTGACAAGGGAGATTACCGTGTCGCTTCCTCGGAGTCTCCTTTTTTAGGCCTCTGACAACCAACAAACAACCAACGGGCGTTCAGTCTCGATTATATCTTTTTGTAACAGTTCGGAAAAGTCCTACAAAACTAGACATCTGTCCTATCACCCCTTCGTGGTGTCTCGTTAATTTTGATATGAGTACGATAAAGACTGAGAATTGGAAAGCAATAGAAACATCTTTAGTCCTTATGGGTAATAGGTATTACGGACCACGGAGTAGGAAGCCACGGACCAACGGAGCACGGAGCACAAAAAGCGCCACGCCGTACAGCATAGCACTCTACCTGAGCACACTCCATTTAAAACCCCCTTGACAACTTATCAAAAATGCAGAGACCCATTTGAATACTTCCCAACCAGAACCGGAAAAAATCACCGGTCGAAAACCGAAGACTTCTTTGCATATTTGCTCAAAGCAGGAAAACACAAAAACACATTTTTTCAATAATTTTTAACTATATATAAGATGAAATATTATAAAATATATTATAAATTAGCTTTGCTGGCAAGCTTAATAATGTTACCGACACCCCACATTCAAGTCTGAAGTGCAACAGGTGGAAGAGCTTTACCACAATATACTTCCCAGGGTCTCTTCCACCCCAGACATTTCCTCGGGC
>JAGWAZ010000092.1 GCA_021296135.1 Chlorobiota bacterium | reverse complement strand
TCTTCAGCCTTCAGGCCGATTTTCCGTTGCCTTATGACTCCTCCAGCAACCGTTGCACTTCAGAGTTGAATTCGGGGTCATAACCCACATCCACCAATTCGTTGTATCCACGCCAACCATCAGTAATAACAAGGCTTTCAACAGATACCTTGCCCTGTAGTACTTTACGCAGATTATCCCGCTTTCCCTCCGGGATGATCTCCGTATAGACCCGTCCTTCAGGCTCAAAGATACCAAAGACGGGTTGCTTTCCAGTACCCCGTCCGCGTTTTCGAGGCCGGTTGACTCCTGGTAATCGTTTGCTTCAAAAGTACGCCTCATCCCTGCCTGCGGCAGGCAGGCAACTCCACTGTGCCCTATACCTGTGCTTTGTCAACAGTCTGCTTGATAGAAATACACCTCGCTGAACATCAGATAAGAGCGGTTAATCGTCTTGCGATTAAATTCTAGTAAGATACTCGCCTTTGTTGCATCGACATCCGCACAGAAGAACCGTATTATTTTTTTGAGGTTATAATCGCTGAGTTTGCTATACTTCATAAGGCTTTCAGGCCAAATTTACCTCAATCTTCTGGTCTAGAGCCTTTTGAATTGTTCTTTCCCAAAAGCCATATCTGCACAAGAGAGACTCCCAGGATCACAATAAACGTAACGTAGGCAATCGCCGAAGCATAACCCATCAGATTGGAGTGATCGAAGGCGTTTTGGTAGACTTCGTAAACGAGCGTTGTTGTTGCGTTGAGAGGCCCCCCTTTTGTCATTACATAGACTTCGGTAAAGACTTGAAAGGAGCGAATTGTGTTGAGAACAATCACGAAGAGAAGCATTGGTCGCAATCCGGGCAGAGTTATGCTGAAGAACTGCTGTCTGCGCGACGCTCCGTCGATCTCCGATGCTTCGTACAACTCCTTTGGTATTGTCTGAAGTGCGGCAAGAAAGAGGACCGTATAGTAGCCGGTAGCAATCCAGACGTCCATTGCCATAATTGCCGGAAGTGCGGTACCGGTATTCAGCAACCATCCATCTTGAGGATAGGGAATGCCAATCAGGCTTAACAGACTGTTGATATAGCCATCCTGAGCATAAAGATTAGTGAAGATCAAAGAGAGAACAACCAACGCGGTGACTGACGGAATGAAGTAGGCTGAGCGGTAAAATCCTTTCCACGCAATATTCCGGTTCAGCATGACTGCTAAGGCAATCGCAAATATTGTTGTAAAGGGAATTGTTCCAACAACAAAGATTGATGTGTTCGCCAATGCCTTCCAGAAGACGTTATCACCGAGCAATCGGGAATAGTTATCGAGACCAATCCAGGTAATCTGCCCTGATAGTGTTCTGTACTCAGTAAAGCTTAAGTAGAGAGAGTAGAGAAGAGGATAAGCCCAGAACAGAAGGAGGGTGATCAGCCACGGAGCTAAAAACAGCCATGTGACAGCTCTTCTCTCAAGCGTGTAGCGATTGTTGAAAGATCGATCCAAAGAATCTTCCGAAGTATATAGTGCCGCTATCCGTTCAATCCGCGTTCGATTCCTTATCGATTCTGAGGCTCTCCCCCAGGTTTGTTCTCGTGAACATGGTGCAGACGGAGTGCGAGTTCATCTTCATCAATAACCTTAATGCCAAGCTGAGTTGCCCTTTCCAATTTTGATCCTGCCTTCTCTCCAGCTACTACATAATCTGTTTTTTTGCTGACACTGGAGGATGTCTTCCCTCCCCGCTTCTCGATCTCGGCCGCTGCCTCATCTCGTGTGAAGTTATTGAGTGTTCCCGTCAGGACAAACGTCTTCTCAGCAAAGAATGCATCTCTTGTGTAACCCTCATCTTCATCTGGGTCAGGCTCTGGATCTCCCATACGCAGACCGGCGTCATGGAGTCGTTTGATGCGATAGAGATTGTTGGTATCCTCGAAGAAGTCAACAATAGAGTTGGCAATGTGAGGACCAATCTCATTGATCTCCTCTAACTCTTCCTGTGTAGCTTCTGCCAGCCTTTCAAGTTGGGAGTATTTCTTGGCAAGAATACGAGCCACCGATGCACCGACATGCCGAATACCGAGACCGAAGATTAATCGCCAGAGGGGCTGAGTCTTACTCTTCTCAATACCTTCAAGCAGGTTGTCAGCAGACTTTTCTCCCCAACGTTGCAGCTCGGCAATCTCATTACGGCGGTCACGGAGATCATAAATGTCTGCTACATTGTTTAGCCAACCGAGAGTGACGAACTGATCGACGACCTTTTCTCCCAATCCTTCGATATCCATTGCCCCACGTGACGCATAATGTTCAATTCGGCCTCGAAGTTGCCATGGACACTCATTATGAGCACAGAAGTAATTGGCCTCTCCTTCCGGTCGGATTAAGGTTGAATTGAGGGGGCAGGGGCACGTGACAGGGAATGTATACGGCTCACTGTTATCTGCACGCTCATCGAGGATAACCCGGTTGACTTTCGGAATGACGTCACCCCCTTTCTCGATCTCGACCATATCTCCAATTCGGACGTCAAGCTCTGCAATAAAGTCTGCATTATGAAGCGTTGCTCTGCTTACAGTCGATCCGGCAAGGAAGACCGGTTCAAGCTCTGCTACCGGCGTGACTCGACCGGAACGACCAACCTGGGTGGCAATATCATTTAGCTTTGTTCGAGCTGTCAAGGTCTCAAATTTCCAGGCCATAGCCCAACGGGGTGATTTGGAGATCTGCCCCAGCTTCTCTTGTTGTTCAAGTGAGTCGACCTTGACGACAACTCCATCAACTTCATACGGGAGAGTTTCGCGTTTTTCTTCCCATTCTCTCCAGTAAGTGAGAACATCATCAATCGTACCACACAATTGGACGTATGGATTCACACGAAAGCCAAGTTCTTTTAACAAATCGAGGTTTATATAGTGGCTCCGGAGCTCCAGATCGTTGGTAAAGAGAGAGTAGATAAAGATCTTGAGCGGACGTTCGGCTACGAGCTTTGGATCCAACATTTTTAGAGAACCGGCGGTAGAGTTGCGTGGATTGGCAAACGCCTTTTCACCACGTCCTTCTCGTTCACGATTCATCGCATTGAATTCTTCCACGCGCATATACACTTCACCGCGAACTTCAAAATTCCTGAGTTTTGTCCCATGAACTTCCGTATCACGAACGCGAAGTGGAATTGAGTTGATCGTGCGAACGTTTGGTGTTATGTCATCTCCCTCTTCTCCATTCCCACGAGTAACACCACGAGTGAGCAGACCATCTTCATAAATCAAGCTGATTGCAACGCCATCGATCTTGAGTTCTGCTGTATAGTGGAAGGATTCATTGTCAAGACGTTCACGCACTCGACGATCAAATTCGCGGGCCTCTTCTTCGGAGTATGTGTTAGCAAGTGAGAGCATCGGGTGAGCATGAGCAACTGTTGGAAACTGGTCGGATAAGTCGCTTCCGACGCGTTGAGTTGGAGAGTCTGAGGTAACCAATTCCGGGTGTTCTGCTTCAAGGGCTTGAAGCTCTTCAAGAAGCACATCAAATTCTCTGTCGCTGATAGTGGGGGCGTTCAGGACGTAGTAGCGATAGTTGTGCTCATTGAGTTGCTCGCGTAGCGTTTGCACGCGCTGGGACGGTGTAGACATTTGTGAACCGATTGTTTGTGACCGATAAACTCAGTGACTCTACCTATAAAGATGAATGATAGCTTGTATTCTTCTAAGAAGATAACTGAGGAAGTGGAAGTTATAAAGATGAAGAAAAGAAAGTGGCAATCTCCAGGATCTGGAGATTGCCGCGTGAAAACGACGATTCCAAAAGTCCTTGCTTCCTCAGAGATAGAATCCTGCTGTAAGGCGCCCACGTGATGAGATCCCTATGCCCGTTGTTGAGGGGCTTTCAACGGTGGTGGTAATATTTTCAACGGTATATTCCACAGAACTTGATGATGTGGTGAAACCAAATGTGTACTCAGCAGAGAGGCTAACGTTTTCCCACGGGAACCACTCAATACCAAACACTGCTCCTCCGCCAAATCCGGAGGCTGTTGAAGATGATTTCGAGCTGAAGATAGCTGTTGTATCGTTTACGTCTACACTGGTGGTTGCTGCAATATATTGAAGGCCTCCTCCTACATATCCAGCGACACTATTTGATGTACTGATGTTATACGTCAATGAAGGGGCAATCATAACGGTAGTGGTTGAAATGTCAGACGAGAGGGATTGACCACTGCCTTGTTGAAAATTAAATGTGTCGGTACCACTCGTTCTGAAGAACCCAATAGCACCTCGCAATGCCAGTTTGTCTGAAATTAAGTACTTGGCTCCGAATCCACCGGAGACTGTTGTTGAATCGAGTTGTCCGCCATACAGACCTTGTAGGGCAAGGTCTCCAAGACCACTGAGGTCGAACAACAAAGCAAAATCGCCGGATGCTTCGCGGACTCTTTGTTCTTCTCCTTGCTGAGCCGTTACCTCGGCAAAACAGAAAAGAGCAATGCAAACCAGAGAAATAAACATACGCATGGTACCTCCTGAAAATTAGTTAAGGTTAGGAAAATGTGAATAGAAAACAGCACTCAACCTCATTGGATTGAGCACAAAATGAAATGCGAGTTTTAAGCGAAGCGCAGAAGCTTCGGGTTGAATGATATGGCATGATAGAATTGCACCTATAGCGATAGAATGTAACATGTAAAGAGACAAGATATAAAAAAAGATTTGGAGTGTACCCCATATAGTGGACCATATAGTGGACACATAATTCTAACTACCTTATGTCATGGAGGGAATTATGTCAAACCGAGGGAAACGCTATTCAGCAGAACTTAAGGACGAGGTATTTCACGATCTTGTCGTCGAGGGCAAGAGCATTCAAGCAGTCTCAGAAGCCTACGGGATAGGCACTCAAACACTCTATCATTGGCGTCGATCACATCACTCTTCAGTCTCAAGCGATGAACGATCAGAGCTTGAGGTCTTAGGCGGTGAGCACGAGCAGTTGCAACGGTCATATCGCGAGCTTGAGCAGGAGCGCGATATCTTAAAAAAAGCCGTCGGGTATTTCGCCAAGAAGTAAGCACCGAGCGGATCTACGAGTTCATCGAGCAAGAGCGTGAGAACTATTAGGTGAAGATGCTCTGCGGTGTACTCCAGGTGAGTCGTTCGGGGTACTACCGCTGGCGTTCGGTGCGAGCGCAAGAGGAGGCGAATCAAGAAGCAGATCGGCAGCTTCTGCCCCGCATACGGTTGATCCATGCCGAGAGCAGAGGGAGCTATGGTGTTCGTCGTATTACGGCAGCCTTAGGCAGAGAGGGCATTGTTGTCAATTACAAGCGTGTCTTTCGTCTGATGCCTCAGGCAGGCCTTGCTCGGATCAGTCGTCGACGAAGGCGTCCTCGCACGATGCTCAGCAGTGATCGCACACCAGTAGCAACGAACGTGCTTGCTCGGGAGTTTCGTGCAGACCGACCGAACCAACGGTGGTGTGGGGATATCACCTATATTCGTTTGGCTGATGGTCGCTTTGTCTATCTGGCGGTGGTGCTTGATCTCTATAGCCGTCGCGTGATCGGTTGGTCTGTTCAAGAGAGTTTGGAGTCGAACTTGGTCATTGAAGCACAGCGACGCGCCTTGTGGCAACCTCGAGCGAAGAAAGGAGAGGTCTTGATGCATTCGGATCAGGGTTCACAGTATCAGAGCCGGGAGTTTCGTCGATTACTTGCGAAATGGGGCGTCACACAAAGTCTGAGTCGTCGAGGAAACTGTTGGGACAATGCTGTGAGTGAGAGCTTCTTTGCGAGCTTGGAGGTGGAGTTGCTTGCTCGGATCATGGTTCACTCCGTAGAGAAGGCTCGCAGTCAGCTTGGGTATTGGATTGAGCATGTGTAGAATCGCAGGCGATTGCATTCGAGCATTGGGTATATGAGTCCAATTGATTTTGAGAACCAGTATTATTCTAACTTAAGAGTGTCCACATAATTGGGTACACTCCAATTGGTAACGGAACTTACACTTAATTTTCATATATCTTGCTGAAATACAGTATATTATAGGTATGTAAATATGTCCTCAAAGAGCTGCAAGGGAACTGAATATTGGAGACTGCGAACCGATCAACAGCGTTGTAAACAGTGTGGATTGACCCGGTTTCCTGTCCCTAACTTACTGGCAAATGAGTCAGTCTTCTCCTTACTGGAAAGGAAGGTTTGTAGAATACTTTTGCCTGGGTGTTCCGGCCTATCGGCTGTGTTTTCAAGTCCCTGTCTCTCAGAAGGGAATCCAGCGTTGGTACTGGATCATGCGGGTTTGTATTTACCAGGATCAGATTCAGCATCTTACGGCATTAAACGGTGAAATTGAATTGGATGAGACCCTGTTTGCAGGACGAAGGCCCGGGAAACGGGGCTGGGGTGCTGAAGGCAAAGTGATGGTTTTCCGGATGTATAAACGCAATGGTCTGGTCTTGACTTTCCCAGTATCCGCCCGGAGCAGAAAGTTTCTTTTGCCGCTCATTGAACGGTATACGAAACCTAGGAGTCTCTACTATACAGATGATTGGCACGCCTACGCTTCCTTATCTATAGCTGGAGACCATGTCGTCGTTAAGAAAGAGAAAGGCAAGCCTAAAGGAGGCTCTCATATTAACAGCTTAGAAGGATTTTGGAGCTATGCCAAGCATTGGCTTTACCAGTAAGTATCGTGGGTTGTTGAAAACGTACTTTCCCCTGTATCTAAAAGAGATCGAATGGCGATTTAATCATAGAAAAATAAACCTGATCCCGTTACTGAGAAAAACGCTGAAAACCATGCGGTCCGATAACGATTTAGTGCAACTTTGGGTATGAATTATCAAAAAATGGATGTTGGATGCTAATCCACACGAAATAGATGCTTAGAAATCAGTAGGTTTGTCCAATCTATTAAACCTGATGACTTTCATTCATAATAATAATTTTGATCAATATCAATGACTACACTGCTCCACTCTCTCATTCGCTGTTATTGTTCTCATATCCCGATTGAGTTTGGCAAAGGTCGATTGCAAAAGATTGGTAGAAAATACCTTTATGGTAAGACATTAGAGGTTTCCACTCGGCATTGTGGTATTAAGGTTGAGATTACTTTGCCGGAAGATGCCGGGCGGGAAGTGATTTTTTATCGACGTACGTATGAAACTGGAACAACAGAGGCATTTGCTCACTTACTTCGACCAAACGACGTGTTTTTTGATATTGGGGCAAACATCGGATGGTACAGTCTACTTGCATCAAAGTTGGCTTCAGAAGGGGAAGTGCATGCTTTTGAGCCACTTCCGTTTATTTTCAACAAGCTTATACGGAATTGGAAAATCAACGGATTTCAAAATAAAGTATACTTTAACAACATTGCTTTAGGGGATAACGAGGATAGTGAAGCCACAATGTACACCTTCCAGGGGCTATATCATAGTCATAGCTCACTCTCAACGTTTGATCGTAGCGACTATAAGGCCGTGACCGTTCCCATGACTACTCTTGATCAATATATTACCGATAACGATATCCAACGTATTGATCTCATCAAGATGGATACGGAGGGAGCCGAACTTGATATTTTAAAGGGTGGAGTAGAGCTATTAAAGAGAAACGTACCTCCTATCTTGGTCATAGAATTGAACACCAAGACAAGCGCAAGTTTTGGTCATACTCCAACTGACGTCCTTGATTTATTGCTTTTACACAATGACTATCGTTTCTATCGTATAAATCGTGCATGGGGCAAACTGAAGCCAATGGCTTCAACCGGTGATTACCGTAATGGGGATAATGCGATTTGTGTGCCAGTTCAGCGTGAACACATTCGTTTATAAAAATTTGATCATTCCGAATTGACCGAAAGGGATATCCTTATATAGTCTACTACTTGACAGTGTCGTTATTGCTATTAATATGGATTTTGAACTGATGAAAGTCCGGGAGAAACCTCTTCTTCATTCAGCTTCAAATCTATTTCTCCACTACATTCCTCAGTCCCCTGTACAGCCCTTCAGATCACAAGAGATTTTTCCCGAACAACCATCGGGTGGCTCCATAATCTGAACCGAGGATTGTGGGTCCGTAGGCTTCCCATTTTTAGGACAGTGCTAAATTATACATTTTTGTTTCAGATTAAGAAGGTACCTCTCAGCATATTTCACCGGGGCATGTTTTTTAGGCTCTTATGAGGTCGGTGATGATTGTAGTCCTACGTCTATTCATCGGCCAACTCTTGGAGTTGATCTATATTCTCAAAAGTATAAGCATCCAGCACACCCCGCCTGAAGCTGCCGTTAAAACACTTAATAAAAGCACTCTGGGTGGGCTGGCCAGGCTCGATATACTGAAACGTTATGTCATGAGCTGCGCTCCATTGCTGAGTGAGTTTGGTGATAAATTCAGGTCCGTTATCCATTCTGATCTTTTGGGGCTTTTGCCTTCTTTGTATTAAGGTGGTTCAGCACCCAGATCACCCGGGGGCTTTTTATCGAGTGATCGACTTCTAGATACAGTATCTCACGCTTGGCATCGTCTAACACATTCAAGCAGCCTATGATACGGCCGTTCTCCAGGCGGTCGTGCATAAAGTCTATCGACCAGGTATGATCGAGTTGCAAAG